>CAYTXF010000013.1:0-41798 GCA_964440745.1 uncultured Bacteroides sp.
TCGATTTCTTGAAAGACCGGGGGCTGGACTACTACTCAACCCCCATACCAGAAAGCATAGTAAAAAGAGCCAAGGAGAAATATCCCGACTCCTGGGAAGAATATCTCAGGGTATATTGAAGCCTCAAAAAGCGGTTGTTTGGGTTGTGGAAATTTGGTGATGTCGGAAATTCTGTGTAATTTTGTGGCGAACCAAAAATCCACAATGCAATGAATAAAAGTATATTATTAGCCTTAGTAGCTGCCATGGCAGTCAGCTGTCAAGGACAAAAGGCCCAGGAAGAGGCCGCAGCCGAGCCCCAAGGCTGCGCCAACTGCAATGCCGTGATTGAGACCATAATGGCGCGCCACAGCATCCGAGCATATAAAGACACCCCCGTAGAGCGCGAAAAGCTTGAGAAAATCATCGAATGCGGCATCAATGCCCCCAGCGGCATGAACCAACAACCTTGGCAGGTAAGAGTGGTTGACAACCCCGAGTACATCAACGGCATCACCGAAATCTTCCGCGAGGCTAACCCCAAGATGGCCGAAGATCCCGGATTCAAGAACATGTACCGCAACGCACCGGCCGTAATCTTCATAGCCTCGCCTAAGGATGGCAGCGGACAGCTCGACTGCGGCATGCTTGGCGAAAACATGATCCTGGCCGCCCAAGCCATGGGCTTAGGCACATGCCCCCTGGGAGGGCCCATCAATTTCATGAAGACCAATGAGCAGGCCCAGCCCTATGTGGAGCGCCTTGACATCCCCGAGGATTACGAACTGCTCTATGCCATTGCCGTGGGCTATCCCGACGAGTCGCCCGAGGCCAAGCCAAGAGATGCCTCGAAGGCTAAATTCGTAGAATAGAGCCTCTTTATACGTCGAAAGGATTTCGCGAGGGTGCCTCGGCTTCGTAGGCATCCTCATCGAAAGAATACAGATTGGGAAACCGATTGTGCGAGGGAGTGGGACTCACTCCCTCTTCTCGCAATAGGCCGGTCGATGACATCTTGCGAGCGAAATTGCGGCGATCATACGAGGTGCCATTGATAGCCTCATAGATGCGCTGCAGCTCTGTCATGGAAAATTTCTTATCAAGCAACCTAAAGGCTATTGGGCGAGTGCGCAGATTTTCCTGCAGGCGCTCTCGAGCCATCTGTATTATTTCAGCATGGTCGAATGCTAAAGGTGGCAATTCGTCGAGTTCGAACCATTGAGCCTTGGCCGCATCATCGCCAGCGGTAAGCTGCGACTTTCGCACCAATGCTAAGAAAGCCACAGTCACTACCCTCTCGCGAGGATCGCGATCGACAGTGCTGAACACATGGAATTGCTCCAGGTAGGCGTCGTTGATGCCCGTCTCCTCAAAGAGTTCGCGACGCGCGCACTCTTCCACTGTCTCATCCATATTCAAAAAGCCACCGGGCAGAGCCCACGATCCACGATAAGGGTCCTGACCGCGCTCGATCAGCAGCACATACAGTCGGCGACCATCAAAGCCAAAGACCACCGAATCAGTGGTAATGGCCGCATGAGGATATTTATAAGTATACATGTCGATGTCAGTTAGAAATCATTGCAAAGTTAATGCGTATTTTCAACATATCAAAATAATTTTGAGATTCAGACAAAATTTTCTAATTTTGTAAATCTACAACACCTAACAATGCAACTGATGGAAAAGATCGCCAGTTTTACAATAGATCATCTGCGCCTGCTGCCGGGCATATACGTGTCGCGACGCGACACTACCCCCCAAGGCGATGAACTTACGACATTTGACATACGCATGACGGCCCCCAACCGCGAGCCTGCCCTAAGCGGCCAGATTTGCCATACAATAGAGCACCTGGCAGCCACATTCCTGCGCAATCACCCAGTGTGGGCTAAGGACATTGTATATTGGGGTCCAATGGGTTGCTGCACCGGTTCGTACCTGATAATGCAGGGGCACCTTGAATCGGCCGACATTGTAAAGCTGATGCAAGAGACTTTCCGATTCATAGCTGATTATAAGGGAGAGGTGCCTGGAGCCACGCCGCGCGACTGCGGCAACTATTCTTACATGGATCTGCCTGGCGCAAAAACGGCTGCTCGCAAGTATCTTGACGAGGTACTCACCAATATAAACGAAGATCGGCTCCATTACCCGCAGTAAGCAGAGGCAACAGAGCCGACACCAACATATCTCGCGTATTATTTCAAGCAAAGAGCGATGGCATTGTGAAAAAGGCGGCAAAATTCCGGACTTGACAGCAGCTTAGGGCTGTGGCCAAACTGGAAATAGACATTAGGCGCCTGCTTGGCCGGGTTGGTCCAGATCACAGGATGGTCGCCCATAGTCACATCCGAGGCCGGGGTGTACGACGCTTCGTCGACATTGGCCAGCACCGTGACATTGGGTCGCGGCGAGGAATGATAGGTATACCACTCATCATCCTTAAGCACAAACTCGTTGGGCACATTGTCAAAGAGCGCATGCTCTCCAGCCTCGACATGCACGGTGCCATCAGCCAGAGGCGCTATGTAATTCTTGAATTCGATGCCTCCCATGAAATCGCTGAACCACTTCCACATGGGCCAGCCATCGAAATCGCCCAGCAGGGTAGCGTGGTGAAATCCGATCCATCCTCCCCGCCCTTGCTCTATATATTCTATAAAATTTTGCTGAGCCTGCTCGGGCCAGGTGTATGGCGGAAAATCGAGCTGAATGATTAGATCGGTGCGAGCCATGAGGTCGCGGTCGACCAGGCAGTCGGCATTGTTGAAAAGCTGCAGCCTGAGATTTTGCACCGCGCTCTCGTCGAAAAGCCATTTCATGGCAGCATCCACGAAAGCCTTATGCTGACCTGCGCATTCGGCAAGCACAATCACATTGCGCATCGGGTCACGGAAGGGCTGATCATCAATCAGATAATTCTTTACTGCTTGGGCCAGCTCGCACTTGTCGGCATCGCTATCATAGCTCCAGTACATGCCACCACGAAGCTTCTGATCCTTGATGTATTGGCACTTATATCCGATTGACCTCACATTCTCATATCCAAACACCAATTCGCCAACGCTATCGGTAAGATAAGGCACCTTGGCCGACTCATCCCAATGCTCAGTAAAACGGGTGCTGTAGCCAGTATCCTTGAAATCTTGGAAATCGTGGTATTTCTTGCCGCCACGCCCATAAAAAGGCATGCCCATCACCAATTTCTCGCGGGGCACTCCGGCCATCAGGTGAGCTTGCACGGCCTCGCTCGAGCACATGCCCAGGGTATGCTGCGAATGGAAAAGACCAGAATGCAAACTTGGAGCATTGCCCATGTCATATGCCATGATATTGACAAAATCAACCGATGGCATTATGGCGGGGAAGTCGATATAGTCGGCGCTGCACACTGTGGCTAATGTCAGCTCCTTGTCCTTGCCCAGAGCCTTGCGCAAATCCTGCATCAGCAGGGTGAAATTGGCGGTGTCATCAGGCGAGGCAGAAATGCCTGCCATAGCGCTTGTGGGGTATTCCCAGTCAATGTCAATTCCATCAAGGCCATGCTCTTTTACCACTCTCGCGCAGTCCTTGGCAAAGGCCTTGCGCTTGTCAGGATCGGCAGCCATCTCGCTGAAATTGCCACTGCCCCAGCCACCTACCGAAAGGAGCACTTTCAGATCAGGATTTTGCTTCTTGAGAGCCACTACCTGGTCAAGACGCGAGGGATTATGGACCTCGACCCCATCGAAAGAGTCAGTGACATGGCCGAATGCGTAATTGATATGTGTCATTAGCGTAGGGTCAGGCATGGCATCCTTCCAAGAGGTAAGGTACGCTACTACCACTCTATCTGCAGCAGAGGCTGCCAGAGCTGCCATCAATATGGCTATAAAAAGTATTTTTTTCATTGAAACGAGGGGTTATATTCGGTTTTTACTTCTTTGATTCTTGAGCCCAACAGAGCATAGTACAGCATATAGGCTTCGCCTGCCAACACCAG
The DNA here is from genome assembly GCA_964440745.1 of uncultured Bacteroides sp. Taxonomy (GTDB): domain Bacteria; phylum Bacteroidota; class Bacteroidia; order Bacteroidales; family Muribaculaceae; genus CAG-873. Next base: position 3,965 of record CAYTXF010000013.1, read on the forward strand.
CAGCCAGGTGTATTCCCATGATCCAAACGCATCGGCTAAGGCTCCCTGAGCCAAGGGCAATATGGCACCGCCGACAACTCCGATCATGAACACTCCCGTGGCCTTGGCCGTGTACTTGCCCAACTCAGCTACGGCGAGAGTGAAGATGGCGCCCCACATAATGGAGTGGAAAAGGCCAATGGCTGCCAAGAGCCAAGGATTCTCAAATATGATTGCGCTGATCAGGAGCAATGAGGCACCCAAGGTGACAAAGGTCAACTGCACTCGCGGAGGGATCTTGCTCAGCACGCTGCATATGCTGCGGCCCACCAGCATCAGACCCCAATAGATTGTGGCCATAAGCGCCACATCTTCATATCCCAACTCTATTGCGTAAAGATTCAGGTTGGCTCCTACGCAAACCTCCACACCCACATAAAAAAAGATGGCGATGACGCCCAACGTAAGATGGCGGAATGACCATACGCTGCGCTCCAGCTTTACACCACCATCTTGACGCGTGCCCTGTATGTCGGGCAGCGAGATGCGGCTAAGCACCAAAGCCACCACAACTATCACTGCTGTCAACGCCAAGAACGGCACCATCAGCTGCTCTACCTTCACATCCTCCAGAGCCAAGCCTCCGAACACTACGCCAGCCACAAAGTAAGGAGCGATCGTGGTGCCGACCGAGTTGGCAGTGCCACCTATGGCCAGGCGCTGAATGCTCTGGGTGCCTTTAACTTGGCACGCAGTCAGATACGGATTGATCACCACTTGCAATATTGTAGCCGACGCTCCGGTCACGAAAGAGCCTACCAAAAAGATGAAGAAGCCCACCGGCAGGGAAGCCGAACCAATTGCCAAAGTGTTCTCGGGATAATAATATGTGAAAGCCGAAGATAAGTAAAAGAGCAACAGACCAGCGACCATAGTCATAAGGCCACGAAGAAGAGTGACCTTATATCCCTTTTTGTCAATCCAGCGGCTGCCTACGCCGCCACATAGAGGATATGCCAAAAACCACGAAAAAGTAATCAGCAATGTAAGAGTATTCTTCATATCGCCGGCCTGCTGCAAAAAGGTCTGTTGCAGAGGCGACTGAAACTGCATATTGGCCGTGGTAAGGAAACCCACCACCAAAAACAGAAACACCATTGTCAGGAATGGTCCCAAATAACTTTTCATTTTTATCTTATTACATTTTTTATAATCTGGAATCGAGGAATCCCGGAATCCTGGAATCGAGGAATCCTGGAATCGAGGAATCCTAAAAACATGTCAGCCACTCCACACTGGGATGCAACTGCAGACACGAGGCCGGCACATCCAGGGTTATAGGCCCATTCTTGGCCCGCTCTACGATCTCAGCCTTATGGCTTCCCTTGGCCAAGAGCACTATGCGGCGAGCATGCATTATCTCTTTGATGCCCAAGGTGACGCCTCCCAGCGGGACCTCCGCGGGAGTGGAAGTCTCGCGGCGTATGCGCTCTTCGAGTTCAGGATACATCACAGTGACCCATGCCTCCTTTTCCCAGGGAGACCCAGGCTGGTTAAAGCCCAAATGGCCATTTTCGCCTATGCCAAGCATCAAGAGGTCGACTCCTCCACGCGCCTTAAGCTCTGCCACGAAGCATGAGCATGCATCGTCCCAATCATCGCTAACGGTGGGGAGCATCAGAAAATTCTCGTCAGCTACAGCAAGCGAATCGATCAGCTCGTCGCGCAGCATCTTCACGCAAGCGCCGCTGTAGTCAGGCGACACGTTAGTCACCTCATCGATGCCAAAAAATGTGGCATGGCTGTAATCGATGTTTTCTTCTTTTAGGGTCTTGGCAATGATGCGATGCATATTGCCTGTGGTGCGACCGGTGCTCAGACCAATCACGCTATTAGGCTTTTCCTGAATCTGACGGATCACGATCCGGGCAGCCTCTTGATCAAATTTATCCTCTTGTTTCATATCTTTGAAGGCAAAACTCCAAATTTCTTTTTAAAACATGTGCTGAAATATTTAGGATCTGCAAATCCTACCATCAGCGAGACCTCGCTAACATTGTAGCGCTTGGTGAGCAGGAGCTCATGGGCGCGATTGAGACGCATGATGCGAATGTAATCGTTAGGGCCACGGCCCGTCAAGGCTCTGACCTTATTATAAACAGAAGTGCGGCTCATGCCCAATTCCTGACAAAAGTCAGCCATAGAGAAGTCAATATTGCCAATCTGGTCATTAATTACCCGGTGGACTTTGTCGAGGAACTCGCGATCCAGAGTGTTGTCGCATTCCTCCAGGGCTGACTCTGTTGGCTCGGAATCCACTAATGCCTTGCGCAACTTTTCTCGATTGCCAAGGAGATTGCGAAGACGCAGACGCAATTCAGGCAAGTCGAAAGGCTTCACAATGTAATCGTTGGCTCCAGCCTGAAGGCCGCTGATGATGTTCTCGCGTTCGCCAAGGCCAGTGAGCAGCACCACAGGTATATGGCTTGTCTCAACGGCGCTTTTGAGTTCCCGGCACATCTCATCACCTCGCATCACAGGCATGTCGACATCGCTCAGCACCAGGTCTGGATTCTTCTCTTGGGCCTGCCGCAGGGCTTCCTTTCCATCACGAGCCTCTATTATCTGATATTCCGCTCCTAAGCTCTTAGCCAAATAATTACGCAGTTCTTCATTATCCTCAGCGATGAGCAATACGTTGCTCTCCTTTTCTGCTTCGGGCTCTTCGGCCTCCGTTTTTTTAGTGGTATCCTCCACGGCAGGCACTTCGTCGACCATCATGAGGCGCGGGTTATAGCGATTGGTGAAGAGTGCGGTGAATGTGGTGCCATACCCCTCGAGACTCTCCAAGTTGAGCGTGCCGCCATGCTGGCGCGTAATGCTCTGAGCGATGATAAGTCCCACTCCGGAGCCTGCCTCGCTCTCCTTGATGGCATTTTTGGCCCGATAGAAAGCGTCGAATACTCGCTTCTGCTCTTCCTTAGGGATTCCTATGCCCGTGTCGCTGACAGCAATGCTCCAAGTGCGCTCGTCGCTCTTCACCGATACAGTGATTTCGCCACGAGGTGTATACCGAATGGCATTCGTGATGAGATTGTCTAGCAGGCGGTCAATTTTGCGAGTATTCATCCACACCTTTGGGACCTTGGTGTCAATATTTGCCTTAAGCTGAAGATCTTTCTGGATGGCCATCAATTCATATTCCTTGATTTTGCCAGAGGCATATTCAGCCAAGTTGACCTCACGCACCGGAAGTTTCTCATCGGGTCGCAGTTCGGCCTTCTGCAAAGTGAGCAGATTGCCTACCATTGTTTGCAACTTGTCAGCATTCTTGAGAGCCAAGTCAAGACGTTCCTTACAGGGTTGTGGCACATCCGAATCGGTCATCATTTCGCTCAGAGGAGCCTTGATCAAGGATACGGGGGTGCGAATGTCGTGAGCCAGATTCACAAACGATTGCATTTTCTCCTTTATCAGTTTCTCCTTGGTGCGATGGCGCAAGTTCTGGAATACCACCCAGCCTAACACCAATAGCAGGATTGTAAGCAAAGATATTGCCCACCATGAAGTCCAAATCGGGCTGCGCACAATGATTTGCAATTGGCGTTCGCCTATGGGTTGACCAGTCCATCGATCGAAAGCTCGAAGTTCGAAGATGTATTTTCCGGGCTGAAGATCTGTGAAATGGACAGTAGATGCATTGTCGCACTGGGTCCAGCCATCATCCTTGCCGATCAGGCGATACTCGTAGCAAATCCGCGTAGGCGTGGTGAAATTGATAGTGGAAAAGGATATGGAGAATGAATTTTGGTTGCGAGGCAGTTTTATTCGCTGTGTATCCTCGATATTCTGCGACAGTACATCGTCGGCCTGCCCTACCCCTACCGACTCATACAGAATCTTGAAGTCAGTTATGATAAGTTTGGCCTTTTCGATGGGCTGCATCTTATCGTAGGGCATGAATTGGATTGCACCCTCGGCAGTTCCCAGCATCAAAGAGCCATCGCTCAGAATGGCTGAAGAGCGCGGATTATAGTAGCCCCAAGGCGACGACAGCATTCCCTGAGCTTTGATCAGGCGATCTTGCGACTGATCAAAGCAATAGAGATTTTGCTCAGTTGTGAACCAGAGCCTTCCGTATTTATCTTCGATCAGATTGCTAATGGCATTTGAGTCGATGCCTTGGTCTTGGCCTATTGAAGCCACGAGCTGCCCATTTTGGTCATACTTAAAGAGGCCCGTGCCATCAGTGGCGAGCCATATGCAGCCGTCATGGGAGAGCACGGCATCTGACACGGGATACTGAGCGTCCTGGTCGCCGTCGGGCTTGAGCCATTTTAGTTGAGATTCTCCCGGATGCCAGATGGCGAATCCCGAGCAGCCACCGATTACCACGCTGCCGTCAGGACCGGGCTTGATGATATCAATGCAATCGCTGGGGAAATACTGGCAAGTGCCATCCTTGGGGTTGAAGATTGCCAGTCCGCCCTCGATGCCGCCAATCCAGAGCAGGCCGTCATGTTCATAGATAGCATTGATATAATCAGTAGGCATGCCATTTGCCTTATCGGCGCTGCGGCTGGGCATGCGAGTAACATGGCCTGTATCCTTATCTATGCAATAGACTCCGATGCCATATCCGCCAACCCACACATCCTGGCTGCCTGGGCATTGTGCTAAGGTCAACACCACCTTGGCATTATGCTCCTCATCGGCCAGGAAATGCTGCCACCGGTCGGTTGCGGTGCGATAAAGGCTTACTCCGTCGTTGGTGCCAAACCAATAGTCGCCATCGCTGTCCTCCATCACCACATTCACATGATTGGAGCGCAGCGAATTGGCATTCTTGATCTGATGCGCATAGCGTCGCACCTCGTCCTCCTGTGCTGGCAGGTAATTGATGCCATTGGTGGAGGTGCTCACCCACAAGCCGCCCTCATGATCGACCCAGAGGTCGCTTATGGTGTTGCCAGCTATGCTGTTGGGATTGTCCTCGCTGGCCATATAGTGCTCGCGCAGGCTGCCCTCGATAGAGTCGACGCAAAACACGCCAGCACCATCGACACCGATTACCAGAGTGCCATCGGGCATCTGATCAAATACGCGCACTGGCACATTTGGCACGAATGGCAGATGCTTCAGGATGCCATTTTCGCGATCCATTATCCACGTGCCGCTATCATAGGTGCCTGCCCATATGTAGCGGTCAGTAATCCACATGGATTCGACATTGAGCCCTTGGGTGCCCTCTATCAAGTCGAGCATGATTTGATGTGAGGTGGCATTGTTATTGGCCACATAAATGCCCTCGGAGGTGCCAATGTACATGTGTCCATTAGGAGCAATCGCTATGCTCTTAACCCACTTTCCTGCCAGGCCTCGAGGCAAGACGCCCACTTCTTCGTTCCATTCATAAAGGCCCGCATCGCTGCCCAGCCAAAGATGGTCCTCGGCATCAAAGGCCGCATGGTAGACCGACACGTCAGGGAACTTTTCCCGCAGGTCGAGTCTTAGCAAGAACTCATCCTTGCGTCGGTCATAAGAATACACGCGCCCGTTCTTGAGCGAAATCCACAGGCATCCGTTGCTGTCGGTAAGGAGAGTGGTGAAGGCATGCATGTAGTCCTTGCTGTCGGGCTCTCCCTTTAGGGAGTAATGCTTGATTTGCGAACCATCATAGCGGTCAATGCCGGCATGGGTATAGGCCCATACGTAGCCTGCCGAGTCCTGAGCCACCTCGTAGACTTCGCGGCTGCTCAGACCCTCGGCCACGCCAATCTGGCGAAAATTGGCGCCTTGTGACATTTGGTTGCAAACCAAAACCAAGATTGCAACCGCCAAGGCTGGAATCACTGTGCCAATGTGTGATTTTAGGATTTCCTTTATAGGGTATTTCATGTGAAGCGTGTTGTTGCAAGAAATATGTTGCAATATTACGAAAAAACTTTCAACCATTAGTAGAATTTAAGCCACAAAATCTCAATTTTTCGCCCAATCGCAGGATTTGTGCCAATTTTTATTTTGTCATTCTGAAAAAAAATCCTTACTTTTGCGACATGAATGCGCACTAATCCGCATTCTTATTACATACGATGAAAAAATGTGCGATTACTGCGGCTCTATTTTTCTTCTTTCTTTCTTTTCGTAGCAGCGCACAAGTGATTCTCGATTGCGACTTCAGCAACGGAATCCCCCAAGACTTTATTCTGATTGACGCTGATGGCAATGAGCCGTCGTCGTCGATGAGCAACCAAGGCTTCGAAGTAGGCAAGCCCTGGATTGCCTTGATCCCTCCACAGGAAAACAATATGGCGGCTTGCAGCACCTCATGGTACAAGTCAGCAGGCACGAGCGATGACTGGATGATAATCCCAGGAATCCAAATTCAGGGCAGCGACATGGTGCTCCGCTGGCGAGCAAAAGCCTCTGACTCAAAGCATCCCGACGGCTACGCCGTGTATGTCGCTGAAGGCACAGCTACTGACCAGACACTCTTTGGCGAACCCATCAAGCAAATCGACGCTGAGAACGCCGACTGGATCGAATATGAACTTCCCCTCGACGAATATGCCGGAAAGACAATCTCGGTGGCCTTTGTCAACAATTCTACTGATTGCAACCGCCTATTCATCGACGACATCTATGTGGGTGCCCCGTATCAGGTTTTTGCTCTGCCAGTCACCGGCGCAACAGTCCCCTACGAAGGCATCATAAAAATCAAAGCCTTGATCAGCACTCGCATTCCGGATGGGGTCAGCAGCTATGCAATAGGCATTGACTGCGAAGGCCAAACCTTCTCGAAAGCCATTGAGCAGCCCTTGGCTTATGGCACCAGCTACATTGCAGAGTTGGAGCTCCCAGTCAGCATCGAAGCGCTCCAAAGCAAAGACTATGTCCTATGGGCCGAGGCCGACGGGATCCGCTATCAGAGCAATGCGTCGGTAAAGAGCTACCCCCGCAAAGTGCTCTGCGAAGACATCACCGGCATGTGGTGCCAATGGTGCGTGCGCGGCATCGTAGCCCTCGATGACATACGCGAAAATTATCGTCAACACATCATCGGTCTGGCCACCCATAGCGGCGACGCACTGATGAACAACGATTATCTTGAAGAACTAAGTTATTTTGTTGACTTAACAGGGCTTCCCGCTGGCGATATCAACCGCACTACCCAATGCGATCCCGGCAACTTTACCAGCCAATACATTTCACTTCTTGAGACAGAACCCATCTATGCAGCCATGAGCCTCAGCGCTACCCGATCAGAAGATTATACGACAGCCAACGTGACTGTAAATCTCACATTTGCACAAGCTTATGATGCTCATGAGATGGCCATAGGCTTTTTGGCCTTTGAGGACCGCATACAGCAGGATGGCTTCTACCAAAAGAATGGCTATTCAGGCGGCGGAGCTGGCCCGATGGGCGGCTGGGAAGACAAGCCCAGCATAGTTACAGGCGAAGACCTGTACTTCGACGATGTGCTGATGAGCGATTTTGGCGCTTTCGACGGCTTTGACGGATCGCTCCCCGAAGAAATCCAAGCCGACCAGACTATCCCATATTCCGCTATGCTCGACATGCCACAATGGTATGAGGGCTCAAACGGCGGCATCATAGCCCTGTTGATTGACCGCACTGATCATCGCATTGTCAATTGCGAGAGAATATACATGCGCGACATAAGCTTAGGAGCCATAGGCAGAATCCAAAGCGACCAGACTCCCGCAGAGATATCTCGCCATGCCATCAGCGGCATTCCCGTAGATGCCTCATACAAGGGCATTGTTATCATCCGATACTCCGACGGCACATCACGCAAAGCAATTCAAAACTGACCATAACCAAAGAGGGGTGTATTATAATGAAAAGGCGTGTCTTCATTGGCGACACGCCTTTATTGATGCTTCTCTCACTCAGCAGCCCGGCTGGAGCGGCGACTGGGTATACCAGGCAGGCGGTTGTGCCCTCATTTATGGCCAGACCAACAGTTCAAGCCGCATCAACACTCCGATGGGTGACTATTCAGGCGACATCACCGTGACTGCCAAGGTTAGAGCTTTCCCCAGCGATTACCTCACTGCTGAACTTAACATTATCCCGGTAGTCGGAGGCCTCGAGAATCCCAGCTATGCCAAGACCGACGATCCCAGCAAGATGTATGCTTTCCGCCTGCGTGATGAAGAAGGTTGGGTGGAAATCGAATACACCTATCGCAACTATCAGGCCGATGCCGATGGTTTCATCATGTTCTCTGCCACCGGCGCTATCGAATTTGATTGGATCAAGGTTGTGGTGAATCCTATCGACTTCCTGGCTGAACCTAAGATCAACCCCATTACCAATGTCACCAACGAGTCAATGACTCTCAATTGGGATCCCGTGGATCGCGCATTCAGCTATCACATCTGGCTGTGGAAGGTAAACTACCTTGCCGACGGCGATGTGGAATACACTGAGGACTTCGAAGGCGCCAACCCGCTCTCTGGCAGCGAGTGGACATATGACCTCTCTGCCAACAGCGGCATCCAGGAAGGCGAAGGCTCCGACAACAGCCGTGGCCTCAAACTCTACAACGGCGACGCCATTACAGCTCCCGAGTACATTGCCAAATTTTACAATTTCACTTGCTGGCTTAAGGCTCAGGACGATACCAACGCCAAGATATACTTTGATTTCAAGACTGGCGACACTTGGAAAGAATATGGCTATCTGCCTCTCTATTATTTCACCTATGGCGATGCCCTCGACATGGACTATGAGATGTGGGGCGATTTCAAGCTGCAGTATGATGGCATCCGAGTACGTTTTGAGGATCTGGCAGATGACGAATATGTGATCATCGACGACCTCTATGCCAAGACCACACGTCCCGGCGAACTCGAACTCCAATGCCTGTGGCCCGAGTTTGCCGACGAGCCCGATCTCCAAGACTACTGGTATGCCGATGTGACCGGACAAGGCAAGGTTTGCCAGTATGAACTCACTGACCTCGATCCTCTGGGCGACTACTATTACAGAATCGACTCAAAGCGCATTTATCTATACTCAGAGTCAACAATGCAGCACGCTCTTGTGATCGCCTCGCCCGAGCTTGAAGAAGCCAGCGACATTGATTCGCGTGGCAGCTACACCGCCAACTGGGCTCCCGTAGCTAAGGCTGAAAGCTACACTGTATACAACTATGGAGCAATCGTGGCAGCCGAGGACGGTTTCCTGACCCTCCTGGAAGAGGACTTCTCGAAGATCACAGCTGATTGCGGCTCATCAGATCCCTATTCACCTGTGGATCTTAGCAACTATTGGGGCGACGAGAACCTCGACGCTTACACCATGCTTCCCGGCTGGTCAGGCGCTGGCAACTCAATCTCAGCAAGCTGCATGGGCGTGGTAGAGGCATTCTTTGTAGAAAGCTACCTGGCTACTCCGGTGCTCTATCTCGACAACAACACCTGGACCCGCATCACCCTCAAGGCCTATGGCCAGCCCGATGGCAACTTCACCCTCAAATATGGCGACCTGGCAATCAGCCTCACATTCGATGCCAATGGCGTGATCGAAGGCTACCTTGACCTCAACATCACCGGCAAGGACAATTCGCTACGCTTCTATGCCAACGACTACGGCGCATTCATGATCGACTACCTCAAGGTTGAGCAGGAAGTGAAGGCTGGCGCAGCTGCAATCACCTATCTCTCAAGTGTTGACACTGATGCTGAGACCGGCAGCTACACATTTGAAAACCTCGACGAGACCGGCTTTGATCAGTTTGCCTTCACCGTAGTGGCTCACATGACAGCCGAGGGTAAGACTATCAGCTCAGCTATCGAGTCGTACATGGTGGTTGACCTGGAGAATGGCACAAGCGGCGCAATGTCGTCAATCGAAACCATCGAAAGCGCAGAAGCAGTAGCTCCCGCTACCGAAATAGCAAGATACAGCATAAACGGCACTCAAGTAGACGAGCATTATCGCGGCATGGTGATCATCCGCTACAGCGATGGCACAGCCCGCAAACTAATGCAGAGATAAAGTTTTTCTCATTCACTCGAATCCCGCAACCAGTGATCCTGATTGCGGGATTTTCTTATTTGTCAGCTGCTCGCCGGAATGCGAATGTCACCAAGGCTCCTAATAGCATGACTCCGGCCGAAACCCATAGCACAGCCCTGATGCCGGCATGATTAAGAATGATTGGAATGAAAAACACTCCCAAGACAGCTCCGATTTTGCCTATTGATGCGGCAATGCCTGTACCTTGCCCTCGGTCGCTGACCGGATATACCTTAGAAGGGAGCACATAGGTGATAAGATGGGGACCCATGTTGAGGAAAAGCTCAAATGCCATGAAGGCGGCTATGGAAATCCAGGTGGCCCATTTCAATTCATAAGCATAGAGCAATATTACCAATGCTACAGCGCACAGGAGAAAGCCCCACGACTGTATGGCAGTAAGCCTCGCTTTATTGATCAGCCACAAGCCTAAAAGAAAACCAGGCAGGATAATGCAGCTAATCCAGAGAGTCACCTCCACCGAGGCTGCCACATGCTCAATGCCTGTGGCATGAGCCGGGATATGCTCAATGCCCAGGGCCATCACCAAGATGGGCAGGAACACGCCTATGCCATACACTCCCAGACCCTCGCAGGCCCAGGGGATGCCTGTAAGGATAATCTGCTTCACATTTTCTGCGATAAATTTTCCGATGGGCTTCTGCACTGGAGGCGTGGCAGGCTTGTCACTCTCCACCACCTCCACATTCGGCCCGAAGAAATGCTTCACCGCCTCCTGAGCCTTAGCGTTCTCTCCATGATCGAGCAGCCATTTGGGACTTTGCCAGAATCGGATGCGGCATGCAATCATCACCACCGTGATCCCCACCATGATCCATAGCAGGCGCGGCCACATCTGTGCAGCGCCCATATGCAGAATCATTACCCAGCAAATGGCTGCCACCAGGATATTGCCAAAGGCGCATCCTCCCTTAGCCACGCCCACCATCAGGAATTTCCAGCGATCAGGCATCAATTCGCTTATGTAATCAGAATCCAGACTGTATTCCCCGCCGATGCCAAAGCCCATGAAAAACAGGCACACCAGCAGCACAGGCACATGGGGAAATATCAATGCCACTATCGAGGCTGCAAGCACCAAAGCGGGGCAGAACCGGAAGAAGAAAAGATAGCCGTAGCGGTCGCTCAAGCGCCCAAGTATGACTGAGCCCACGGCTATGCCTATCAAGTCCATGGCTCCAATCAAGCCCTGCATCCATGATGAAAGCTCGGGATGCAAAATAAGCTGCAGCATGGGGATAATGATGCCTACGAGGGTGGCCAGGCCTGTGCCGATAAGCTGGCCCAGGCTCCCCACAAACACAATCCAATAGTGCTTCCAGCCCATTGGCATTGTGGATAGGTATTCGATTTTTTGAGTTTTATCTGCCATGCTACGGATTATTTATATCAGGTCAATTTTCTGGCAAGAACCACTTGTATTGTGGCAGCAGCATAAGCCAGGTGGCCACACAGAATGGCGCTGTGAGGGTAGCCAAACCCAGAGGATAGAAGAGGGAGTTCATTCCTGCTTGGATAAATACTGTGACAATGATGCCAAGCAGAGTCCACACTGCTGTCTTCCAACCCGGGCGGCAGAATGTGGCTCCAAGCGCGATGCCGGTAAGCACAGCAGAGAAGCCGTAGAGGCCGCTTTCTATGCTTGCGCCCGGGCCCTCCCATACGATGGCTATGAAAAGCGACACTGCCGACGCAATGGCTGCCCACAAGCAAGAGCGCCAACTGCACACTGCCAAGGCTGCCAGGAAGAATATGCCAGTCACCCATGAATTGATCAGGAACACTTGGCTAATGCCTTTGAGCCAATACACCACCAAGTCGCAGAATCCTAAATTGATGCTGCTGTCGATGGCATAGGTGATCTCCGGAGTGCTCATATGCGTAGGAGGCATTCCCGCAAATTGGCGAGCTGACAGCAAAAACACCCAGGTGGTGAACACAAAGGGAAAAGTAAGCGAATTTATGCCCCAAGGCGCCATCACCTTGTTGAATCCAGAGCGCACCCAGGTGCTCATGGCAGCGCATAGGATAAGCCCAATCCACATCCATATGGTGTTACCCATGAATGTGGGGAAGGCGCAGCCCACCAGGATGCCGTTGAAGCCCCATAGGCCCTGGGCACCGTTCTCTTCTGGAAGCTTTAGCACATAGCCGGCGGCCGTGGACACGACTAAGCCCACCAATGCGCCCCAGGCCACTACTCCTAAGCCTTCAGCATAGGCACCCCAGAATATGCCTGCTAAGAATAGAAGGCCTGTCCAGGGACTGTTTTGAAACATCACCTGCCCCGCACCGCGAAGCAATACCCCTATTGGCCGCATGTGCCATTCGGGCTTTGTTGCTGTTGAAGTCTGACTGTTCATATCTATGTTATAGGTTATGCTGAAACGTCTAAAGTAGAAACGTCTTACTTAGCCTAAATGTTCCCTCGTGAAAGCAGAACTAAACCTACTGCGACTTTGTTAATACTTTACTTACCCAAACAGTGATTGCTTATGCATATGTCCGATGCACTGATCTCCACGCCAGTGGCAGCCGTAATGGGAGTGGCTGCCTCAGCCTTGATTGTCACTGCCGGAGCTCAAGTGAAAAAAAGCCAGCGCACTGACCTGGTACCCCTGATGGGGGTGCTGGGCGCTTTTGTTTTCGCAGCTCAGATGGTGAATTTTTCCATACCCGGCACCGGCTCGTCGGGCCATATCATCGGTGGCATATTCCTCGCAGCGATCTTAGGCCCCTGGGCTGCTTTCCTCACGATTTCGTCGGTGCTCATCATACAGTGCCTGATTTTTGCCGATGGGGGCTTGCTGGCCCTCGGATGCAACATCATAAATATGGGAGCCATGAGTTGCTTGGTTGCCTATCCCCTGATTTTCAAGCCCTTGATGAAATATCCCGCATCGCCATGGCGCATGTTTGGCAGTGCGATATTGGCATGTGTGGTGGCTCTGGAATTGGGTGCCATGCTCGTTACGCTCGAGACGAAACTGTCAGGCGTCACTGCCCTCAGCACAAGCACATTCCTGCTGCTAATGAGCAGCATTCACTTGGCCGTTGGTTTAGGCGAAGGCCTGGCCACAGGAGCCGTGCTCTGGTTCGTGCAACGCACTCAGCCATCGCTTCTGATCGCCGATCGGCAGGCAGAGCACAAAAAGCCAAATATGAAAAAAGTCCTGTTAGCCTTCGGAGCAGCTGCAATAGCAATAGGCGGAGGCTTGGCATTGCTTGCATCGGCCGACCCCGATGGTCTGGAGTGGTCAATCGCCAAGGTTGCCGGCGATGATTTCGGGGGCACTACCGACAAAATCTCTCAAATAGCGTCAAATCTGCAAAGCGCCACCGCCGTGTTGCCCGACTATGAAAGCCATCTCTCAGGGATCATCGGTGCTATCATCGTAATGGCTATGGTGTGGGTGGCATGCTCCCTGATAATGCGCATGCGCAAAAAGGCGGTTCCTGTGAGAAAGGACAAGGATTATGGACAAGATTGACAAGACAGTGGTATCCTTGCAGATGATGCAGAGCTCAGCCTGCCAAAGGGTTGGAACTGCAGGCATAAGCATATGCGATTGTTCGCTACTGCTTGTCACCATCGCCTATCTGGCCACCATGCTGCTGGTGCCCATGCGTGATCTGGAGCGCCTGATTTGGTTTGCCCTCTACCCTATCATAGGCGCTACATTATGTGGCATGAGCTACGGTCGAATTTTCTTGAAGTCGCTCTATTTCCTGCCTTTGATAGCGCTGATCGGCATATTCAATCCAATTTACGACACCCAGCCGGCTTTTGAAGCAGGTGGCATAGTAGTAAGCCAAGGGTGGATTACCTTTTGCTCGGTGATTGTGAGAGGTCTCCTGGCGCTTCAAGCAGTGTTCCTGCTCATTATGGCCAGCGGTTTTACAGGGATGTGCCATAGCATGCGTCAGCTGGGAGTGCCAGCCTTTCTGTGCACACAATTGCTGATGGTGTATCGCTATCTGATAGTGCTATTGACAGAGGCCCAGACCATGCGTCGGGCTCGCGAATCGCGAGGATACGGGCGGTCGACGATGAGTCTCAAGCAATGGGGCCCATTTGTGGGTCAATTATTCCTGCGCACTGTCAACCGGGGCCAGCGCATCAACCAAGCCATGATGGCGCGAGGTTTCACTGGCACCATGCCCAAGCTCCACTGCCAGCGCGGCCCATCATGGAATGCCCTTTCCGCAATCTGGGCGATAGCGTGGGCCGCAGTGTTCGCAGCCCTCTTCTTTGTGCCCCTGCCCAATTTCGCCATCTGACAGGTGGGCCAAAAAATATTAGAGGCGGGCCACTCCCGTGGTCCGCCTCTCATTCCCAATAAATATATTACCCCCAATCACACCTATATAAAAAAGGTCGTTAGGGCCAGAGCAATAGCATTCACGCCGTGGCTCTATGGGGGAGGCACGATGCAGCATGCATTTATGTAATAAAGGATCTACATCTATACCCGGCCCTAATATTCATTTACCAATACAAATAGCCTATTGAATTAAGCATAAAGCTTAACACTTTTCAAATTATAATGCAAAGTTAGCGATAATTCTTCATATTACAATGAATTATTTTTAAAAAATAGCCTATTTAACTTTTAAGCCTTTATTTTTAACTAATTTTGCATAATTGTTCCTATCTTATTAACTATTTCAGGAGAATACCCTCTATTTTTTAAGTTGTGGACCTTCACAATGACGAAAAATCCCTGATTAATTTTGTAATGGCATGGAAAAATATTAATTTTGCAAACTGAAAACAACCAACGAGTTCAACACTAATAAACCATGGCAACCACAGATCCCAAATACACCTATGTAAGCCAAGATGTGATCTACATCGGAGTTGACGATTTGAAAATCGATCTATTCGAGAATCAGTATAAGGCGCCCGAGGGGATGTCATACAATTCTTACCTCATCCTCGATGAGAAGGTATGCATAATGGACACCACAGATCCAAAGACCAAGGATGAATGGGAACACAATCTCATCACAGCACTCAACGGACGCACACCCGACTATGTGGTGGTGCTCCATTGCGAACCCGACCATGCAGCCTGCGTGAGCTGGGTATTGGAAAAATACCCACAGTGCAAGGTGGTATGCTCGCAAAAAGCAGCGCAGTTCCTGCCCCAATTCAGCGACTTTGACTACGCTGGGCGCATCCAGGTGGTGAAGGAAGGCGAAAAGCTGAGCCTTGGCAAGCATGAATTGGAATTCTTCATGACACCGATGGTGCACTGGCCTGAAGTGATGATGGCTTACGAAAGCCACGACAAAATACTCTTTACAGCCGACGCTTTTGGCAAATTCGGCGCCCTCTGCCACGAAACCGACGACTGGGCTTGCGAGGCTCGCCGCTATTATTTCAATATATGCGGCAAATATGGCCCCCAGGTGCAAGCTGCGCTGAAAAAGACCGCCAAGTTCGACGTAAAGATCATCGCCCCGCTCCATGGCCCGGTGCTGAGAGAAAACCTCATGTACTACGGCAAGCTCTATGATACATGGAGCAAATATGAGCCCGAGACCCGTGGCGTGTTCATCGCTCATGCAAGCCTCCATGGCAACACCGCACAAGCCGCTCGCCTGCTGGCAAGCGAACTCGAAGCCTTAGGCGAAAAGGTGGCAATCTCCGACCTTACACGCGACGACTCAGCCGAGGCCGTGGAAGACGCATTCCGCTACGACCGCATCGTGCTGGCAGCGCCCACCTATGACAGCGGACTGATGCCTGCCATGGACGATTTCATCAACCACCTCAAATCCAAAGGCTGGCAAAAGCGCAAGGTTGCCCTCATGGAAAATGGCACCTGGGCGCCTCAGTCAGCTCGCCTGATGCGAGCCAAACTGGCAGATTTCAAGGAAATCACTGTGCTCGACGAGCAAGTCACCATCAAGTCAGCCCTCAAGCCAGAGACCCGAGAGGCCATCAAGGCCCTGGCCGTTGCCTTAGCAAAGCAAGAATAAACTTATTTGTCGGAAACATACCATCCATTGACTCGCTCAGCGAGTCACAATGAGGCTGTGTCATTATGGATTGCTATCCATGGCGGCGCAGCCTCTTTACATTATGTGTCCTTGGCAGAGCCACTCAAAGGGATTGAGCCAAATACAATATTAGAGAAGACAAATCGTTAATATTAGGTATATTTTAGCCTGAAAATGAAACTCAAGATATCCCTAATTATCATAGTAGCGGCCGTGTGCCTTGGCCTGTGCGGATGCGGAGGAGCAAAGCTTGCCACAGCCGACGAGCAGATGGAGCGCGGCGAATATTTCGACGCAGCCAAGACCTATCGCAAGGTCTACAACAAGCTTACCAAGAAAGAAGACCGACCCTTGCGCGGAGTGGTGGCCCATAAGATGGCGCAATGCCATCAGAAACTGAGCCAGTATGCTCGCTCATCTGCCGCTTACCAAAATGCCTTGCGCTACGGGGTGGAAGATTCCACAATCCACCTCAACCTGGCCATGATGCTACAGGCCGACGGCAAATATACAGCCGCCATCAAGGAATATGAGACATATCTTGAATGCGATCCGACCAACCTGATCGCGCAAAACGGCTTGATCGGAGCCCGCGCTGCAGCCGCAAAAAATCCTGCAACTCGGTACATCGTGAAGAATTTCAAGCTCATCAACTCGCGCCGCGCTGACTATGCGCCGATGTATCTCGACAAAAGCTACGATGTGCTGTATTTCACCACTACCAATGAAAAGGTGACTGGCGACAACCGCAGCGAAATCACCGGCATGAAGAAAGGCGACATCTGGGTTACCCGCAAAAACGAAAAAGGCGAGTGGCAACGGCCCGAAGCCGCTGGCGGAGAACTGAACACCGAGCACGACGAGGGCGTGATTTCATTCACCCCCGACGGCTCCACCATGTATCTTACACGCTCGCGCAGAATGCCTAATTCACAAACAGCGGTGGAGATATTTACCTCGCAGCGCAGCGATGCCAGCTGGAGCGCTCCGGTGAAATATGAAATCACAGCCGACACCCTCAGCAGCTACGGACATCCCGCTGTGTCGCCCGACGGCAACTGGCTCTACTTCTCATCAGACATGCCCGGCGGAAGCGGCGGCAAGGATCTCTGGCGAGTGAATCTGAAAGACAAATACGGCAGCCTGGAGAACCTCGGTGAATGGATCAACACTCCCGGCGATGAGATGTTCCCCTACGTGCGCACCGACTCGCTGCTGTACTTCAGCAGCAACGGCTGGCCCGGTTACGGTGGCCTCGACATATTCCGCGCAGAACTCACCAAGAGCGGAGGATGGAATGTGACAAATATGGGAGTGCCCGTGAATAGCGCGGCCGATGACTTTGGCATCACCTTCGGCCCCGGCGAAACGGGATTCTTCAGCAGCAATCGAGGCGACGCGCGCGGCTATGACCATATCTTCAGCTTTGAGAAGCCCGAACTCAACATTCTCATCTCTGGTTGGGTGCTCGACAAGGATGAAGAGCCTGTGCCAAATGCTGTGATTCGCATCATTGGCAACGACGGCAGCAACCAGAAGCAGTTGGCCAAGCCCGATGGCACCTTCTCCTTCCCTCTCGACCGAGGCGTAAGCTATGTGATGCTGGCAGGCGCCAAAGGATATCTCAATTCGCGGCAGGAATTCACCAGCGACACCACCGAGGTTGACGCTGAATACAACATCGACTTCATCCTGGCATCGATCAACAAGCCGGTAGTCGTTGACAACATCTTCTATGACTTTGACAAAGCCACGCTGCGCCCCGAGTCAAAGACCGCTCTCGACGAACTGGCCCAAGTGCTGCGCGACAATCCCAACGTGACCATCGAGATGGCATCCCATACCGACCGCTGGGGCTCAGTAGAATACAATATCAATCTGTCGGGCCGTCGCGCCAGATCAGTAATCGATTACCTGATCGAAGTGGGCATTAGCCCTGACCGATTGCAGAGCCAGGGATATGGCAAATCCAAGCCCAAGACCATCACCAAGAAGCTGGCACGCGAATACCCGCAATTCACTGAAGGCACGGTTCTTACCGAAGAATTCATAGAATCTCTCGAAAATCCCGACGACCAGGAAGCCGCCGACCAGATCAATCGCCGCACCGAATTCCAAGTGCTGTCGATCAACTATCAGATGTACTAAAGGACTCAGAGCATCAGCTGGAGCACCAGAGCGTCTTCGTAGCGCGAACCGCACCGCAGCCAACTGCGCAAGCATCCCGAGGCGGTAAAGCCCGAATCCAAGAAAAGGCGCATCGACGCCTCGTTGGAGCGGGGCACAATCACTGCCAACTGATGCAGATGCAGGGCCATGCGGCAGTAATCTATGGCTTGGCTCACAGCCTTATGGGCGATTCCTCGATGCTGCCAAGCCTGCTCCACTGCAATCCCCAACATCGCCCGCGAATTGCGAGGGTCGAAATCCGTGATGTCAATGGTGCCTACCGCCAGGCCGTCAGCCTCGATCATGAAACGCAGTTGCCGATCGCGATACACATCGGCTGTGTAATTTGTAATGTAATCCCACAGCATCTGGCGCGACACCGGAGCCTCGCCCCAGCTCACGCGCCACACCTCAGGATCGGTCTCAAGCCTGTACAGCATGTCCAGGTCAGAGGGCTCCAGAGCCCTTAGTTTCACGTTCAGATCATCCATCATCCCTGTGCGAAAGAATCTTTGAATAATGTGCGATTGAGCAGCGAGCGACCAAGAGTGATCTCATCGGTATATTCGATTTCATTGCCGACTGACACTCCACGAGCCAGTTGCGTGATCTTCACCGGCAGCCCCTCGAGCTTGCGATATATGTAGAAATTGGTGGTGTCGCCCTCCATGGTAGCGCTTAGGGCCAGGATCACCTCCTTGACAGTGCCATCTTTTACACGTTGCACCAGAGAATCGATCTCCAAGCGGTCGGGCCCCACGCCATCGACTGGCGAGATCACGCCTCCGAGCACATGGTAGAGCCCACGGTATTGGCCAGTGTTTTCAAAGCTCATCACATCTTTGACATTCTCCACCACACATACCGTCGACGGATCGCGCAGCGGCGATGCGCAGATCGGGCACACCTCCTCCTCGCTGATGTTATGACACACCTTGCAGTATTTGATGCCCTCGCGCAGCTTTATTATGGCATTGCCCAGGGCCTGTGCCACCGTAGGGTCCTGCCTCAGCAGATGCAGAGCCAGGCGCAAGGCTGTCTTGCGCCCCACGCCAGGAAGCCTCGAAAGCTGCGTCACGGCCTCCTCGAGCAGGAGAGATGAAAATTGCTGTTCGGCTATCATATTTTTATAATTCACCAAATATCAAACCGGTATCCTACGCTGATGTTGCCTGAAATCGCCGCATTCTCAAAGGTAGAGTCCTTATCGTAGATAAGATTCAGATTCATCTCGCCTAAGAGCCCGGCGAACCATCGTCCGTGAGTCCAGACGATCGAGAGACGCGTAAGGTTGGAGAACGAGAAGGTGCTTTTCTCCTTGTTGGGGTTAACAATAGTGCCCTTCTTTATGCCCACGGTGGGCGACTCGGAGATGGCCAACAGCCAATTGCGGGCAAACACCCAATTGTAGCCGTAGCCAACCTTCAGGTTGTAATTCTTATTGTTGGCCTGATAGATATAGTTGTATTCGCTCCACGACTCTGGCATTGCCTCCTTGATGTAGTCAGGCAACGATTCGAAGTCGAATGTGTACTTGTTTTTGAAATACGTGAAGCCGGCAAACCATGAGCCCTGGCTCTTGCGCTGTATGCGGCTAAAGCTGAAAGCCGCTGCCTGGGAATATTTCTTGTGATTGAAGAAATAGTAGACATCTACGGCGAAGGTATGGCTTTTCACACCGTTGAACTTTAGGTCGACTCTCTCAGTATTGCCTCGCGGACCAAACTTGTTGATGGTGGTCTCTTGCTCGTTGTTGGTATACGAGAGAGAGCAGGAGAAGAGGCTGCAGTTGAAACCGAATGAGAACTGCTCGCGGGCCTTGTCGTTGCTGCCAAAGATCTTGCTGATGTTCTTGTCATAGCCGACCGATACGGCCAAATATGTGAGATAGGCGCCTATCGAGGTGCTTGGGTCAGAAAGCATCCGCATGCGCATGTTGTTGGGCAAATCGAAATTGTAATAGTCGATCCAATTGTCACTGCGGAATTTCACATTGAATTTATAGCCCGCTCCCTCGACATATTCTTTGTTGTAGCCATTGAAAAAGCCATCGCCCCAGCGGTAGGTCTTGATGCAGAAAGCCGGGAACTTGCCCCAGGCGGCGATCGAGTCAAGGGCAAACGATAAAGCATGGGCTGATCCCGCGCATGAGATCAGCAATAGAGTCATTATTACCCTCAGTATTTGCCTTTTCGTTTTCAACAAGATGAAATTTTATGCAAAATTAATAATTATCTTTCTTATTTAACCTAATAACTCGGGAAAAGTTGACTTTTTATTAAGTTCTTTCCAAAATTTATTAGTAAATTTGCAAAGAATATAACAACCTTTCACATGGAACTGACAATAATTCTGCTTGGAGCGCTTTGCCTTGTACTGCTCTGCGTCTTTTTCTATTACTGTCCATTCTTCTTATGGATTTCCGCCAGAGTGAGCGGCGTAAAGATTTCACTCATGCAGCTTGTGCTGATGCGCATCCGCAAAGTGCCGGCTGCCGTAATCGTAAGAGCTCTCATCGAGGCCCACAAGGCTGGATTGAGCGATGTGAATCGCGACTCGCTGGAAGCCCACTATCTGGCTGGCGGCAATGTGGAGAAAGTGGTGCATGCCCTAGTATCGGCCTCTAAGGCCAACATCGATCTGGGTTTCAAGATGGCCACCGCCATCGACCTGGCCGGCCGCGATGTGTTTCAGGCTGTGCAGATGAGCGTAAACCCCAAGGTAATCGACACTCCCCCCGTGACAGCTGTGGCCAAGGATGGCATCCAGCTCATAGCCAAGGCTCGCGTGACAGTGCGCGCCAACATCCGCCAGCTCGTGGGCGGTGCCGGCGAAGACACTGTGCTGGCCCGCGTAGGCGAGGGCATCGTGTCGTCGATCGGTTCGTCGGAGAGCCACAAGCAGGTGCTTGAGAATCCTGATTCGATTTCCAAACTTGTGCTCAAGAAAGGCCTTGACTCCGGCACCGCATTCGAGATCCTCTCCATTGACATTGCCGACATCGACATAGGCAAGAATATCGGCGCAGCCCTGCAGATCGACCAGGCTGAGGCCGACAAAAACATAGCCCAGGCCAAGGCAGAAGAGCGTCGCGCCATGGCTATCGCCTTAGAGCAAGAGATGAAGGCCCGCGCGCAAGAAGCCCGCGCCAAAGTGATCCAAGCTGAGGCAGAGCTGCCCAAGGCAATGGCCGAGGCCTTCCTGAAAGGCAATTTGGGCATAATGGACTACTATCGCATGCGCAATGTGCAAGCCGACACCGACATGCGCCAATCGCTCAGCAAATAATTCTGTATGCATTCATTCATAATATCATTAATCGTGCTCGTGGGGGGCTATCTGGTCTACGGAGTCCTCATCGAGCGCGTCTTCGGGATAAAAAAGAATAGGCCAATGCCGGCGTACACGCGCCAGGATGGGGTGGACTACATCCCAATGGCCACTTGGAAGGTTTTTCTGGTACAGTTCCTCAACATTGCCGGTCTGGGTCCTATCTTTGGAGCCATTATGGGCATCATGTTCGGTCCCGCAGCCTTCCTTTGGATTGTATTGGGCACTATTTTCGCAGGGGCTGTCCACGACTTCACCTCTGCGATGATGTCGATACGCTCAGGAGGGGCCTCCCTGCCTGAGATCGTGGGACGTGAATTGGGACGCCCCGTCAAGAGCTTTGTGCGTCTGTGGTCAGTGCTTCTGCTAATCTTGGTAGGGGCAGTGTTCATTGTGAGTCCGGCCGGACTACTGGCGGGCATGACAGCTCTTGACCGCACCATGTGGATTGGCATCATCTTTACATATTATCTGCTGGCCACTCTTCTGCCTATCGACAAGCTTATCGGCAATCTCTACCCGGTGTTCGGTTTGGCTCTGCTTTTCATGGCAGCCGGGCTGCTATGCTGCCTGCTTTTCGGCGACACTACCATTCCGGTAGGCATAAGCGATGGATTTGGCAGCCGATATGGCGATGAGGCCCATCCGGTGTTCCCCATGATGTTTGTGTCGATAGCCTGCGGCGCGATTTCGGGCTTCCATGCCACGCAGTCGCCCATGATGGCTCGTTGCCTAAAGAATGAGAAGCTGGCACGCCCAATCTTCTACGGCGCCATGGTTGCAGAGGGCCTGGTGGCTCTTATTTGGGCAGCCGCCACGATTGCCTTTACCGGCGGCTACGAGCAGTTGTCAGAATACATGGCAGCCCACCCCGACGGCTCGGGCGCAAGTTCGCTTGTGCATGAGATCTCCATCGACTGGCTTGGCACCATCGGCGGCATTTTGGCCATCCTTGGAGTGATTGCCGCTCCGATTACCACGGGCGACACAGCCCTGAGATCGTCGCGCCTGATCATAGCCGATTTCTTGCATCTCGACCAGCGCAAGATTCTGAAGCGCCTGATTATCACGCTGCCTATCTTTGCCCTCACTTTCTTGGTGATGTGCATCGACTTCAATGTGCTTTGGCGCTATTTTGCCTGGTGCAACCAGACTCTCTCAGTCTTCACCCTGTGGGCAGCCACCGTGTATTTGGCTCGCCATCGCCGCGCTTATGTGGTGACTCTGCTTCCGGCCATGTTCATGACAGCCGTGTCGGTGAGCTACCTGCTTTTCGCAAGGCGCCCCGAAGGCCTGGGCCTTGACTGGATGCTGGCTGTAAGCTGCGGAGCAGCTGTGGCCGTGGGCTTGCTGCTTATGTTCATGAAATATGTACGCGGATTGCGCCAGCAAGCGCTACCCGCTCTGTCACGATAATTACCGATTATGGATCTTCTCGCTCTCATAGGCAACAACGACCTGTACACGCTGCATTCGCACACGCAGTTCTGCGACGGGCGCGCACCCATGGAGGAATTCGCCAAGAAGGCTGCGGCCCAGGGATTCCGGGTGTACGGTTTCACTCCGCATTCGCCGGTGCCTATCGAGAGCCCGTGCAACATGAGTTTTGAGAGCGTGCCTCAGTACAAAGCTGAGGTGCAGCGCCTGGCCGCGCAGTATCCCCACATCAAATTCCTCACAGGCATGGAAATCGATTATCTTGGTCCTCAGTGGGGTCCTGCGAGCGACTATTTCCGCAATCTGGGGCTGGACTTCACCATAGGGTCAGTCCATTTCATTCCCACCCAAGAGGGTGAAATGGTCGACATCGATGGAAAGGCTGATCGATTCAAGCGCAATCTTGAGGAAAAGTTTCATGGCGATTTGGACTATGTGGTCGACACATTCTTTGCTCAGTCGCAAGCCATGGTAAAAGAAGATCATTTCGACATCATCGGCCATTTCGACAAGATCAAGCATAATGCGGGCACTATTCGCCCCGATATAGAAGAGACTCCGCGCTACAAGCAACTGGTTGGCGACCTAATCGATTCTATCATTGAAAGCGGCGTAATCGTAGAAATCAACACCAAGGCATGGACCGAGCACCATCAGCTCTTCCCAGCTCAATGCCATTGGCGCCGCCTGATAGAGGCCGGAGTGCCCATCGTGGTCAACAGCGATGCTCACTTCCCTGATCGCATCAACGAATCTCGCCCCCAGGCCTTGCATGCGCTCCACTATCTGCAATCTCACTCTAACCATCAATAATTACTAACCATTAAATCTACGACAGGGAAAGAAGGACGAAAAAGAAATCACAAAAATTGGCCGAAAGGCTAAAATCAACAATCAACCTCTACAACTTACACTATAACCAAAATAATAAAAAATGAAACCTAATCTGAGCCGCCTGATAAAGCTTGACCGAGTGCCTGAGCGCTACTATGCTCCTAAAAACGAAGTGGAGAAGGCAGCCCTCAGCCGTGAAGAGAAAATATATGTAGAAATTTTCGAGTCGCCAGTCGAAGGCTCCGCCGTTGAGGCAAATCGAGTGGCCGAACTCATCAACCATTCCGTAGAGACCAAGGGAAAATGCGTGCTGGCCTTGGGAGCTGGCAATTGCACACATCCTCTGTATCAAGCGCTGATCGAGCTCTACAAGCGCGGCAAAGTAAGCTTCCGCAATGTAATAGTATTCAACATCAGTGAGTTTTATCCTTCAGGCCAGGATCTGCCAAGCACCTTGACTCGCCTGAAGAATGTATTCCTGAATCATATCGACATACCCGCTGACAACATCTACAGCCCCGACACCAATGTGGCACGCGAGAATGTGCATCTTACCTGCCGGGAATATGAGCAGCAGATTGCCCGCGCCGGCGGCATCGACATGCTGATTTGCGAAATCGGTTACCAAGGCGCCCTCGCTTTCAATGAGCCAGGCACAAAGATGGGCAGCGGCTGTCGCCTGGTGCTGCTTGGCAACCAGACCCGCCATGCCATCACCAACGACTACAAGTGTGAAAACGCGCCGCTCACAGCCATCACCCTTGGCATCAACAACATCTTGTCAGCTCGCCACATCACTTGCCTGGCTTGGGGCGAGAACTACGCTCCGGTGATCGCTCAGGCTGTAGAGGGCCCGGTTACCGATGCTCTGCCCGCAAGCTATCTGCAGACTCACACCCACACCACCATAATCCTGGACCTTGCTGCTGCCGACGATCTTACTCGCATCGCAATGCCATGGAAGGTGACTTCGTGCGAATGGGATGACAAGCTCACTCGCCGCGCCATCGTATGGCTCTGCAAGATGACCGAGAAGCCCATCCTCAAGCTCACCGACCGCGACTACAATGACTGGGGCCTTGGCGAACTGCTGGCTATCTATGGCAGCGCCTACAACTGCAACATCAAGATATTCAACGATCTCCAGCACACCATCACCGGCTGGCCCGGCGGCAAGCCCAATGCCGACGACTCTACTCGCCCCGAGCGCGCAGAGCCTTATCCCAAGCGCGTGATCGTGTTCTCGCCCCACCCCGACGATGATGTGATCTCTATGGGCGGCACTTTCAAGCGCCTCGTCGACCAAGGCCATGATGTGCATGTGGCCTATGAGACATCAGGCAACATCGCTGTTGGCGATGAAGACATGATGCGCTATGTCATGGTGATGGACGGCATTTGCCAGGACTTCGGCTTTGACACCGAGGCCTTCCAGGCCAAGAGCCGCGGCATCAAGGACTATTGCCATCATAAGAAGAACGACGATGTGGACTCATCCGACATTCGCGAACTCAAGACTATCATCCGCCAGTGCGAGGCTCGCACCGCCTGCCAATACATCGGCGTAAAGCCTGATCATGTGCATTTCCTGCGCCTGCCGTTCTACGAGACAGGAGCTGTGAAGAAGGGCGAACTCGCCCAGCGCGACGTCGACATCGTGAAGAAGCTGCTCATGGATGTGAAGCCCAATGAGATATTCGTGGCTGGCGACTTGGCAGATCCTCACGGCACCCACCGCGTGTGCCTCGACGCTGTGCTGGCCGCTCTCGACGAGCTCAGCGACGAGCCCTGGCTCAAGGAATGCTATGTGTGGATGTATCGCGGTGCATGGGCCGAATGGGAAATCGACAATATCGAGATGGCAGTGCCACTGAGCCCCGAAGAACTGCGATTCAAGCGCAATTCCATTCTCAAGCATCAGAGCCAGATGGAGAACGCTCCCTATCTGGGCGACGACGACCGTCTCTTCTGGCAGCGCGCCGAGGAGCGCAATCGCGCCACCGCCAAGCTCTACGAGAGTCTGGGTCTGGCCGCCTACGAGGCCATGGAGGCCTTCGTGCGCTTCAAGCCTTCAAGCATGCAATAATCCCCGCATCGATTTATTCCATTTGCGATATACGGGAGCCTCTCACGGGAGGCTCCTATTTTTATGCCATTAATTTAACATTTGGGGTGATGTTTTTGCCAAAATGGTTAAATATGGAAAGATTTTACAAAATTTATGTGAAAATAAGATTTTTATGTCTAAATTTGCACACGAAAATCTAAGGAAAAACTAATCTTAGAAAAAACTAAAACGCTAATTCAATCCCGCGATTATCCGCGCGGTTTCGAGGATGTTATAATAGATGCGATCTTCATCCAAAATACTCGCTTGCGCTCTGGGCCTGGTATTTCAGCTCAGCCTATTGCTGTGCGCTTGCAGTTACTCGCATCAGGACATCTCGATGATCGACGAAGATCTCCCCTACACCGTATACTTTGATATCGAGCTCAACGACAGCCTGCCCTGGGAAGAAGACACCACGCCTTATTGGAAGGCAGAATGGGGCTCTCTTGGCTATGACATTCCCGAAAGCTATCACCTCGATTATTTCTACCTCCCCCAGAATCCTACCAAGCGCACAGGCCAACGCAATCTCTTTGGTGACAATAATTACATCACCCTGTATGCCGGAGAGTTTGAGCTTCTTATCTATAACAATGATTTTGATTACATCACAGTGGATTACAGTGGCGACGAACGCGAGATTACGGCCACTACGAGCCTTGACTCGCAATGCGAAATCTCCTCCACTCCCGATGATCAAGAAATAAGATTTCAGCCCGACAAGCTTTTCACCCAGCATTTCACGCTTAATCTCCACAGTCGCACGCCAGGCTGCAGCCTCGACGCCTCTGGGAAGAAGTACAATGTCAACACATCGCTTACCCTTAGCCCCATCACCAAAATTTATCTAATCGCTGTAAGGCTGTCCAACAACTCGAGCAAAGTGATCGATTGCACATCGGGGATAGCCTGCGGCTTGGCTTCGGCAGTTGAGGTTTACACAGGCACGCCTACTGGACGCTGCATCTGCCACGCGCTCAATGTGCATTTCGACAACGACTGGACTGTGGCGCGTCTGATTTGCTTTGGGCCGGCTCCGGAGCCTTCAGAGCAGTCCCTATGGTTATGGCTCAAATATGCCAATGGCACTGCCTGCGCAAAGATCGACCTAACCCAAGACTTGGCTCTACACCCCGATGGCGGCCTTATTATAAAGGAAATCGACATCGAAAGGGATTATCCAACTCCCGACTCTCCCACTACCGGCGGAGGCGGCATGAGCGCCAATGTAAGCGGTTGGGAAGGAGAAGAAAATTACTATATAGATTTATAGATCACAAATAAAACATAGCATAATGACAGGAAAGAATATTGCATGCATAGCTTTAAGTCTTGGCTTCGCAGCCTGCGCAAGCCATGAGACTGAGTTGGCCCTCCCTGAGGATGCCATCAGCGTTGAGAGCCCATTCATTTATCGCGGTACGCGAGCCTCGGGCGACATTGACAATCAATCGATTACAGATCATGAATTCAAAGTGTGGGGGCATACGCAAGCCTCAACGGCCGATGTGTTTGATGGCACATCCTTTGCCTGGGCAGGCACCGGCTGGACTTACAGCCCGGTGCAGAAATGGGATGGACGCACCATCACCTTTGCGGCCCTGGCGCCAACAGAATCAGGAGGCATTACCTCTGTCTACGCTTACGATCCGGCCACAAAATGTTTCAAGATCGAAAACATCCCTCCCTATCAAGAGATTTCCAATGGGTCCGCAAAGAGCGGAATCGACTACCTGGTGGCCGAGGCCTTGATCAATCGCACACAGGAAGACGGCGACTTGCAGTTTAGCTTTCATCACATTCTTAGCAAATTGCAAGTGTTTGTCCGTTATCAAAGCCCCGAGCCCCTGGAGTCGGTTACAATTACCAAAATGGAGATAAGTCTGCCCACTGGCAGCGCTAAGTATCAGCAGGTTGATCCCGTGCCAAGCGCAAATGATGTCTGGGAATGGTCAATGCAAGACACAACTTATGTTGATTTCATCAACGAGACAGCGTTTTCGGTACCCTCCGAGGCTACTGCATTGCCTAAAAGCTTCTTTATCGCGCCATGCCAAAACGCATCTCTGAAGATGAATCTCAACTATGTCTGCGCTGATGCCAATGGTGCGGAAGTAGCCAATCAGCAGCTAACCGATGTGCCAGTGCAGGGCATCACAGCCTTTACCCAGGGCAAGGTGGTGAATCTCTATGTTACAATCAATTATGGCGAATTGGGCACAATCAGCTTCCAGCCCTCAGTAAGTCCTTGGGAAGAATAATGAAAATAATAATGCATAATGAATAATCAGTGGCGAACAATATGAAAAAATATACCACTATCACATTGAGCATGCTGCTTATGGCCTTAGCGCAGGGTTGCAGCAATGATGTAGCCGACTTGCCTTCATCGGCCCTACGGACCATAGAATTCTCTCAGCCTTATGCCGGAAAACAGAGCCGCGCATTAGGGGAAATCAACAATGACAACCTTGCAAACAGTCAATTCAAGGTATGGAGCTGGAAGGACGACGGCACTTGCGTGTTCGACGGCCAAGTGATCACTTATGATGATCAGGAGGGTTGGACTTACTCTCCCAAAGTGCTTTGGGACATTGAGCACGCATATGACTTTGTGGCAGTTGCTCCCTCCGACAACATTGGTGATGAACTCACTGTAAACCAGTCGGGCATATCGCTTAAGAATGTGCCCTTGATGCAAAATGCTGAAGAGGGCATCGACTACCTCATCAGCGATCCAATTGCTGGCATCGGTTATCGCGATGCTGCCGATGGCCTCCAGTTCACTTTCCGCCATGTATTGGGCAAGCTGCAAGTCTGGGCCAAATACACCCCTGAAGAAGCCATATCGGGCCAAATCAAGGCAGTCGAACTATCTCAGTTTAAGATTTCTTGCGAGGGCTATACTCATTATGACTTTTCTTTGCCTTATGGATCAAGTGCAAAGGCCGATTATGACAATAAATGTTGGACACCGTCGAGCTATAATTTAGGATTCTCTGAATTGGAATCAGCCGACAATGTCAATCTGAGTGCATCAGAGTATCAGCTGGTTGTCCCTGCCCAATTCGTAGCCCCCACCCCGGCCGGATGCGAGCTTGTATCTACCCTCTCTTTTTCATACAATGTGGTGATCAGCGATAACGAGGCCGACAATCTCACCGCCGACTTTCCAGCCACCGAGATGAAAGCGCTTAGCGCTTTCCATCAGGGTTATGTCACCAATCTGTATCTTAACATCCGCGTGACCAATTCCTCATTAGGGCTGATCAGCGCAGATGTGGAACAGAAGGTGGAAGAATTCGATACCTTTAATAATAGTGTTGACCAACAAGGCAATCCAAATTTCTAATCCGAGCAAGCCATGAATAAAATAAGCAATAGCATCCTGATGGCCTTATTGCCAGGAATCCTGATCGGTTGCAGCGAAGAGCGTTTTTCCGATGTCGATGCTTCTGACTGCATCCGATTCGACGCGCCTTTCACACAGAAGACCGTAAGCCGCGCATTAGGCGACATCGACAACGATAATTTCACCAGCAGCCACTTCAAAGTTTGGAGCAAAGTCAAGAAGGGCAATGCCACCCAAACAGTCTTCGACGGCACAGAAGTCTATTTCAATGGCGGTTCCTGGACCTACGAAAATCCCCAGAAATGGGAAGGCGATGATTTCACTTATAGTTTTGCGGCGTTGGCTCCCGCTGAGAACATCCCTTCAGGAAAGTACAAGTGGGAGAACGACCTATTCACCATTCTCGATGTGCCCCTTTCTACCAGGGCCGACGAGGGCATTGACTATCTTGTAAGCGACCGCGTGGAGACATCTTACCGAGAATCGGGAGGCACTGTTCAACTAAATTTCAAGCACATACTCTCGCGCCTGAAGGTGAATATCATGTATTCGAGCGACGATGCCGAACTCGAAGGTGTAACCCTGAAAAGCGTGAAAATCTCTCTGCCCATTGGCAGTGCAAAATATAGCCAGGTCCTTGTCAGCGGTCCATCTGAGTCGGATGTTTGGTCTTGGTCAAACACCAGTACGCTCTCTTATACTCTGCTGGATTCAGAAAGCGAGGCCAACAATGGATCTTACAAGCAGTTGGGCAATGGCTTTTTTGTGGCTCCAACCCCAAGCGACATCTCTGTCACCATGGATCTTGAATATGATGTGAATCTATGGATTGATGGCCAACTGGAGACCATTCCGGTCACCAAAGAAAATTTTGAAATCACCAGTCTCACAAATTTCAAGCAGGGATACATCTCTAACCTGTGGCTTAATATCAAGCCTACAGGCAATGATTATGCCTATATCGAAATGAATGTGACCCAGAATGTGGCTGAGCATGAAGACAGCAATGGCACCATCGACGAAAATGGCCGGGCATTCATCATCAAGGACATGTGGCAGGCTGACAATCTGCTCTACACTGAAATCGATGCCATGGGCAATGCAATTGCTGACAAGCCCTACCGACTGATTAGCGTCACTGAGAATGGCGATGAAAAACTCGACGCTACCAACACCTTCTCTCTTGTGTCAGTGGATGGCGAATGCTGCGTGGTTTCCACTCCAATTAATGCCTTCTTGGATGCCAATGTCACCTACGATTTCGTGATGTCAGACCTGATTGGCAATGAAGCCTCAGCCCAGTATACGCTTACCGAAGATCTGGGAGGCGCCTCAATGGCGTGGACAGTAACTGTATCCAATAGTTATAGTGACTTTGCCATACCTTTCCCAGACAGCGGAAAATCTGATATTACTTACCGCATAGATTGGGGTGATGGAAAAGCGGTTGTAGAGATTCCCAAAGGCACTGCGCGCAGCTCAGAGGATGCTTTCTATCATAAATATTCAACGGGTGGCACTTATCAGATTACCATCACCTCTGCCATCGGAGATCCTACCATGCAACAAATCGAAAGATTCTCATTCTTTAATTACAGAAAAGATGTTAATACATATCCAGATGACAAACTCATAAGCTTAGATACTCCGCTACTGAATTTGGGAGAGAACGCTGATGAGGCCTTTAAAGAGTGCAAAGCTTTATCCTCGATTCCTGTAGATCTTTTTGTCAATAATGAAAGCCTCGTGACCATGTCAGGATTCTTCAATAAAACTACCCTGACAGACATTCCCGCTGGTCTCTTTGATCCTCTCGTTAATGTCGAAGATATGAGCAACCTCTTCTCCTATTGCACTTCCTTGGTTTCAGTACCTGAAGGACTCTTTGCGAAGAACCTCAGGGCTTACAAGTTCCGCGCCTGCTTTAATGAGTGCAATAACTTGAGCCTCAATGCTTATATTTTCATCAATAATGACAGTGAGAAAGCCACTCGTTTTGCATCTGTGGAGCAGCCAGTTGACCTTACAAGAGTTTTCTACGGATGCAGCAAACTCTCTGGTTCCAATAAAAATTCTGTAGTTCCTGATCTTTGGAACTATGCCTATCCAGCAGGATTTACCTGGGAAAACACCGGGCAACACAATCCTATGTATAGCATAGACACAGGCATCCAAAACTACAGCGACATCCCATCGCTCTGGATCTCCGGCGAAGTCGATTCCTCCATCCTCCCCGGCTACATAGATTATCCCTATTGAAGCTATATTTATTAGTCGTTTATTTATTTTTGAGAAGTGGGGACGCTGCCATCGCGCAGCATCCCCATTTTTATTGAATCGTGATGCCGACTTGACCATAACAAAGGAATCACTCTCAATTCCGATGTATAAATTGTCATTTTGATTAAAGAACATCACTTTTCAAAGAAAAGATGCTAATGTTTGGCAATATTTCCCTATCTTTGTGCCAAAGTCATGTTTAAGATGGAAGAAAATCACGGAAGACTGGTACCGCAATCAAGCGAAGTTCCCGAACTCGCGCTCTTTAATGATGTCTGCGGAATCATAGATAATGTGCGTGGCGAGATAGCCTTGTACGCCAATACCAAAATATGCCTAACCAAATGGGAAGTAGGACGGCGCATCAAAGAAGATGTTCTGTTTAACAAACGTGCCGAATCTGGTCAGCAAATACTGCAGAATCTGTCTGCCAAGCTAAACCAAAGATATGGTTGCGGATGGGGCTTTCGCACTGAGCAAAGATGGGGGAAATAGAGAAATATAAGAGGATGGAAAATTTTAATGTATATCTTCAGCGCGTTGATTTGAGCGCTTTCCGCGAGTATTGCGAGGAACACGGTGTTGTGGTGAAATACCGTGCTGGAGAACATTTTGCCCGGAGAGGATATTTGTTGCGCCGTTGGGGATTTGTAACAAAGGGCCTTTTCACCTATTCTGTGGCTGACAATAACGGCAATGAACACATTGTAGGTTTTGCATTTCAAGATGCGCTTGTGGGCGATTATCACAGTGTGGCCGTTGACCGACAAGCGATTTGTGATATTGTTGCAACAACAGACTGTGAGGTGATAGTTTGCGAAACTGCCAAGTTCAAGGAATTGCTAAAGTGCGACGGGAATGCTCTCCGAATCAAACTTTCAGAAGATCTATTTGAAGAAGCTTATACCCGTTTGATCGACCTATACACGCTTACTCCCAAAGAACGATACCAGAAGATTATCTCCAGGTGTCCGGATTTGCTGCAATATATATCCCTAAAGCAGTTTGCATCTTATCTGAAAATAACTCCTACTCACCTGAGTCGTATTCGAAAGGAAATCACATTCTCTGAATAGCAGCCCATGCAGCCTATCCCCAACGGCATAAATGGCCTTGTTGACCTCAACATTTGTTGAGAGTGTACATATGTGCGTCTTATGATTTTGTCAGTCTCAACATTTGTTTAGAGTTATGTCATAGTTCCGCTGTAATTTTGCAGCGACCTCAAATAAGAGGCCGCACAAAATTTCAATAATATGACATTAAGAACGACTCCAATTATACTGACATTTGTGTTGGCTATCTGCAATATTACTGCTTACGCGCAGGAAGTATCCGACACCATCCAGTCGCACGAACTCAATGAAGTGGTTGTGACCGCTGACTCTCAAATTGAGACAAGCAAGAAAACCATTTTTTATCCGAAAAAATTGGAAAGTAAGCACAGCACCAACTGATATCAATGGATTGCGCTTGCCGCATCCGCGCCCTTTGGGTGCCGAAAAGGCCTTTTTCTCCATCTCTTTGGAAAATTCTTTGATGAAATCGTCGCAGATACAAAAATTTATGTAACTTTGTCTTTGGAAATCATGGGGATAGTTTTAGTTAACTTTTGATTTTCACACTTTAAAGTTACGAAATTATCCCCATTTTACCAAATTTTTTAACACTTATTTATCCCGAACTCAGGTTAATACGACAAATGGCAAGACTTGTTTTGGCAATAGTTTTCTTGATTATTGGGCTAAGCGCATCGATGGCGCAGTCCAATATATCCGGCTGTGTCAAAACGGCAAATGGCAGATTGGTAGACTTTGCCAGTGTTACGGTTGCTCCAAGAAATGCTCCAAAGGCTTTTCTCTCATCAGCTCTTACTGATGAAAACGGACGATTCTCAATGACCGTCAACTCGCAATGCGACAGCCTTGTTCTCCGTGCATCAAACGTGGAGGTAACGCCTGCTTCGATTGTCATACCAAATCGCACAGGCAACTACGATATTGTTGTTGAAGATAAGACGGTTGAACTGAGAGAGGTAGTTGTCAAATCAAAGAAAATATATTCGCAAGGCGACACCATAAACTATAACGTAGCTTCCTTCCTTTCCCAAAACGACCAGGCTCTCGCCGATGTCTTGAAGAAAATGCCGGGAATCTCTGTGTCTGATGCCGGACAAATATCATATCAAGGCAAGCCAATCAAGAATTTCTACATCGAAGGTCTCGACCTTATGAAAGGACATTACGGGATAGCCACTAACAATATAGACCCCAACAACATATCCACCGTGCAGGTGCTTGAAGCGCATCAGGACATCAAGGCTCTGAAAGGACTCCGCCCCGAAGAACAGGCTTCAATCAACATCAGGCTGAAAGAGGGGGTAAAGGGTGTATTCAACCTTATAGCTACTCTCGGCGGTGGATATGGAGATGAGGCTCTATGGAACAATTCAGCTATCGCAACCTATTTCAAACGCAACAGCCAGTTTCTCGCCACATACAAGGGCAACAACACAGGTGAAGATTTATCTCAGGAACTCTATTCCTTTGACAATGACTACTTACGCACATCAGAGATAAGCAGTATATCAATGCCCTCGGCACCGGGCATTGACAAACGCTTCTATTATTTCAATCGCTCGCACAGCGCGACTTTCAACAACGTCTATCGCGTAGGACAGTCGGGCGAGTTCGGCATCAATGCCGCATATCTTAATGACCGTGACACGCGCAGCAGTCGCTCATCTACGATAAACATTCTGCCCGAAGGTTTGGAAAATGTTGTTGATGAGCGTATGTACGGAATTGCCCGTACCAACAAGGCATACGGAGATTTGTCATACCTGCTTAACGGAGAGCAACGGTATCTGAAAGAGCAATTGAAATTCGATTACCTCAATATTGATGCCGACAGCCGGATTCTCGCGGGAACCGACGATATTTCCCAAATCGGAAAATCAGAGTCGTACCGTTTGCTCAACAAATTTCATTTCACCGACCGGACCTCGGAATACCGGGGGTATGAGATTTATTCCATTATCAACCTTGAAAAGCGTCCGCACAGTCTGAGTGTTAGCCCTAACCTTTTCACGGATTTGATAAATGGAGATATGCTCTATCAGCATGTGGATTCCCGCAACTTTTCAACTGAAAACCGCGTCGGGCTGCTTTCGGCTTGGAAAATCGGCAACATTGCCGTTCATCCCAATCTCTTCGTCAACTATGACTACAACAGTCTGTCAAGCCGACTTGATGATTCATGTAACGGCCTTTGGCTCGGCAACCTCTCAACAGGTGTCGGTGCTGAAATTTCATGGCGTATCCGGAAAGTAGACTTTTCAGTGTTTCTGCCGATAGCCTATAAGAACTTCAAACTGAAAAACAGATTGTCCGAATCCGTCGTAAACAAAGATATTTTGAGGATTGAACCACGCCTGTTTTTCTCTTATAAAATCAACAGCAACCATTCCCTCAGTCTGAAATCTGAGTTGAATTATTCTACTCCATCCATTCAGACTCTTTATTCAAATTATATACTTACGTCCTACCGACAGCTTTCTGCCTACGATGTATCCGGCTTGTTCGAGGGAATGAACCTGTTCAGCACACTCTCTTATGATTACAAGAACATCTTGACGATGAGCTTCGCGGGATTGGATTTTTCTTGGAGCCATCAAAAGCCCGATGTGCTATACGGATACTATTATGACGGATTGGTGGAACGAGTCATATGCCAACGCACCGATGAACGCTCAAATATGTTTTCGGCCAAATTGCGCGGCAGTCAGGGCTTCAACTGGCATCGGCTTAAAATCGGTCTCTCCGCAACATACAACCATGTCGAAAGTCCTCTGCTTGTACAGAACTCTATTCTGAGATATTCGGCAGATTCGTATGGCATTAACGGCGACATCAGCCTTTCACCGTTCAAATGGCTCTCAATGAGCTATGAGGGGAAATACTATATGTCAGCATCCAAGCAACAAGGCTTTGGCAGACTGCCTTGGCTAAAGACACTCACAAACAATGCCAAACTAGACTTCAATCTGCCCGGCGGCATCAGTGTCGGTGCTTCGCTCTATCATTACTACAACAATTTCAATGACGGCGACAAATCATTTCTACTTCTCAACGCGGAAGCCCGATACAGCATAAAGCGTTTCTCATTCACTCTAACGTGTGATAACTTGCTGAACAGAAAGCAATATCTGTATTCCAGCCAATCTGCGTTGACAGAGGCGCGCTCGGTCTACAGTATCCGTCCGCGCAGTATTCTCCTCAAAATAAGATTCAGAATTTTCTAAATAGTCAAGACATGAGACCACTTTTCATCTTCATCTTCTCGCTACTGTGCCTTGGCGCATCTGCGCAGGAAACGCAATCGCGTCTTATCGACAGTGCTACACCCATTGACACAGCGCGTTACAAAGTTACATACTCACTCAAATACAAATATCATCCCGACATTCAGGATTATTTCTCGGACACCCGGATAGTGCAGATAGGCAAGCACAAGATAAAAGATTACAGCGACATCATCCATCATTTCGATTCTCTTGCCACCGAGCAGGTGCGACGAGGTGCTGATGCTTATTCCAATGTGTCGGGGATGCCTTGGCCTGTGGAAATAACGCGCCCACAGCGTGGTGCGGTAGCTGATATGAAGCGCAGGTTGAATCTTGGTGGTAACTTCATCTATCAAGACTCTGTTCCAACTATCGTATGGCAGTTTGTTCCTGACGAAACCGCCAGCATACTTGGCTATGAGTGCACCAAAGCCACCTGTGAATTTGCCGGACGCTCATACAGCGCATGGTTCACACAGGAGCTTCCGTTGCCCTTCGGCCCATACAAATTCGGAGGGCTGCCGGGATTAATCCTCAAAATTGAAGATTCAGAACAGCAATTCCTATGGGAGGCAATAGGTTTTGAGCGTTCTTCCGAAACAATTTTCGATTACACTTATCGGGATGGCAATGACAATCGCTGCTCCGCTTCCGATGTGGCGAAAGCCGTTGAGCGGTATTTCAACGCACCATACAGCTTTATGATCGCTCAGCTTGGCGGCGACCCCAGCCGTTTATACGTCACGGGTAAAGACGGAAAGCGCATCAACGCTGCCGACTTGGAGAAGATATCCATACCCTATAAAGCCCTTGAAATAAAATGAAAGCACTATTCTGTTTCATCTCTGTGCTACTTGCTGTAAGTTGCACATCAAATGCTCAGACCTTAACTCCGCAACCTTTGGAATTAACAGTCGAGACGCTGCCTGTAATCCGGCACATCACTGACATGAAAGTGTCAGGAGACACCTTGTTGTTCGTCTATGAAACCGAGGATGGCTACGGGCAGAGATTTCTCAGAAGTGCCAAGGTTGATGAGGAGAATCTGACGTTGAGCATCGGCTCGGAAATTGGGAAAAAGGAGGATGGCTACTATACGTCATATATGCCGTATCCATTTCTCAACGCTCAAAACAAGCTGCAAATTGTCAGTCAAGACGATTGCGAGATATATGATTTATCTCCTGATGGTGTATTGACCCGAACTAAGCAAAATCTTTTTGACGGTAACAGTACAATTCCATTCCCCTTGTCTCAATATGTTCAGGACGTATATGCCGCCTCCCCCGATACCTATGTGTTTATCGGCAGGGAACCAAACGGAGGCTCGCAATATGCCATGACAGCCAATACTACAACACATCAGGTTGACACAATCCGTAAAATAACTATATCTCCGGAATTGCAGGCATGGATGCCCAATGCCGGTGAAATGGGTTATTCAACCAAGTATAACAGTATCACTTTTGCTTATCGGCTGCATCCGGCGTTTGACATTATAGGAATGGATGGCGAACTACTAAAGCAACTGCGTTTCTCACCTGATTCCTTTGACCCCAAGACACTTGAACAAGCCGACTTTGAAGACTTGAACCCATTGCATACCGTTGATATTGCGGTTACATCCGAGTATATCTATGCTCTTGTATTGGGATGCAAGTATTCCGAAACCCAAACAACTAACCCAACTGTCTTGAAAATTGATTGGAACGGAAATATTGCTGACACTTACACCATTTCTCGGCCATTATATAAAATTGCCGTAACCCGCAATAATAACCTGATTGGCTGGAACGGCAAAGAATTTGTCTTATTCAAATTATAAAAGTCCGTTCTCAATATTTGTTGAGAATTATGTCAAATTTAGGGATAATCAGAAAATTTATAACTAATTGTTTGTCAGTTTGAAAAATAA
>CAYTXF010000014.1:0-28412 GCA_964440745.1 uncultured Bacteroides sp.
TAACGCAAAGTTACAAAATACTTTTCATTTTTGCGACCTTATACCCGAATATTTTCGGAATTGGATAATATGATGAGGTTCGCAATCTTGTGTACCACAAAATTGCGAACCTATAATCTATTGTTCCCCTTAATTACCTAAAAACAATTCAATACTTACCTAAAATTTTACAGTTATCACCTTATATTAAAATACCTTAAACATTTTTTCGCTTCTATTCCCATCTAAGTTCTGCGCCGGGAGCGATCGCCGAGTGGGGCAGGAAAAGAGCCTCGAGTTTCTCGCCATTGAGGGTGATGCGGCGGACCTTATCCTTCTTGACATCGTTGACCACTCGGAATGTCCCTCCCTGGGGGAGTTGGATTTCAGCCTCTTCGACAGCCGGAATGCCCAGGTCGTAAAGGCCATTGGCGGGATTCACAGGATAGAATCCCAAGGCGGAGAATATGTACCACGACGACATCTCGCCGCAATCGTCATTGCCGGCATATCCCGATGACTCGGTATTGTACATTTCATGCATGATGCGGCTGACCATGGCACGCGTCTTTTCAGGCTTGCCTACATAATTATAAAGGTAGGCCACATGATGCGATGGCTCATTGCCATGAGCGTACTGGCCGATTTGGCCAGAGATGTTGCTATTCTTTTCACCGCTTGTCTCAGTAATGGTGAAGAAATCGTCGAGTTTCTTCTCGAAGGCCTTCTCTCCGCCGGTGAGAGCCACCAGATGCTCGACATTGTGAGGCACATACCAATAATACTGCCAAGCATTGCCCTCGGTAAAGGGATTTCCTCCGTTGGCGCCGAAGAGCAGAGGATCGAAGGGCTCTA
Organism: uncultured Bacteroides sp.; assembly: GCA_964440745.1. Taxonomy (GTDB): domain Bacteria; phylum Bacteroidota; class Bacteroidia; order Bacteroidales; family Muribaculaceae; genus CAG-873. Next base: position 835 of record CAYTXF010000014.1, read on the forward strand.
TCCACTGGCCATGCTCATCCTTTGGCTGGAAGAAATGAGTGTCGGAATTGTAGAGATTCTCATAAAAGCCTGCGCGCTTCTGGAAACGCTCTGCTTCTGGCTGATAGCCCAGTTTTTGGGCCAACTGAGCCACACACCAGTCATCGAAACTGTCCTCAAGGGTGATTGACACCGACTGGCTCTGGATAGGCTCAGGCATGTATCCATGCTCTTCCCATACATCCCAGGGCGAATTTGGATGTGATGTTACGCTCGAGCCATACACAGCCTCCCAGGCTCGCTGAGCATCGATGCCGGGAACGCCCTTAAGGATTGCATCCACGATCACTGGGATTGCATGGTTGCCGATCATGCAATAGTTGTCCTGGCCCCAAAGTTGCCATATCGGCAGATAGCCGTAGGCATCGTAGTGATCGAGCATCGAATTGACGAAATCGCTTGAGCGCTCCGGATCCAGGATGGTATAGAGGGGATGTGCTGCGCGATAGGTGTCCCACAGAGAGAATGTGGTATATTGGTGCTTGCCCTGTGGCATCTGGCGCACCGTATAGTCAGGGCCTACGTACTGGCCATTGACATCACTGATGACATTGGGCTGGAGCAAGGCGTGGTAAAGCGCAGTGTAAAAGATTATGTTGGTCTCCTCGGGAGCCTTGATCTTGATTTTCGAGAGTTGGCTTTCCCATGCAGCATCAGCATTGGCTACATATTGGTCGATGTCCCATCCCGGAGCCTCGGTCAGGAGATTTTCCTTGGCGTTTTCGATCGACACGGGTGAAATGCCCACTTTGCAAGTGATTGTGCCCTTGGTGCCGAAATCGGCCCAGGCCTTGAGGTTGCTGCCATTGATCACATTGCCAGTCTCTTGGCGACCGCCGTCGCTAAGGGCGAGGTGCTCGATAGGCTGTGAAAATTCCACATAGAAGCATACTTTTCTTAGTTTGGCCCAACCGGTGATCACGCGATAGCCAGCCAAGGCATTAGGTGCCACTTGGCGGATCTGGCCTTGAATGATCTTGCGGCCCCAACTGCCCTTCTGGGCAGAGTGATCGAGATCGAGCAGCACTCGGCATTCTGCCCCCTCGGGATATTTGTATTGGTGGATGCCCGCGCGCTCGGTGGCGGAGAGAGTGACATCAATGCCCTCGTCGAGCAAACTCACGCGATATACGCCCGGATGAGCCTCTTCCTGATCATGGCTGAATTTGGATGAGGTGGCATTGCCGATGGTGGGGAACAGAGAGATATCGATCAGGTCGCAGGCGCCGGTGCCGTCGAGGCGAGTGTGCGAGAAGCCGTAGATGGTGTCATCATTGTAATCATAGCCCGAGGCATTGAACCAGTCGGGCGACGGATGAGTGTCCGGGCTGAGTTGCACCATGCCGAAAGGCATGGCAGCGCCGGGATAGCAGTTGCCGCAAAGGCCTCCCTCGATGGCGCCAGTGCCAATAAAGGGATTCACATATTGCGTAAGCTCTGAGGCCATAGAGGCTCCATAGGCAAGCATCAACATTACAAGGGAGGTCAGCAGCTTCATTTAGAGTTTCGGATTACAGGGTTGAAATAACAATGATTGATTTAGGATTTCCGTATGCAAAATTACATCTATTTTGCCGCTTACAACTACTACATAATCGCCATTTTTTAGAAAAAACACGTCACTCAGATTAAAGCCAAGTTAATTTCTGATGTCTTAATGGTAGTCATAATTAAAGTAATCGAAAGCCACTGAGCCGGTGGAGGAGGGAGAAAGGCTATAGGTGTAGAGGCCAAGACGCGCGCCCTTCCAATTGCCCTCGGTCTGCTCAAAGGCTGGGCCAAAAGGCAGGAAATTGACTCCGTCCACGCTGTAGGAATATTGGTTAGTGCGCGACTCAGTATCATAATCAAGCCTTACGAAAAGAATCTCTGCCGCGATTTCATCGAGAGGGGTGACCTCGCCATCGTTCTCATAATAGAGAAGCAGTTTGTCGCCATCGCGCCAAACGCCGCCACCGACATAGTGGCGCCCCAGGCACAGGAGCCCGGCTCTCTGGCCATCGCCAATGTTGGCAAGACTGATCGCTGTCTCAGCGCTGCCGGAATAACCCAGCATTTTTTGAGTAAGCTGATTCCGGGCAGTTTTCAGAGACTCAGCAGGTAGAGGCTGCACAGCAAGCCATCCGGGCTGGACATTGAATGAATATCGCGTCAAGTCGGGATTGTGGTTGAACTGCCACTGCACCGCTATTTCCGAACCTGAAAAGTCATCGCTCGATTGCAAGACAAAAGGCGCTGAGTCAGCATCGATTTTTGGCTTATCCACAATATGCATGGGTTCGCCCACGCCATTGCCGTCGTAATCAGTGCCGCACTGCGGAAAGCCATCAATCCAAGTGACTGGCTGCAGATGCACCACTCGGCCCAGCACCGGGGTAGACTGGAAGTGGAAGAACCACCACTGGCCATCAGGGGTGTCGACATATGCTCCCTGATGGGGACCATTTATGGCAGTAGAGCCTTGCTCCAGGGTCTTTGCCCCTTCATAAGGGCCATAAATGTCTTTAGAGCGAAGCACAGTCTGCCACCCGGTGGATACTCCGCCCTCAGGTATGCTCAAATAGTAATATTCATCCTTTTTGAAGAGTTTGGTACCCTCAGCCACTGGGCCCCGGTACACCTCTACGCCTTCATCGAGGATTTCCATGCCGTCGGGGCTCATCTTATGCATAATGATGGGCCAGCCACCCAGCACGCTATGGCCAAGATAGGCCTGGCCATCCTCGTCCCAAAATGGGCATGGGTCTTCCCAGCCCTCGACAGCCTTTATGAGTTTGGGGGAAGTCCAGGGGCCTGCCGGGTCTGAGGCCGTAGTCACCCAGAGTCCCTCGTAAGGCGAGCACACATAAATATAATATGTGCCGTCGTGGAATCTGAGGGCCGGAGCCCAGGTGCCTTGGCCATATTTATCCATGGAATCATATCCGGGTGCGTCGAGGCTGTCGTGCACGCGAGCCACTATGCGCCAATTCACCATATCCTCAGATTCCAAGATAGGCATTCCCATGAAATGGAATTCCGAACAGGTGAGGTAATACTTGTCGCCCACCCTGACCACATCCGGATCCGAAAAGTCGCCATTGAGCACAGGATTTGCAAAGGTGCCATCACCCTGATCGCCCCAAGCCCTATCTATGGCAAATGTTAGCAGTGGCAAAGCCATTGCTAACATTGATATGAAAACCTTCCTCATACGCGAGTGTGATATTGCTTATTTCTTGTCGATTTGGTAGACGCGGCTGTCCATCTTGTTGCGAGAGAACACCGGGAGGCCCACATGCATCAGATATTCTCCAGAGTACTGCCCTATCTGCTGGTCATTGCCGTCATAGCGGTCGATTTCCGTCACGGCGTACTGTGCCTTGGGATCGAGGCCCTGCATCTTGGCATTGTAGAGATATTCATCGTAGCGCGGGAAGATGTCGAAAGCGAAGAGCACACCTGTGTTGCCATCTTTGCTCAGGTACTGCGTGGCTGAGTGGTTGCCCTCGTAAGGCGATACCAAGCGATAGAGATCGCCATCGAGGATGGCCGGCTTCAGGCTGTTATAGTTCTTAATAGCCCGCTTGGCATATGCGATATCCGAGTCAGAGAGGTCGTCGAGCTTGAGATCGAAACCAAGCTTGCCCATCATAGCCACATTGGTGCGGAATTTTATTGAGGCGTTCTTGTTCCAGGTAGTCACATGCGCACTCATGGTCTTTGACGGGAACACATGACTGAAGCCATATTGGATATAGAGGCGCTCCACCGGATCAGTGTTGTCGCTGCACCAGAATTCGGTGAAATATTCGAGGCCTTTGTAGTCGGTGCGTCCACTGCCGCCTGCGCACATCATCATAGGCACATCGGGGTATTTTTCCTTGAGTCGGTCAAGCACATTGTAGAGGCCCTTTACATAGTCGATATAGAGGTGGCTCTGATTGTTCTTGAGGTAATTGCTGTAGATATTGGTGATGGGCGAGTTGCAGTCCCATTTGAAATAGGCAATGTCGGGATATTTTGTCAGCAGACCGTCGACCACGCCAAAGACATAGTCCTGCACCTGCGGGTTGGCCAAATCGAGCACCAACTGATTGCGGAAATAATACTCATCGCGATTGGGCAGGGTGATGACCCAATCCTTATGCTGCTCGTAAAGCTCGCTCTTGGGATTCACCATCTCAGGCTCAATCCAAAGGCCAAATTTCACACCCTGCTTCTTTGCCTCAGCTGTGAGGCGTCCGATGCCGTTGGGGAGTTTGTCAGCAGTTTCCTGCCAGTCGCCAAGACCCTGGTGGTCGCTGCTGCGCGGATATTTGTTGGCGAACCATCCGTCGTCGAGCAGAAACATGTCTACGCCCAATTCCTTAGCCTCGCCAATGAGATTCACCAGTTTGTCCTCATTGAAATCGAAATAGGTGGCCTCCCAGTTGTTGAGCAGGGTGAGGCGATCGCCCATGCCGTCCTTCACCTGATACTTGCGAGCCCAATCGTGGATATTTCGGCTGGCCTGGCCTTTTCCCTCATGGCTGAGAGTGAAGATAAAGTCTGGAGTGCGAAAAGTTTCGCCCTTTTCCAGGGTATAGCGTGAGAAATACGGATTGATGCCGCTTATGGCACGCAGTTTGCCTCGATTGTCCACTTCGAAGCAGAAGCGGAAGTTGCCTGTCCATCCGAGAGTGCCCATTAGCACTTCGCCATTGTCCTCAGTGGCGGGAGCGTCGAGCGAGAGGTAGAAGAATGGCGACACAAACATGTTGGCACGGCTGCCCAACTTTGTATCCACCTCCTTCTTTCCATAGTGGAGGGGCTGGTCAGTCATATGGGCTTCGTTGGCCCAATCGCCTGAGAACTCGGTCAGATAATAATTCTTATTGTTGAAATGGAGCATGGAAGAGGCATATTTCTCCAACTCGATAGGTTTGTTTTCCTTGTTGGTGATTTCGGTATATGCCACAATCACATCCTCGGGCTTATAAGCAGTGTAATGCAAAGCTACCTCATCTTTGTATACAGGATCAGAGAGCAGGATTACCGTCTCTTCCACTCCGGGGCTAACTTCTTTTGTCTCGTGGGACACATAGCGCAGTTCGGTCGAGGGGTTGCCATCGGGATGGTTGATATGGAGCGCGGGTTCGAAATAGTCCTCCATGCCATGGGTCAGGTAGGCTTCAGTGCCTTGCGGCAGAGCAGCCTGATCAGCAGGATTGGTAAGACTTTTGCCAAAATAGTTCTGGTACAAGCGTCCGTTATCCCCCACGCTGAGGATTAGCGACGTATTGTCGGTATTGATTGCAATTGGAGTGGATGCTCCAGCGGTTATAGAGGCCATAATGCCACATGCTAAGATTAACTTTTTCATCATATGGTATTTAAGTGGTGATTGCATTGTTTGGGATCAGTCATTGTAGGGATTTACCTCGATTGTGTATCTGCCATCGGGAAGCAATGCAGTGTCGAATTCGTAAGTCACGGTCTTTGTCTCTCCCGGCATCAAGGTGAAGTAGTCGTCGCTGAAGACTGCGGGCAGGATGCGTTCGCCATCGCTTTGGCGCAGAGGCTGAGCGTGCACGGCATAGGCCGGACCTTGGGCATTTTTGGGATTGGTATACTGCGCAGTGATTATCGAGCGGTCGCCATTAGCCATCAGGCTATGCTTCACTTTGACATCGGCCTTGGGCAGACTGTTGAGGGCTTGGAAATTATGACGGTCATGACCACGCAGATAATTGTTTTCGCTGATGAGATTGCCTTGCTTGTCACGCAGAGTGAGGCGCACGAAATGTGTGTCATCAAGTTCGGCTGAGGGTTTCTCTGCTCCGAGCACATCGAAATTCCAGAGCGAATATCCGAACCACCATCCTCTCTCTATGCCGAGCATGCGCACATAGCGAGCCTCGACTTCGGGGAAGGTATAGTGCATCCATCCGCGCTTGCCATCGTCTTCTTTTAGAAGTTCAGTCCAATCCTTGCCATTCTGGCTTACCTGGATCTTATATTTCTTGCCATAGGAATCCTCCCAGTTGAGGCGGATGCCCCCTACCTTCTGTATGCTGCCCAGATCCACGGCCAGCCACTCATTAGCTCCCTTGTTGGCTGCCCAGCGAGTAGACGTGTTACCATCGAAAGCATCAGCCGGCGATCCATAGGTGATTGATGAGGCAATGCCATCCTTGCCTAATGAGAGCACAGGGCGCTCAGTATCGAAATCTATCACAAAAGCCTGATTCACAGAGTTGCTGGGAGATCCTACCTCTGCGCTCTTGGCGTATCTTGTCACTTCCTTGCCATCGAGGTTGTACACCTTGACTTCGGCAGTCAGGTCTTGATAATTCTGAGCCGTGGTGTTGGCGATTCTCACTCCGTTGTTGACGGGATTCCAGTAAATATGCAGAGGCTCGCAAGCGCTCTTGCATCCCCAATAGGCTCCGGTGGGATCGTAGTAATAGTCATAGGTCTGCCATACCATGCAGGGGTAAGCCGGCTGGCTCATCCAGGTCATGATGCCTGAGGCATCGTCCCACATATGGTCGAGCCATCCCTCGTACATGGCCTTATTGCTTTCATAATTCACAAGTTGGGCTTTCTTGCAGAATTCTTCAGCGCTCTGGGGCTTGCCCCAGCCTGACGCTATAAGTTCTTGATACTGATCAGGAAGGCCGTTGGCAGCGCTCGGACCGAAATAATGGAGATTCCACATATCATCGATGGGCCAATGGTGCTCCTCGGGCATGAACTTGACGAAACTCTTATATGCTGGCACGACAGCAGTGCCAATTTCGGTGCGGAAGCCCCAGCCCGGAGTGCCGTTGCCTCCCTCAGTGTTTTCGGGATACTTAATGAAATAGTAGCGCGGATCAAAAGCGCCCCAATATCCTGAGCCAGAGAGACCGCCATCGTTGCTGCATGGCTGGAAGAGACGGTCGCCGCAGTCGAATGTGGCCACATTCACATCCATCCAGCCCATCAGCGGCTGTTCGGGATAGGCCTCGTTGTCGCCGCACCATACCGCGATGCTTGGATGGTTGCGCAGGCGCTTGATCTTCTCCACCATATTGTGGTTGAAGGCATTGAGGTCATAGGGAAGCACCGCATTTGAATTGATCCAAAAATCATCCCATACCATGATGCCGTACTTGTCACAAGCCTGATAGAATTCTTCGTCGGTTACGGCTCCGAGCCAATTTCGAGCCATATTGAAATTCATCTCCTTGTGCAAGCGCAGGCGCGTGTCATATTCCTTAGGGTCAATTCGCAGCATGTATTCGGCAATGCCCCAGTTGCCGCCCTTTACGAACACTGGCACACCGTTGATGGCCAGGTGGAGGATGCCGCCTTCTTTGTCATAGCTGTATTTGCGCACTCCGAATGTCACGTCCTGCTCTTGGCTTACAGCGCCATCGGCCTCCACTGTGAAATGGCAGTTGTAGAGATTAGGCTCGCCATAGCCATTGGGCCACCACAGTTTAGGGTTGTGCATGGCCAGTTGAGGGAAGGATCGCTTGTCGAACTTTACTGTGGCGATGCGGCCCGGCTTTACATTCACTGTCTTTTCGAATTCTATATTGCCGGGGGTGATCACTCCCTTCACTGTCATTTCTTTTCGCTCATTGCTGGTGTTCTTCACTCCGGTCTCCACCTCAAGCTCGGCAAGGGCCAGATTGGGCATATTGGCGGTGCGCACATAGGGATCCACGAGCAGGCCTTCGCCGCTGTCGCTGATCCATACCTTGTCGGTGATGCCGCTGTTGAGGCCTGGCACGTAAGGCATCCAGTCCCATCCGCCTGAGCACAGGTAATTGGGGCTCCCTTCGTTTGCGAGAGGCGTTTCGGGAATGTCTACCGTCACCACAATCACATTTTTTCCATCACGGTCGGCAATGTCAGTGATGTCAAAGCGGCCGCGATCCATAAAGCCATCGAGTTCGCCAAGGCGCTGGCCATTCATCCAGATGGTGCCGTGGCGATTGATGCCATTAAAATTGAGCCACAGTTTTTTCTTATCCATCGAGGCAGGAATCTCTATTTCCGCCCGGTATGTCATAGTGCGGTCATACTTGGCGCGATCCATCTGATGGATATTATCTCCGAAACTTGGATCTTTTTCCAAGCCAGCGTCGCAGTAGGCAGCGAATGCTGTGCCGGGCACTCGGGCATTCACCCAACTGTCAGCGCTGTATCCGGCCTTTTGGGCTGCTTGCAAATCGATTTCGTCGAGAGGCGCTACTTTCCAATCAGTGTTTGGCGTATGCAAATATAGGCTTTCGGCCATCACAGCCAATGGCGAGGCCAATGCGATTGATGAAATGAATAGGATGCTTTTTAAGGTGTTCATGATAATGATTTTATCTTTTTGCAAAATTAGCATACAAAGATTCGAAAATCATTCACGACTTCACCAAAAAATAAAACAACTTCTTCAATTCGTCAGAAATAGCGCATTTTCACCATTCTCTGACGAAATAATGCAAATGCGCTATTTGGAATTATTTTTCAAGATCACGCTCAAAGTCCTTGGGACTCACTCCGAATTGCTTGAAGAAAAGCTTAGAGAAATAACTTGGTGAATTGATGCCCACCATGTAGCAGATGTCGCCGATGAGATACTTGCGCTCACGGATCAGTTCGGCCGCCTTCTTCAGCCTCACGAGGCGTATCAGTTCCACTGGCGACATATTGAAGAGGCTCTTGATCTTGCGCAGCAGGCTTGAGCGCGACATGGCCAAGAGATCGCCCATTGACTCTACCCCAAATTCCTCATCGGTAATGTGGTCTTCGATGAGCTTGATCACCTTGTTCATGAATTCTTCGTCGACCTTGTTGGTCTGCATGTTGTTCACGCCGAAGAATGGCTTTTTGGCGAATGCCAATCGTTCGCGCTGTCGATTCTCAAGCAGCGATTTCACCTGCTGCTGTAGGAATTTCATGGAGAACGGTTTCTCAATGTATGCCTCGGCGCCGCACTTGAGGCCTTCGACCTTGGTGTCCAGGTCGTTCTTGGCAGTGAGCATGATCACTGGCACATGGCTGATATCGATATTGCTCTTCACGCGCTTGCACAACTCGAAGCCATCCATTTCGGGCATCATGACATCGGTTATGATAAGTTCGTAAGGATGCTTCTCGAGCATTTCCAAGGCCACACGGCCATTTTCTGCGGTCTCCACAGTAAAGTTTTTCGACAATTGCTCGGCTATGAATTCGCGCATCTGCTCATTATCCTCGACAAGCAGGATGGCGTTGCCCACGGCCGGGTCTTTGGTCTGTGAGGATTCTTCCTCGAGGAGCTCAACGCCGGTGGGAATGTCGGGGGTCGATTCCACAGCGCCCTCCTTATTAATAGGTATGGTGAGGCGGAAGGTATTTGTGTCGGCCTCGGTGTCCTCTACCAGTTCGAGTTTTCCATTATGGAGCTCTGCCAGGCTGCGCGATAGCGGCAAGCCAATGCCCACGCCTCCGGCCTGACTATCGGGACGGTTGGTCATCTGGTAGAAGGGTTCGAATATGCGACGCACAGCATCGCCGCTAATCTTATCGCCATCGGTCTTCACGGTGAAGTAGAAATTCTTGTCATCGGTTGTAAGCGACACATCGATCTTCGAGCGTGAATACTTAAGGGCATTATTGAGCAGATTGCTCATAATCTTGGTGATGGCCTCGCGGTCAATCGTCACCAGCACTCCATCCTTGGGGATGTCCACCTTGAGTTCTTTCTTCTTGAGAGTCATTGAAGCCTCAAAGCGCTCCACGATTGAGTTGGCCATTTCGGCCACATCCACAGGCTCATACTTAAGTCTAAGGCCATAGTTGTCGATCTTCTGGAAATCGAGCAATTGGCTCGTAAGGGTGAGCAATCGGCGCACATTGCTGTTGATGATGTCGATGTAGTGGCGCACCTCGGGATTGCGCATGTTCATATCCTTAAGCACCTCTACTGGAGTAGAGATCAAGGTTACCGGCGTGCGTATCTCGTGGGCTATCTCAGTAAAGAACTTAATTTTGCTTTCGTTGAGTTCCTTCTCCTTGGTCACTAAGAAGAGGTCCTGACGCTCGCGGAACTGCCGCTCTTTATGCGAGCGATACCACACGAACCATAGCAATGCGCCCACTCCGATAAGCATCACATAGATCAGATAGGCCCACCAAGTCTTAAACCATGGCGGAGTAATGCGAATGGCCAAAGCCTTGGTGATCTCTTGATCGCCAAGTTGGCTCCTTACCACCAATTTGTATGAGCCAGGGGAAAGATTGGCAAACGAGATGCGGCCGTTGCGGTTGATGTCGAGCCATTCCTTGTCCATCGGCAGCAATCGGTAGGTAAGATGGCCGCTCTGCTCATGGCCAATGCCTAAGGCAATCACATCGACTGAGAATGTGGCTTTGTCATATGGGAGTTCCACCTTGTCAGCAAACATTATGTTTTCCTCAAGCGTTGAGCCTGGAGTCTGAGGAGTATAGGTGTCATTGAACACCTTAAGCTGAGTGAAATAGAGCTCAGGTTTTTTTGTGTCAGGCATTTCAAGAGCCGGATCGAATGAGAATACGCCAGCACGTGTGCCAAAATACATGCGCCCGGCAGCATCGATGGCTGCAGAATTATAGTTGAACTGGTTTGAGGGCAGACCGTCGTAAGTAGTGAACACTCTCACCTCCTTGGTATCCGGCTTGAATTTCACCAATCCATGATTTGTGCCGAACCACAGATTGCCCATGCGGTCTTCCAACATATTGTAAGCCACATCATCGGGGAGGCCATCCTCTATGCCATAGGGTATGAAGTCCTCATTAGCCTGATCAAATGTGCAGATGCCACCACGGTCGGTGGTGAACCACAGGCGCCCTTTGCTATCCTCCATTACCGAACTTACCGAATTAGAAGGCAGATGGCTTTTGGGATTTGCCTCGAAGTGGGTATAGGAGCCGTCAAGGCCGAGTCGCATCACGCCTGTGCCCATGCTTGCCAGCCATATGTTGCCTGCATGATCCTCGCAAATGCAATGTATCCAGTCATTGCCCACTCTTTCCTCGCGGCGATAATCCTTTTCGCCTGGCTCGCGCTTGTACAGGCCATAACCTAAGCCCAACCATTCGCAACCTCGGCTATCCATTAAATAAGAATACACGCTATTGTCCTCGCTGAGGCCTTGGCATAGATATTCCACTGGCTTGCCAGGTGTGAATTTTACCATTCCCTGCGCAGTGAATCCCACACGGATGGAGCCATCGCCAGGATTGTAGACAAGAAGGGCAATGTTTTCATTGGCCTCGTACTTAGGAGCAGGAGATATTGATCCGGTCTCATGGTCCAGCACATACACGCCTCCGCCCTCGGTGCCTATCCACACATTGCCATCGTTGTCGCAAGCCATGCCTCGAATGTTGCGGCGCGGCACGGAAATCTGAGAATATGTAGTGAACACCAGGCTCTGCGGATTGTGGTAACTGGCACCACCGAAGAGGGTGCCCATCCATACGCTCCCATTGTGGTCCTGATATGAGGAATACATCACATAGTCGCACAATCCATTGTCATCGACATCATAGAAAGATTCTTCACCAGATAGGAGATTTACCACATAGAGGCCCTTGTATGTGCCTATCCACAATTCATTGTTAAAGCAGTCCAATGTGCGCAAGAACACATGGTTATTCATGCTGAATGGCATTATGGTCAGCATGCTCGTGGCCGGATTATACCGATAGATCGTGCCCTCGCGCGATCCTATGGCCAATTCGCCGGTTGGCAGCGAAGTGACTATGGCCATATTCTTGCCATCCAGGGATTCGCCCTTGAACTCCACGCGCTGGAAACCCACCTCGGGATTGATATATTTGAAGAGACCTCCGCTGAAGGTAAGCACATACACATCGCCCTTTTCTGTAATGTGCATGCTGATCGATGCCAGTTCTTTTATGTTGGCTCCATTAGCGATGTTATAGTACTTTACCTGATTCTCATCCCCTTCAAAGAAAAACACACCCTCGTCGGGTACCAGCACCCACATATTGCCCTGATTGTCGCGCGAGATAGTCTGCACCCAGTTGTATGGATCCACTCCCTCTTTGCTCTTTGTGGCTATATAGCGGAATGTCTGCTGCCTCTGGTCATAAATGAAGACGCCTCGGTCAGTGCCCACCCACAGTCTTTGCTTGTCATCCTCGCACAGGGCGGATATGTTGTTGTTGCCCTTGCTGCATGTCTCGTCCCATACCTTGAGATGGGTGACGTTGGCTCCGTCGAAACGGTCAAGGCCTCCCTTGGTGCCAAGCCAGATAAAGCCGTAGACATCCTGATATATGGCCTTGACATTATTTGAGGAAAGGCCGCCATCGGTGTTTATGGTCTTAAATGTGAGTTTTTGCTGCTGGCCAAATGCCACCAGCATAGATGCAAGCAAGAAAAATATGATGGTAAAGCGTCTCATTGATAATGATGGATTAGGATATGCAAAATTAATAAATCTCTTTTTCTCAAAAAAATGGCACGATTATTATTTTTGTCACTCTTTCACCAATATTTGTAATAAAAACGTCAACTGGTCTTTTTTTTACATTTATAGGTTTTTATGTGTCTGAATTTTGTACTCGTTCGACTTAATTTTGCACCATAAAATTTTACCAATCTTATCATGACGATGACAGCATCACTCCGACTCTCTCCGATCCTATTCGCAGTCCTGGCATGCACCGCCTATGCCCGAGGAGCGCAGCAAGCGCCCGAGCTGTGGTACGAGACTCCGGCTGCCTGCTGGATGGAAAGTCTGCCGGTGGGCAATGGCCGCCTGGCAGCCAATGTGTTTTCTGACCCCACCCAGGAGAAGCTTTGCATCAATGAGTCGACCATGTGGTCGGGCCAATACAATCCCGATATGCAGAAGCCTTTCGGAGCAGAAAAGTTGGCATATGTGCGCGATCTTTATTTTAATGGTCAGATTGGCGAGGCCAACGATTATGCGTGGCACAACATGGCCGGACAGCAAACCTGCTTTGGCAGCCATGTTCCGATGGGATACGTAATTATCGACATATCTGGGCCCGAAGGCGAAATCCAGGGGTATAAGAGACAATTAGACATGAGCAGCGGCTCAGTTTCAGCATCTTATCATAAAGGGAAATCCAAAATCAATCAAATCGCTTATTGCAGCAATCCGGCTCAGACCATCGTGTGGACCATGACCTCAACCAGCAAAGACCTTGACCTGAGGGTCAGTCTCGATTTGCTGCGCGAAGCCATGGTCACCACCGATGGCGATCTCATCATGGCACAAGGCAAAGTTGACTTTCCCAAGCAGGGTCCTGGAGGCGTATGCTTCGCTCAGGCTGTAAAGGTGCAGCAAAAAGGCGGGAGCCTGGCCGCTGACTCTGCCTCGATCTCTGTAAGCGGAGCCCAGGAAGTCAGCCTTTATATCGACCTTCGCACAGATTTCAAATCCACTACATTCCCCGGATGGGGCGATTATAAGGCCTTGGCAGTGAATACTGTCAACAATGCCGCCAGCAATCCCCGGCTCTATGCTGAGCATGCGGCTGATCATAGCCGCCTTTTCGACCGCGTGTCGATCTCCCTGGGCGAGGATTCGCTATCGTATCTGCCTACCGACAAGCGCTGGCGCCGCATAAAGGAGGGGGCCGACGATCCGGCTTTGATGGCCCGATTCTTCGACCTTTCGCGCTATCTGCTGATGGTGTGCTCGCGTCAGGATTCTCCACTGCCAGCCGCCCTGCAAGGCCAACTCAACGACAACCTGGCATGCAACATGCCCTGGACCAACGACTATCACCTTGACATCAATACAGAGCAAAACTATTGGATCTCCAATGTAGGCAATCTCGACGAGTGCAACGCACCGCTATTCAGCTACATCGCCGATCTGGCCCATCATGGCCAAGGTATCGCTCGCGACCTCTACGGATGCCGCGGCTGGACAGCTCACACCACAGCCAACCCCTGGGGCTACGCTGCAGTGAGCGGCTGCATCGCCTGGGGTCTTTTCCCCACCGCCTCCTCCTGGATGGCCACTCATCTGTGGGATCAATATGATTTCACGCGCGACACCAAATTCCTGGCCGAAACAGCCTATCCTCTCCTTAAGGGGAATGCGGAATTCCTGCTCGACTTCTTAGTAGAGGAGCCGTCGACTGGATATTTGCTGACCGGCCCTTCGATTTCTCCGGAAAACGCTTTTGCCTTGCCCGACGGCCATCACATTTCGGCATCGATGATGCCCACTGTCGACAATGTCCTTGTCAGGGAGATCTTCAGTGACTGCATCCAGGCAAGCCGCATCCTTGACACCGACCGCGAGTTCGCCGACTCGCTGCAATACGCTCTCAGCAAACTGCCACCCTACCAAATAGGACGCAACGGCGGATTGCAAGAATGGCTTCACGACTGGGACCAGCCTAACCCCAATCATCGCCACACCTCTCACCTGCTGGCAGCCTTCCCATTCTCGCAAATTACCATAGACAAGACCCCGGAGTTGGCGCAAGCGTGCAAGCGCACCATCGATCTGCGACTGGCTTGCCCCGACTGGGAGGATACTGAGTGGAGCCGCAGCAACATGGCTGCTTTCTATGCCCGCTTGGGCATGGGAGATGAGGCAAAGTCTTCGATTCGCACCCTGATTGCCAATCTCACGCGCGAGAATCTTTTCACCATATCGCCGGCTGGCATTGCGGGCGCCGAGGAAGACATCTTCTGCCTTGATGGCAACACTGCCGGTGGCGCAGCCATAGCCGAAATGCTCTTGCAGAGCCACGATGGAGTGATACGCCTTCTGCCTGCCCTCCCCTCGGCCTGGGACCAAGGGAATGTGTCGGGGCTTCGCGCCCGTGGCGCCCTCACAGTGGCCATGCGCTGGGAGGCCAACCAGTTGCAACACGCAGAAATGGTGGCTGACAAAAATGCAACATTCTCAATCGCGCTTCCCGCCGACGGCTACGTAGTCACAATCGATGGCCAACCGGCCGATCCAAAGGCCATCACCTTGGCAAAAGGCCAGCATCTTAGCATCGATCCCGCATAATCCTGCACTTTTCCACACCAAATTACCTTCCCGGAGGGGCTGTATCTAAATAACCTTTCCTCAAGGAATCCCGGAGGGATTCTTTCAAATAGATACAAGATTGTCTCTTTTTTTATCAAAAATTGGCACCTGCGGTGCCAATTTTTTATTATTTTAGGAGATTTCACTATCTATTTGAAAGAATCCCGCTGGGATTCCCTGATTAAGAGGCATTTTGACACACCCGTGCAATAAATCTGAGGGAAAAGAATGTTAAGTGATAAATTTTTCGTAACTTTGCATTAAATTAGAAAAGAACCACCGAAACACTATTTACATGAGCACAGAGCAACTGTCAGAACAAGAGGGCATCCGACGCCAAAGTTTAGGGAAAATGCGAGAGATAGGTATCGACCCCTATCCTGCCGCTCTTTTCCCAGTGGATGCTTATACCGATGAAATCAAGGAAAATTTCGATGATAACCTGCAACCTCCACGGCCCGTGGTGGTGGCTGGCCGCTTGATGAGCCGCCGCATAATGGGCAAAGCTTCGTTCATAGAGCTTATGGACAGCCATGGCCGCATACAAGTGTATGTGAACCGCGACGAGATATGCCCCGGCGAAGACAAAGAGCTCTACAATGTGGTGTTCAAGAAACTCCTTGACATTGGTGACTTCATCGGCGTGAAGGGTTTTGTATTCCGCACGCAGACTGGCGAAATCTCCGTGCATGCCCAAGAGCTTACAGTGCTGAGCAAGAGCTTGCGCCCCCTGCCGATCGTTAAGGTGAAGGATGGCGTGACCTACGATGCTTTTGAGGATCCCGAGCTCCGCTACCGCATGCGCTATGTTGACCTGGTGGTCAATCCCGGCGTGAAGGAGATTTTCCTGAAACGCACCAAGGTGTACAACTCCATGCGCGAATATTTCAACAGCAACGGCTATATCGAGGTGGAGACTCCTATCCTGCAGTCAATCCCCGGCGGAGCCTCGGCGCGCCCCTTCATAACCCACCACAATGCTCTGGACATCCCCCTGTACATGCGCATTGCCGACGAGCTCTATCTGAAGCGCCTGATTGTGGGCGGATTCGAGGGCGTGTATGAATTCTCCAAGAATTTCCGCAACGAGGGCATGGACCGCACTCATAATCCTGAGTTCACCTGCATGGAAATATATGTGGCCTATAAGGACTACAACTGGATGATGGATTTCACCGAGAAGATGCTTGAGAAGATCTGCATGGATGTCAATGGCACCACTAAGGTGAAGGTTGGTGACAATGAAATAGACTTCAAGGCCCCTTATCGCCGTGTCACCATGATCGATGCCATCAAGGAGCACACCGGCATCGACATCACCGGAATGGATGAGGCCCAGCTGCGTGATGTGTGCAAGCAACTCGATATAGAGGTTGCTCCCAGCCTGGGCAAAGGCAAGCTGATCGATGAGATATTCGGCGAGAAATGCGAAGGCAAATACATCCAGCCCACATTCATCATCGATTATCCCATAGAGATGTCGCCCCTGACAAAACGTCACCGCAACAATCCCGAACTCACCGAACGTTTTGAGCTCATGGTCAATGGCAAGGAACTGGCCAATGCCTACAGCGAGCTCAATGACCCGATAGATCAATACGAACGCTTTGTGGAACAAATGCGACTGGCTGAGAAAGGCGACGACGAGGCCATGATCATCGACAAGGACTTCATCCGCGCTCTGGAATACGGCATGCCTCCCACATCGGGCATGGGCATCGGCATGGACCGATTGGTAATGCTGATGACCGGCCAAAGCGCCATCCAAGAAGTGCTCCTTTTCCCACAAATGCGTCCTGAAAAAAAGCAATAATATGGATTTCCCAGGCAAAATAGCTGTGATGGGTGGAGGCAGCTGGGCCACCGCCTTAGCTAAACTTTTGCTGCGCAACTGCGAGACAGTGAATTGGTACATGCGACGCGATGACCGCATCGAAGACTTCAAGCGCATGGGCCATAATCCAGCCTATCTGACTGATGTAGAATTCGACATCAAGCGCATCTTCTTTTCCAGCGACATCAACGAGGTATGCTCCGAGTGCGACACCCTGCTTCTGGCTTTCCCCTCGCCCTACTTCAAAGAGCACATCAGCAAGGTGCATGTAGATCTAAGCCAAAAGACCATAGTGTCAGCCATCAAGGGCATTGTGCCCAATGAGAACATGCTGATCACCGACTACATGGGCATGCGCTTTGGAATCGCTCCTGACAACATGCTGGTGATCTCCGGTCCCTGCCACGCTGAGGAAGTAGCCCTGGATCGCATCTCATACCTTACGATAGGTTGCCGCGATGAAGATCGCGCCCGGACATTTGCCGAGTGCATCCAGAGCAAAAACACCCACACCATCACATCGACCGATGTCGACGGCATAGAATATGCTGCTGTGCTGAAGAATGTCTACGCCATCGCTGCCGGCATAATCCACGGCATGAAGCGGGGCGACAATTTCATTGCCATGCTCGTAAGCAATGCCATACGTGAGATGGCGCGTTTCGTCAATGCCATATCGCCGCGCGAGCGCAACATCTGCGACTCGGTATATCTTGGCGACCTATTGGTGACTGCCTATTCGCGATTCTCACGCAATCACAATTTCGGCGCCATGATTGGCAAGGGATATTCCGTAAAGGCTGCCACAATGGAGATGGAGCAGACAGCCGAGGGATACTACGGCACCAAGTGCATTCATGACATCAATGAGCGCACTATGGTAAACATGCCCATCCTGGATTGCGTCTACGACATCCTCTACATGAAGGTGCCTGCCAATAAGGCAATCAACGCCCTTTGCGACAAGCTTACATAGGCCGCCAAGGCATGATAAAAAGAGAGGCCCCGCGATCGCGGGGCCTCTCTTTTTATCATGCCTTGGCGGGTTAGCGAATGGTGATCTTTTGGGCGTGGCCCTGGGCGATCACAATGTAGAGGCCGGGGGCGAGAGTGATCTCATCGCCAGCGCCTACGAGGCGACCGTCGACTGTGTAAGCGCGCAGATCCTTGCCCATAATGCAATTGCCCTCTACGGTGATGCTTGCGTTATCCGACAGGATGCCAGCAATGCCAGCGTCGTCAGAGGTCTTCACTGTGATAATCGAACTGGGTTTCGACCAAAGTTCGCCATCGGTGGCAATAAGGCGATAGTGGTAGGTGGTAAGAGGCCGCAGACCCTCGATCTTGAGCGATGAGACATCGCCCACTGAGAGATTGAGGTAATCGCCCACCACGCTCTCTCCATCATATGTGCCATCGGTGAGAATCACAATGTCGTCGATTGCGATTGAGCCCTTATGCTGCTTCTCTTCATAGAGCAGACGCATGCGATTGTAGCCCTCGGGGATGTTAGCTATGAAAGCTGTCTGGCCTTCATCATTGCTGGGATGGAAGGTGGCGATGGTATCCCATTTGGTGCCGTCGGTAACCTGCAGGCTGATGCTGTTCTCTTCATTGGTGTTAACACCGCGATACCAGAAACTCACTACTTGGATCTGGCCGCTGTATGCACATGATGCGATATTGCCAGCCGATGAGAAGCGCAGCGACGGGGGTGTGGCTCCACTGTTCTCGCCCGTAGAGTAGCTATAGGTTGAGGTGCTTGACCATCCTTCGGGCAGGTTCTTCACTCCATCGGTAAAGTCAAGAGCAAACATGGGATTCTCCACTTCGCCTTCCATGGTCACATTCAGCACATAATCTATAGCTGTCGACAGAGGCTGCCAATTAGCCACGAAAGAA
Source organism: uncultured Bacteroides sp. (assembly GCA_964440745.1). Classification (GTDB taxonomy): domain Bacteria; phylum Bacteroidota; class Bacteroidia; order Bacteroidales; family Muribaculaceae; genus CAG-873. Next base: position 19,642 of record CAYTXF010000014.1, read on the forward strand.
TTGGCAGTGATATCCGATGCCTCCAATGCTTCAAGAGTCATTGCGTTGATGGGGGTGGGAAGCGTGCTCACCTCCACAGTGTTGGAGGGCTCGCTTTCAATGTTATCGATTACAGCCGTCACTGTATAATAATATGTGGTCTCAGCCTGAAGGTTGGTCACTAAGTAATTGTCAACTGTTGAATCTGTCACCTTGTGAGGATTGTACTGTGACAGTGGGGTGCCATCCTCGCGAGTAACTCGGATCCAATATTCCTCGGCCATGTCTACCAGGGTCCAGTGGGCGCGGAAATAGCGGTAAGTAATGTCATCGGCCTCCAAGGCTTCAGGCGCTGCAGGCTTATTGTCAGGATCTACGCCACCGATGAAGGTGATGATGCCGTCCTCTTCCTGAATATTATTGAGCGGGAAGTGGGTGCGTTCGCCATTCCAAGTCAGCAAGTTGGGAGAAGTGCGGTCGGTGATGCTGTGCACATCGCTTGCTCCGGGGAAAGGATCGCCGTCGGCTGTGTCCATCGACTGGATGTCGTCGGCCTCCTCGATGTCAACATACTGATGCGAGGGGGTGTTGTTGACGCGGTTGCTGCTCCACACGCTGGAGTTGTAATCGATATGCCATACCAGCATGCCGTGACCTTCCATGTAAGCATCCCAACCTTCGAGCTGGCGGTTCTCAAACAAGAAATATTCCGTGGCCTTGGAAGTAGGCAACTTGAAGCCTTTGTTGCTGGTGAGAATATGCTCGAGCGAATATTCGCTGAATTCATCGAGAATTTCCACTTCGGCCCATCCCAAGGCTGTGCGCTCAAAGATGCCGTAGGTGGGAGGGGTGTGCGAGTCATTGCAGTAACAGCCGCGGTCAAGCACTGAATAGTACTCGGGAGTAAAGGCTGATGTATAGGAAGTGGCATAAAGGTCGGGCAGACCAAGCACATGAGAGAATTCATGCACGAATGTGCCGATGCCATCGGGCACATCGCCGAGTTGGATCTCATTGCCGCAAGCATAATGCTCGAGGGTCTTGCCATCGAATACATATCCTGTAGCACCGGCCGAACTCAGATCCCAAGAGTGAGGCCATACAGTGTCAGCGCCGCCGCCATCGGCTTCGCCGTAGCCAGCATAAATTACATAAACCATGTCGATATAGCCGTCCTCATCGCCATCGTAGAGCGAGAAGTCGACCTCATCGTCGAGTTTTTGGCATGCCTCGATAGCCATTTCATAAGCCCTCTGGTCGCTGCCCCAAAGGTTATTGCCGCCATAATAGCTGTGATCATGGTCGAGCAGTACCGGGCCGAACACATCAAATGTGGGTGTGAATTTGCCATTAGAACTGTCGATGAAATAATCGCGAGCACTGCCGGTACCATTGTCTTGGCTCCAGCCCTCCTCGTTGAGCATGCGGGTGAAATAGTCATTGGGCTCTTCTACGGTAAAGGCAATGTCCTGATACTCTACCAGCACTACGATGCCGCGCTGTTCTCCCTCAGCCGGAAAGTGCGAACCGGGGAACAGGCCATAATTTTAGTCATCTGAGCTGCTATTGCTTTGCGAGGTGTTGGCCAGGGCGCGGTTGGGCTCGCGATTGTTGCCACGCGGACCTCGGTCAGATGCCTCAGCTTGCACGCTCATGGCCTGAGCGAGGGCTTTCTGGTCGATTGTCGAGAGAAGGCCAATGGCTTGTGATGAGCGCTGGCTGCTTTCTTTTGCTTCTATGTCTGATGCCACAACTTTGCCAGCAGCATCAAGAGTAGCGTAGTAGAGAGTGTTGGCTTGGTTAAGGAGCATCACTCCATCAGTGGTGAAATAGCAATGGGCGCGCTCATCGCCAACGAGAGTTACAGTGAGTGTGGTGCCGTCGGGTTGAGTGAACGTGAACGGCCGAGCTTTAGAGGGCACAGCATTTGCCGACACGGCAAATCCTAACAAGGCCCCCACAGAAATAAGACGGGTAAATAGCTTCATAATCATTATCAGTGAAGGATTCGTTTTCTATCGCAAAGGTAATAATTTTTAACCTTATTTGAAAATTTAAAGCAAAAAAATTGAGGCCCTAATCCCTCAGAGCCTCAATTCCCATAAATTCCATTAAAGTTTCTATGAAACTAAAACCTGGTTATATTACTTAATTATGACTTTTGCGACAGCTCCTGAGCCCGATCTTACGATATAGATGCCCGGAGTCAGGGTAATGGCAGTGCCTTGGCCCACCAAGCGGCCATCGACAGTATATGCGCATGCGCCTGTGCTGTAGATTGTGCGGCCGTTGACTTCAATGTCGTTAGCGTCGGCTTCCACTGAGCCTATGCCAGCGTCGTTGCTGGTGGTGAGGGTGATCACCTTGCTGGTCTTAGCCCACAGGGCGCCATCGGTGGCATCCACTGTGTAGCGATATTCAGTAGTAGGCTTCAGGCCCTCGATCTTAGCCTCGAGCGCAGTGCCTGCCGAATAATTGGAATAGCCATCGAGAGGCACATCGATGTAGATGTAACCATTGGTCTTCACCACTACGTCATCCACTGACACTGACCCTCTGTGCTCACTTTCTACGTAATTGAGTCGCATTTGATACATGCCTTCGGGGATGTCGCTTACAGTGGTGGTAAAGCCGGTCTCATTGATGGGATTGACAGTGGCCACAGTGGTCCAATAGTATCCATCTCCTGATACCTGCACCTGGATAGTGTTGTTCTCGTTAGTGGTCACGCCCATGCACCAGAACGCGATATCGGTAATCTCATTCTCATATGCGCAAGATGTCAGATTGCCATTGCTTACGAATCTCAATGCGGGAACAGCTGCGCCGCATTTCTCCGGATTGAGGAATTCGAATATCGACGACGAACTCCAGCCTTCGGGCATAGAATTGATGCCTCCGGTAAAGTCGATCGTGTATTCAGGATTGTCGACGCGAGTGGTCTCGCTCACCTTAACGATGTATTCCTGAGCAAGGTCCAGACCTTCCCAGTTAGCCACAAATGAATTGGCTGTGATCTCTGTAGCGTCGAGAGCGGCCACAGTATAATAATTGATCGGAGCATCGAGAGTGGTGGCCACTGCTGTCTCTGAGGGATCGCTTATAGATTCGTCGAACAGCGAGTATACATTCACATGATAAGTGGTCGAGGGTTCGATATTTGACACAAGCACAGTGCTCACATCTCCTACCTCGCGCACTTCCCAGCCTGATACCGGCTGCCCATCGGCTGTGGTCACTCTTATTTGATAATACTCAGCATCAAGCGACTTGAGCCATGTCACGCGGAACGAGGTATATTTCACTTCGCTGATTACCAGATTCTGGGGGGGTGTGGGCTTATAGCCCGGGCGTGTGCCGCCATAGAAAGAGATGAGGCCATTGCTCTCGACAATCTGTGTGATGGGGAATGAGGTTTTCTCATTGTCCCAAGTGCGGAGATTGGGTGATGTGCGGTCAGTGATTCTCACCACATTGCTTGCGCCCGGGAATGGGTCGCCATCGCGCGTGGCTTCGTTCTTGATATTGTCGGCTTCTTCCATGTCGACATACTGATGTGTCGAGGAATTGTTGACTATATTGCTATTCCATATTCCCTCGTTGTAATCAATATGCCACACAATCATGCCATGACCCGGGATATAGGCATCCCAGCCCTTCTTCTGACGATTCTCAAACAAGAAGTATTCAGTGTCTTTGCCAGTGGCCAGGCAAAAGCCCGTATTGGTGTCCTTAATGTCCTCGAGAGTGTAGTCGCCAGCCTCGGTAAGCAATTGGGGCTCAATCCATCCAAGAGCGGTGCGCTCGAAGATGCTGTATGTAGGAGGCGTATGCGAACTATTATTATAGTTGCCGCTTGAAAGCACCGAGTATGAAGCCGGATGGAAAGCGCCGGTGTAACTGGTAGCATAGAGGTCAGGCAGACCGAGTACATGAGAAAACTCATGCACAAATGTACCAATGCCATCAGGGGTATTGCCCGACTGGAGCTCGTTGCTGCATGCATAGTGGTCGGCTTGCACGCCGTCGAAAATCTGCACGCCGCCGCCAGCTGAGGTTATGTCCCAGGAGTGGGGCCACACTGTGTCGGAACCGCCACCGCTGGCTTCGCCGCGGCCGGCATAGAATATGAATACCATGTCGATCTTGCCGTCGCCATCGCCGTCGTAGATGGAGAAGTCCACCTCGTCGTCGAGCTGCTGGCAAGCCTCGATTACCATTTGCTCGGGATGCTGGTCATCACCCCAGCTGTTGTTGCCTCCGTAATATTCTCTATTGTGCGAGAGTGTGACAGGGCCGTAAACATCAAACACGGGTGTGAAGATGCCATTTGAGCTATCGATGAAGTAGTCGCGAGCGCTGCCGGTGCCACCGTTCTGAGAGAAGCCTTCATCGTTGAGCATGCGGGTGAAATAGTCATTGGCATCGCGGGTTGTGAAGGACACATCCTGGTATTCGACCAAGATTACAAGTCCGTGCTGCTCGCCGTGAGCGGGGAAGTGAGTGCCGGGGAAAAGACCATAGTAGTTTTTTCCCTGCTGCTCATCCTCGTTTTTGGCGGGGCTTTGGACCTGAGCATTGGAGTTGCCGCGCGGGCCGCGAGTGGAAAGACGCTCCTGCTTTACCAAAGCCTGTGCAAGCTCGTCTTGGTTGATGGTAGCGAGCAAGTCTTTGGCAGCTGACGAACGCTGATCGGCGTCTTGGGCCAGCATTGAGGTGGCAGCCAGGCGGCCTTGCTCGTCGAGAGTAGCGTAATAGAGTGCTTGGTCCTTATTGATCAGGATGCAGCCGTCGTCGGACACATAGCAGTGAGCGCGTTCGTCACCGCGCAGCGACACGGTGATCACAGAGCCGTCGGGCTGGACAAAGGCAAATGGCTGCGGCTTTGCGGGGACAGCCCCTACAGCAAGAGCACAAGCAGCAAATGCAGTTAGGCAAGTTAGGCGGGTAAATAGCTTAATCATTATTGTGAAGTATTGAAGATAAATGTTGTGCACAAAGTTACAAAAAGATTTTGACTTTTTTTACACAAAAATTTACATATATTGTCTTTTATTGCTAATTTTTCGACATATTTAGCCCTGATTGGCTGCTTTGAAGGCCAAAGCGTCGAGTTTCATCTGCTTCACCATAGCCAGAAGGCCATTGCTGCGAGTGGGCGACAGGTGTTCGGCCAAGCCAATGTCCTTGATGAAATGGAGATCTGAATTGAGGATTTCGTCGGGGGTGTGATCATTGAGCACGCTTATCAGGAGCGATATGATTCCCTTCACTATTATGGCGTCGCTGTCGGCGGTATAGTGCACCTTGCCGTCGTGGCATTCGGCATTCAGCCACACTCGGCTCTGGCATCCCTCTATCAGGTTTTCTGGCTTCTTGTGCTCTTCGTCGATTGGGGGCAGAGCGTTGCCCAGATCTATGATGTAACCATAACGGTCCATCCAATCGTCAATGTCGGAAAATTCGTCGATTATTTCCTGCTGTTTTTCATCGATTGTCATAGTGTTTAGTCTTTAATATATAAGTTGGATCAGGGTTGAGCCTACGGCTTTGAGGGTGGCAGGGTCAATGTTGTCCATGTTGTCGCTGAGAGTGTGCCAATATGGAGGGAAGCTGCCAGTCTCGGGGTGGGCGCCCTCGATGATGTCGATCACTGGCACTCCGGCCAGCAGCAGGTACACATGGTCATCGACTACGGCGCCTCCTACAGTGTCGTCGAATCTCTGTTGCGCTCCCGCCTTGCGAGCAGCCGACCACACCTTGTCGACTATGGGCTTTGCCGCATATTCGCTATGATATTCTCGGGCGAAGACAGCATTTTTGCCCCCCACCATGTCGAGAAGCACTCCGTATTGTATGTCAGTAAGCGGGAATGTAGGATTTTCGACCCAATACTGCGTACCCAAGGCCCAAGCATCGGAATCATCGTCGCCTCTCTCCTCATCGGCATGAGGGCCATAGTCCTCAGCATCCACCAATAGCACATCTACTCCAATGCGAGGCTGCTTGAGCGACATCTGGCGAGCAAGCTCCAATATCACTCCTACTCCGGAGGCGCCATCGTTGGCCCCGTCGATGGCCTTGCGGCGATTTTGCGGATCTGGGTCCTGATCGGCCCAGGGGCGGCTGTCCCAGTGCGCCATCAGCAGCATGCGGTTGCTGGCTTCGGGATTGAACCGAGCCGAAATATTCGCCATGTCAAGCTTGGTGCCGTCGCTGGCCTTCACCTGGGCGCGCTGTTGCTGCACATCGGCAGCGCCGTACTGGCTGAGCTTGTCCACAAGCCACTGCCCGCACTGGGCCGAGGCCTGCGATCCTGTCACGCGGGGTCCAAACTCTACCTGCTTCTGCACAAAGGCATAGGCGGAGTCTTCATTAAATACTGGCTTAGTCGATGTGGAGGGGCCTTCTTGGGCTGTGCTTTGCTGCGTGCCACTCACCTTATTGCACCCCATCATTATCATCGACGCCATTATGGTTACCAATAAGAATCTCATTGTCAATATATTAATCCCTATGCAAGGGCATAACCAAACTAAATAAAAAAAGGGTAAGCTTGCTACATCGCACCGCTACAACCCCATACCCTTGCTTCGGTCAAGACCTGGGGGATTTTGGGGGAGCTGGTCGTGTAGGACTTACCCGACTGCAAAGTTACGACATTTTTCTGAATCCACAAAATGATTTTTGTTAAATCGAAAATATTTCATACCTTTGCACTATTAATTACTCAGCTATCTATTTTAACCCATATTCTAATGTCCATGAAGTATCAGTTGCCTGACACACTGCCTGAATATCCTGCCTTTGTAGAAGGCATCCGTCGCGCTCCCGACCGCGGCTATTCACTCACTCCGGCTCAGACCGAGACCGCTCTGCGCAATGCTCTGCGATATGTGCCCAAACATCTTCACAAAGAGCTTGCTCCCGAATTTCTCGAGGAACTCAAAACACGAGGCAAAATCTACGGCTACCGCTATCGCCCCGCTGGCGACCTCAAGGCCAAATCCATCGATGAGTACAAAGGAAAATGCATCGAGGGCAAGGCTTTTCAAGTAATGATTGACAACAATCTCTGCTTTGACATCGCCCTGTATCCCTACGAATTGGTGACATATGGCGAGACCGGCCAAGTATGCCAGAACTGGATGCAGTACCGTCTGATCAAGCAATATCTTGAGAACCTCACCCAGGACCAGACTCTCGTGGTGGAGAGCGGCCATCCGCTTGGGCTGTTCAAGAGCCGCCCAGAGGCTCCGCGCGTGATCATCACCAACTCTATGATGGTGGGTCTTTTCGACAATATCAAGGATTGGGAAATAGCAGCCCAAATGGGTGTGGCCAACTATGGCCAGATGACTGCCGGCGGATGGATGTACATCGGTCCGCAAGGCATCGTGCACGGCACATTCAACACCCTGCTCAATGCCGGACGCCTGAAACTGGGCATCCCCGAGGATGGCGATCTCACTGGGCGCCTCTTCGTAAGTTCTGGTCTGGGAGGCATGAGCGGCGCTCAGCCAAAGGCTGCTGAGATTGCCCGCGCTGTGGCCATAATTGCCGAGGTCGACCAGAGCCGCATCGACACTCGCCATCGCCAAGGATGGGTGGGCCATGTCACTGACAGCCTCGACGAGGCTTTCCGCCTGGCCGAAGAGGCTCAGAAGCAAGGCATCCCACGCTCGATCGCATACCATGGCAACATTGTCGACCTACTCGAATACGCCATCAAGCACAACAAGCATATTGATCTGCTCAGCGACCAGACATCGTGCCACGCAGTCTACGAGGGCGGCTACTGCCCCGTAGGTCTCTCTTTTGAAGAGCGCACCGAGATGCTGGCCCACAACCGCGAAGAATTTGACAAGAGAGTTGATGCCTCGCTTAAGCGCCACTATGAAGCTGTGAAGGAGCTCGTAGGCCGAGGCACCTATTTCTTCGACTATGGCAATGCCTTCATGAAAGCTATCTACGACTCTGGCGTGAAGGAAATTTCTCGCAATGGCGTTGATGACAAGGACGGCTTCATTTGGCCATCCTACGTGGAAGACATCATGGGCCCCATGCTCTTTGACTATGGCTATGGCCCGTTCCGCTGGGTATGCCTCAGCGGCAAGCACGAAGATCTGATAAAGACCGACCAGGCTGCCATGAGTTGCATCGATCCCAACCGTCGCAGCCAGGACCGCGATAATTGGGTATGGATCCGCGATGCCGAAAAGAACCAGCTGGTAGTGGGCACCCAGGCTCGCATTCTGTATCAGGATGCGCTGGGCCGCATGAACATTGCCCTGAAGTTCAATGATATGGTGCGTCGAGGTGAAGTAGGCCCGATCATGCTGGGACGCGACCATCACGATGTGAGCGGTACCGACTCGCCATTCCGCGAAACCGCCAACATCAAGGATGGCAGCAACGTGATGGCCGACATGGCTGTGCAGTGCTTTGCCGGCAACTGTGCACGAGGCATGAGCCTGGTGGCTCTTCATAATGGCGGAGGCGTAGGCATCGGAAAAGCCATCAATGGCGGCTTCGGCATGGTGTGCGACGGCAGCGAACGCGTCGACAACATCCTGCGCAGCGCCATGCTTTGGGATGTGATGGGAGGCGTGGCTCGCCGCAGCTGGGCTCGCAACCCCAACGCTCTGGCCACAGCCAAGGAATTCAACGAGACCCATGGCAATCAATACCACATCACCATACCCGAACTCGTCGACGACGAAATAATTGCCGAGGCAATTAACCTTAACACTCTATAGATTTATACCGTGAATGTAATTATGGAATGCGTG
>CAYTXF010000014.1:28512-41579 GCA_964440745.1 uncultured Bacteroides sp.
AATTAACCTTAACACTCTATAGATTTATACCGTGAATGTAATTATGGAATGCGTGCCCAACTTCAGCGAGGGCCGCGACAAAGCAAAGATCGAAAGAATCGTTGAGCCGTTCCGCGCCACAAAGGGCGTGAAACTGCTCGATTACAGCAACGACGAAGACCACAATCGCTTGGTAGTGACCGTGGTTGGCGAACCAGAGCCTCTGAAGCAGGCTGTGCTCGATGCCATCGGCGTGGCTGTCAAAGAGATAGACCTTAACCACCATCAGGGCCAGCATCCCCGCATGGGCGCTGTAGATGTGGTGCCCTTCATCCCCATCAAGGGCTGTACCACCGATGATGCTATCGCTCTCAGCAAGGAGGTAGGCGCCAAGGTGGCCGAGCTGTACAATGTGCCTGTATTCCTTTATGAAAAGTCTGCCACTGCGCCCCACCGCGAGAACTTGGCTGCAATTCGCAAAGGCGAATTCGAGGGCATGGCCGAAAAGATAAAGCAACCCGAGTGGAAGCCCGACTTCGGTCCTGCAGAAAGGCATCCCACCGCAGGCACTGTGGCTATCGGCGCCCGCATGCCACTGGTGGCTTACAATATCAACCTCAATACCCCAAGCCTCGAGATTGCTCACGGCATAGCCAAGCGCATCCGCTTTATCGGCGGCGGTCTCCGCTTCTGCAAGGCCATGGGAGTTGAACTCAAAGATCGCGGCATCACCCAGGTGTCGATCAACATGACCGACTTCACCCGCACCCACCTGTATCAGGCTATGGAGATGGTGCGCATGGAGGCTCGCCGCTACGGCGTGTCAGTAGTGGGCAGCGAAATCATCGGTTTAGTCCCGATGGAGGCCCTCATCGACACTGCCAGCTATTATCTTGGCCTTGAAGGCTTCAGCACAAGCCAAGTGCTTGAATCCCGCATTATGGAGTAATGAACACCAAACTATGTTGACAGTAATACAGAATGTCAATATCTATACCCCTCTTGGCACCAAGGCTCTGCATGGAGCCGAGATGGGCAAGCTTCACCATGTGCCCAATGGGCAGATTGAAATCGAAGACGGCATCATCACCTATGTGGGCCCGGTGCGCGATCATGAGCCTGCCGACCGCCTGATCGACGGCGGCGGAAATGCCGCCCTCCCCGGCTTTGTCGACTCGCACACGCATCTGGTGTTTGGAGGATATCGCCCCGACGAATTCATGTGGCGCATGCGCGGCGACTCTTACATGAGCATCATGGAGCGAGGCGGCGGCATAGCCAACACCATGAAAGCCACTCGCGAGACAAGCGAAGAGGATCTGTATCACAAGGCTCTGGAATATCTGCATGCCATGCATGAGATGGGAGTGACCACCGTAGAGGCTAAGAGCGGCTATGGCATGGACCGTGACACCGAGCTCAAGCAATTGCGCGTGATCGAGCGTCTCGCCTCGGCATCGCCCATCAATGTGGTATCCACCTATCTGGGAGCGCATGCCGTGCCCCCAGATTATAAGGATCGCCCCGATGAGTATGTGGATTTCATGATATCAGAGATGCTGGATGCCGCACGGCCCCTGGCTGAATTCTGCGATGTGTTCTGCGAAAAGGGCGTATTTACCATCGAGCAGTCGCGCCGCTTGTTGAGCGCTGCCAAGGAGAAGGGTTACAAGCTTAAGCTCCATGCCGACGAAATAGTCAACACCGGCGGGGCCGAACTGGCTGCTGAGCTTGGAGCCGTATCGGCTGATCATCTTCTTCATATCAGCGATGCAGGCATCGAGGCTCTCGCCAAAAGCGACACGATAGCCACCCTGCTGCCAATCACGGCATTCGCCCTTCGCGAGGAATATGCTCCGGCGCGAAAGCTGATCGACAGCGGCTGCGCCGTGGCCCTGGCCAGCGACTTCAACCCAGGGAGCTGCTTCAGCTATTCCATACCGCTGATGATTGCTTTGGCTTGCATACACATGCGCATGAGCGTGGAGGAAACCATCACGGCTCTTACTCTCAATGGCGCTGCCGCTCTGGGCGCTGCCGAAGAAATCGGAAGCATCGAGGAGGGCAAAGTTGGCAACCTCATCATTCTCGACACCGATAATATCAATATGCTCCCCTACCATACAGGGATCAATATCGTAAAACAAGTGATCAACTGACCCGTGCCCATGCAGCCTCAGCTGTCAAAAAATTTCACTGCGTCAGCCGTTTATGTGTTCCCATGCTTGCTTGGTAATAAAAAATTAAATCTTAAATATTATGGATCTTATAAATCTCCAATTAGATAAATTTGTAGCAGCCACAGCATCGGGCGAGCCCGTGCCTGGTGGCGGCAGCATATCAGCTCTTTGCGGCAGCCTCGCAGCTGCCCTGGGCGAAATGGTAGCACATCTTACCATCGGCAAGAAAAAATATGCCGAGGTGCAGCCTGAAATGGAAAAAATCGTGGAAAAGATTTCGCCCGCAGTGGGTCTGCTTCTACGCGCCGTCGACCTGGATTCGCAAGCCTACGACTTTGTGTTCCAGGCATACAAGCTCCCCAAGGATACCGATGAGGAGAAGGCTGCCCGCACCGAAAGCATTCAGCAGGCTATGAAGCATGCTGCCACAGTGCCTTTCACTGTGGCTCGCATCACGGCCAGTTTCCTGCCTGACCTCTTCATGGTGGCTGAAAAAGGCAATCAAAATGCCATCACCGACGCCTATGTGGCCACTCTCTGCGCCCGCACAGCCATCCTGGGCGCCTGCGCCAATGTGCGAATAAATCTCAGCAGCATCAATGACACCGAATTTGTAGAAGAAATGGCCAAGGACGTAGCCGCCCTCGAGGATATGGCTTTCGACTGCGACAAGAAGGTGCGCGAATTGGTAGAAAAAGCTTTCTGACGATGAACAACGACCGCATTTATTACATAGGCAAAGCTCCTCTGACATTTGAGGATATAGAAAAGATCCTTACGCGCCATATGCGCATTGCTCTCTCGCCCGAGGCCGAGGAGCGCATCGTGAAATGCCGCAATTTCCTCGATGAGAAGGTGGCCAGCAGCAAAGAGCCTCTCTATGGCATCACCACCGGCTTCGGCAGCCTCTGCAACCGCAATATCAGCCACGATGATCTCAGCACCCTGCAGGTGAATCTGATCAAGAGCCATGCCTGCAGCGTGGGCACTCTCATCCCAGATGCACGCGTGAAGCTGATGATGCTCCTCAAGGCCAACGCTCTGTCGCTTGGATACAGCGGCGTGCAGCTCACCACGGTGCAGCGCATTTGCGACTTTTTCAATGAGAACATCGTGCCGCTCGTGTATGACCGCGGCAGCCTGGGCGCAAGCGGCGACCTGGCTCCTCTGGCCAACATGTTCATACCCCTGCTTGGCGACGGCGAAGTGCATTTCATGGGCGAAGAGCGCCATGCCGGCGACGTGCTACGCCAACTGGGCTGGGAACCTATCCAACTCGAGAGCAAGGAAGGCTTGGCTCTGCTCAACGGCACCCAGTTCATGAGCGCCAACGGAGTGGATGCCCTGCTGAGGGCCATGAAATTGGTGCGTCGTGCTGACATCGTGGGAGCCCTCTCGCTCGACGCTTACAACGGCCGCATCGATCCTTTCCTGGATTGCATTCAGCAGATGCGTCCGCATCCCGGACAGATCGAAACCGGCGCAAGCATGCGCCAAATCCTGGAGGGCAGCGAAATCATCAAGCAGCCGGGCAAGGCCACTCAGGACCCCTATTCTTTCCGCTGCATACCTCAGGTGCACGGCGCTACGCGCGATGCCATCAACTATGTGAAGCAAGTGCTGCTCATCGAAATCAACTCGGTTACTGACAATCCTACCGTGTTCCCCGATGAGGACATGATCATCAGCGGCGGCAATTTCCACGGCCAGCCCATAGCCATACCTTTCGATTATCTGGGCACAGCAATCTCAGAGCTTGGCAATATCTCGGAGCGCCGCATCGCCCAGTTGATTCTTGGAAAACGCGGACTCCCAGAGTTCCTGGTAGCCGAACCGGGCCTCAACTCTGGCTTCATGATTCCGCAGTATGCCGCAGCCTCGATGGTGAGCCAGAACAAGATGTACTGCTGGCCCGCATCGTGCGACTCGATCGTGTCGAGCAACGAGCAGGAGGACCATGTGAGCATGGGCGCCAATGCCGCCACCAAGCTCCATCGCATCATCGACAATGTGGAGCGCGTGCTGGCCATCGAACTGATGAATGCCAGCCAGGCCATCGAGTTCCGCCGCCCGCTCAAGACATCGCCGTTCCTGGAGCGCATCCTCGAAGAGTTCCGCAAAGAGGTGCCCTTCCTCCAGACCGATGTGGTGATGTACCCCCTCATCGAGCGCGCCACCGCCTACCTGCGCCGCATGCCCCTCAATTGAGTGACAAATTGCAAGTGACAAGTTATAAGGGACAAGTTACAAGTTATAAGTGACAAGTGACAAGTGACAAGTGACATCCGGATGGCGTTTGTCACTTGTCACTTGTCACTTATAACTTGTCACTCAATGGAGGGGCATGCTGAGGCCGGGAGATCTTCTCTGTGGCTGTCTTTTTGGGAAAGTTTTAGATAAGTGCTGGGGGTCATTCCATGCTCGCGTTTGAAGGCTTGGATAAAAGTGGAGGCTGAGGTAAAACCACATTCTTGATAAATACCCTGAAGAGTGACATTATTGTAATTTTGATGATCGCTCATGCGTCGTACAGCCTCACGCACTCGCTGCCGGTTAAGCACAGATCTGAAGTTTTGTCCATAAACTTCATTTATGACTTTAGAGACATAATTGCTGTTTGATTCCACAGCCTCCGCCAAAGATTCAAGGCTAAAATCTGGTCGGCAAAATATAGCGGGGTTATTAAAAACAGTATCTATTTTGTCAAAAAGATCCCGTGCTTGCGTATCATCCAAGGTCCGAGCACGCATTGATGGAACCTTGTCGGGAGATTGCGACATAATCTCCTGTTGCTTTTCTATAAGGGCCGAATAGGCTGTGTTCAAGTCACGGTTTCTTAACCATAATCGCCACAATAGATAAGCAATTATGCCTAAGAGTATCATGAAAGATATAATCACGCCCCACAGGCGCTTGCTCTTGTTTATCAGTGTGGAGATTCGTTGTTGGGCATGTTGATTTTCACTGTCAAAAAGACGATTGGATGCCAAATAAATTTGTTTTTGATTGAAAACCGAATCTGACAGGGCCTCATAAATTTTACTGTGAATTGATGCTGAATCGCTTATTCCTTGCATTGAGTACACTTCCGCTATGACTTGATGCAAATCTGCCTGATGCTGCAGACCTATTGAATCGGTATCCATAGAATTAGCGACACGCAACATCGTTAAAGCTCCTTTTGGATTATCTCTTTTAATTTCGATCTTGGATAGTTGCACCAATTCCGTATATCGCAATACAATGGGCAAGCAACGCTCGGTTGCAAAACCCAGAGCTTTTCTGCTATAATGCAAAGCCATCTCAATGTCTCCTTCAGAAAGACTTATTAGCGCCTGATTATGGAGCAAGTAATATTGTTTGAGAGCAATGTCGTCAAAGGGAAGCTTTCCTTGAGTTCGGTAAAAGGCCTTTGCATCTTCAATCTGTCCTAAAAAGGAATAGGCTCCCACTAAATTGTTGGCAAATTTAAATTGGAGATCGCTTTCGCCCAATTTTTCAGTTCGATTATAGCCGTCAAGATAATATTTAATAGCGCGTTGGTAATCACCAACCGAAGCATATACATTTCCAATGCTTCCAGCAAGTTTCACTTGCATAGATTCATCCTTATCAATTCGGGCTTTTTCAAGAGCTGCCCGATAATTGTCTAAAGCCTCTGGAAATGCGCCAGCGGAAAAATAGCCATCACCACGCATTTTCAGAGTATCGCTTGCTGGCAATTGTTTGTCAAAACCATAAGCGAATAGTGAGGTCAACAGTATATATAATGTAATTAAATTTCTTGTCAGTCTTAACATTCGGATTCGCATAACTTATGAAGGTTCGGCATACAAAGTTAAGAATTTTTTTTCAGAAGTAAGCCATAAGGATTCGTTTTTTAAGAATTAGAAAGTTGAAAATGGTGATTTTTGTTGATTTCAAGAATTAAAAAACATTCTTTTTGGAGACTTCTCTAATATTTTGTTACTTTGGGGCCAGAAAAATAATCAATCAATAACTTTTTACAAATAAGGAATATGAAGTCATTACTGCTTATTGTAGCTGCTGCATTAGCATTGCCCTCGATGGCTTTGGAGAAATCCCAAGTGCCATTAGAGCCCATGCAGTCGGCTGCCGATGGAGCCCTAAAAGCCTCCGGGGCAAAACCACTCCCTGCCTGCCTTTCCAATGTGCAGCATGGACCTTCAAAATTGATGGCATCAGAGGGTACCATCTACCCCTATGCAGGATACAATGGGGCATTCGAGATAAACTCAGAAAGCTATTCGCCGGGCTGGGTTAAGTTCAAATTAGAGCACTTCGAGTATGATCAATCTTCAATAGTGCTTTGTGAAGAGGCCACCCCTTATTCATATGTCAAAGGCGAACGATTGTATTCATTTGCTCCAGTGTCTGTTTATAACTCAGAGGTTGGTGATTATGAATATCCTCAACTGATCCGCACCATTTTCGATGCTAACACACTTGAGCAACTCGAACAACAGACATTCGAAGTCCCAACACATAAAATGTCCTATGTGCCCTATATTATCACCTACGATACTCAGAGAGATGTGGTATGGGCTATTTCTATGGAAAATGGTTACGACACCAATGGCTACTCTTATACAAAATATTATCTTAACATATTTGATCCCGAATCATGCCAGCTAAAACGAATGGGATATTTAGGTACTTGGAGCAGCACTAATAACTCTGGCAATTACAATCCCAATGCACTGACTGCCTATAATACCGGGGGTGTGCTATATGTGCAAATCTATGATAAGACTCTCGATATAGGCAAAATCGACCCCTTAACTTGCAAAACAGAAATCATAGGCACTACCTCGATGCCTACCGAATTTGTGTATGGTTTGCAGCCTATGATTTATGATGCAGAATCAGGATATCTTTTGGTCGACCACTATGACTTTAATGAAGGCACATCATTTTGGCAAATAGCGCCATGGATTGCTTGGGGCGCTACTGACAATGTATGCGAGTCTACGCTTTTGGAGTATGCACCCACAGGCTATACCAACTTTTATCGCAGGCCGGAGACTGTTAACAATTATTTTACCTATTCCCTGGATCCAGTCATGGATGCCAAAGCGGAAGACTTAGGCGACGGCAGGGTAAAATTCACTTTTACAGTCCCCAACACATGTGATGGAGGGAATACCATAGAAATTCCGAGTTGGAGCTATAACACTGTGCGTGCTACATACTACATGGATAACGACTACGTAGCAGTAGAGGCAAATCCTGAAACCCCTGCCCTGGGTGAAGAGGTGTCAGTAATCTTTCAGGATGTGCCAGGAGGAGTGCATGTGTTTACTGTAAATCTTACTCCCTCCTACAATGAACTTCAGGGCCACAACACAGGTGTGGTATTGCTTTCTGGCTATGATGCGCCTGCCGAGGTAGGCGATGCCACACTGGCATTCGAGGATCAGATTGCTAAAATATCATGGAATGCACCTACAGAAGGGCTGCACTCAGATTTTGGTGACGCTTTTGACAGTTCTGATCTTACCTATAGAGTCGTTCGTGACCTCGATGGCAAGGTCATTGCCGATGGAATTGCAGAAACTTCAACTTCTGACGAAGATATATCGGATGTCATACATTCCTATACCTATACTATTTATGCTACCAGCCATGGGGCAACCAACAACGGAGCCACTACTAACAAGCTTTCAACAGGCAAATACATCGAATTGCCTTATTCCAATAGTTTCGACGACATAAACAGTGTGGACAGTTGGACAATTATTAATGCTGCAGGAGATGAGGCATATCTTGGATGGCAATATAATAATTATTATGGTTACATGTATGCCACAAGCAATAGCGGTGAAGAAGCTGATGATTGGCTGATCTCACCCTCGGTTGTCCTTGATGCAAATATGCTGTATCAGGTAGGATTTGTAAGCCATACCTGGGAAGACTATCCTGTCTCCTTCAATGTGGATTTGCTCACAAGCCCTGAAAGGGACGCTACTGTGCAAAACATTTCTGCTTATCATGATTGGGATTCTAAGGGAGAAGATTTGAATCTTAATTTCTATTTCAACCCCACAACTGATGGCAATTATAATGTAGGCATACAATTCTATGGCTATAAAGAGGCCTCATTATCTCTCGACGATTTTATCTTAAAAGAAATCGCACCTACAAGTGCGCCCGATAGTGTGACTAATTTTAAAGCCGAGGCTATGGAAGAGGGATGGTCAGGATTTGACATATCATGCACATTGCCCACCACGACAATTAGCGGCAATCCATTGACTTCCATTTCCGCAGTTAATATCTATGATGGTAATGGCAGTATCCTCAAATCTTTAACCAATGTGACACCAGGCCAAGATTTGGTCACTTCTATTTTCCTTGAAGATGGGCAGCACTCATATACTTCCTTTACTATTGTAGCAGCAAATGAGGAAGGCGAAGGATGGCCCACCGAGGGAAGAATTTACGTAGGCTACGATGTTCCACTTGAGGTCAACGACTTTACTTTGCGCTGGATGGATGATCCTGTAGAATCAGGGTATGGCGTGACACTAAGCTGGAGCGCTCCGACTAAGGGCAAAAATGGAGGATTTGTCGATCCAGAAGATTTGGTATACTCAATTTATAAATACGATGAAAATGAGTACGATTATATCAAATTAGGCGAGGTGGCAAGCGATACAACAGTCGATGTTACTATTTTGGATGCTACTGATCAGCAAGACCAATACCTATTTGCTATCACCGCCTCCAACGAATTAGGAGAAAGCGGCTATACTAAGGGCAGCATTGTTTTGGGTCAACCTTACACCTTGCCCGTTTCTGAACCCTTCAGCAAAGCGTATGAGTCACTGCTCTATCAACCATATATTCTTATTTCAGGTATCAACGAGCAAAACTGGGCTCTTGATTTTGGTTACTACAATGATCGAATCCAACCCTATCAGAATGATGGCATTGACATTGTACTTGCTCATCATTCTACTGGTGAGGGTTCTGGACTATTCCAACTTCCGATCATTGATTTTACCGAGGCTACTAATCCACTGATGTCAGTATATGTTCATCATAGCGATGCTATGCCTGAAGAGGCTACTGTGAGCATTTATGCTTCGCTCGACGGCTCAAAATCAGGCAATACAGAGATTGCTCCAGCACAAAGCCTAAACGGCAACAATGGATGGCAACAACATATATTTGACCTGTCAGCAGTAGTAGGTCATAAGGCTCAAATCTCAATCAATGGCTATTTGCCCAATCAAAACATAAGAATCTTCGCTGATAATTATAGCATCTTTGAAGCCGAGGGAAAAGATCTGGCTTTGCTGGGACTTCAAGTGCCTTATTTGCCATCATCAGGCCAAGTTGAGATTACAGCAAATTTGGCAAATCTGGGCGCTGAGGCGATGAGCCACTACAATGTCAGCTTCCTCTGTGAGGATAAAGTGATTGATACTATTGATGGAATTGAGATAAAGCCCGGAGAGACGACCTCGATTTCCTGTAATTTGACCATTAATCAGGCTCAACCAATATTAAAGTTAAAGGCTGTGCTTGAATGTCAAGAGGACCAAAATGCTGATAATAATATAGCAGAAGCTTCATTGGAACTTAAGACGACCCAGCTCCCAGCACCCACTGACCTAAAATTCTTCGAAAACACTTGTCAACTCTATTGGAATGCTCCTGAGCTTTCGGTGGGTTGGGATCGGTGCCTGGATTGCGAGCAATTGCCAGCCTTCCTCTTGAATTCATTTGATGGATGGACCACAGTTGATGGCGATGGTCATCTTACGCTGACCTTTACTCAATATTATGGCAATTACTGGCCCAATGCTGGACAACCTTTCTCATGGATGGTCTGGAGCGCCAGAGAGGCTGGAGCACCAACAGCTGAAATTTGGCAACCTTATGAAGGAGAGAAATGTCTCATCCACTTTGGCAATTATGGCATTGATGCCGATGGACGCAGCACTGAAGGAGAGCCGGACGATGATTGGCTGATCTCTCCCAAGATAGTGGGTGGCAGTGCCTTTTCCTTCTGGAGCTGTAGCAATTCATCAGAAAGCCTTGAAATTGAAATACTCACTTCTTCCAGCAGCAATAATCCTGAGGACTTTACCAACAAGGTCGGGAATATTACAATTAGAGAATTTGGCATCTGGGAGTATCAGGAATTCTTGCTTCCTGATGATGCACAGTATGTTGCTATCCATGTAGTATCCGATGATTTCGGCACTTTGATTGACAATATCTGTTATCAGTCGGCAGAATTGCCACAGTTGCTTGGATATAATGTCTATCGATACAACGATTTTATAGCTTCTACCAATGAGACCTCCTATCTTGCCGCAGATACTCAGTCACACAAGGTGTCCGCTCTGTATGACTTGGGTGAAAGCGCATGCAGTAATGTGGCTGGTTCAAGCGCGCTCGTCTCGGTCTATGACAATTATTCTTTGAGTAGTGCGGTTGGAGGCATGGGAGTAATAGAAATTTATAATGCTGGAGGCAATATAGTCGAGTTGTATGCGCCTAATGGGATATTGCTTCGCAAAGGCTATGTAGAAAACAATGCCACATGGAGTGTGGCTCCAGGCCTTTACATTGTGAGGATTGCTAACTCCTCCTTCAAGCTCAGAGTCGAATAATCCCCTTCAAGCAAATAAAAGCGGGAAAGCACAAATAGACAGGCAGATTTGCCTAAATTTCCCAAATATGAGGGTGTGTCATAATAGATGGCACACCCTCATTTTTATTGGATATTCAAGAGTGATCGTCGGGCCCATAGGGCAAAGAAACGGTCATACACCATGTAGGTGTCCTCATCACGCGTTATGATGTCTTTTTCCAGTAGCGCTTTTGCGGTTGCGGCTACAGTACTCTGTGAAAACAGATTGTGGCGCCTAACGAAATCGGCGCTTTGCAGATTCTTGACTTTGCCCTCTCTTACAATAGCTAAGAACAGCTCGCGCTGACGTTCGGTCATTTGATAGAAAAGCGAGGAATAGCTATCCTTGCTATCGGTGATGAGATTATTGATGGCAGGTTCGATATCCTCAGGCTGGCACTTTCCTTTTGGTGGTGTTGTGAGATAGAGTTCGTTCATTACTTTATGCATATATGCAGTGATGCCATCAAATCTATCATAGATTGCCTCGATGGTTGAGGCCGAAATAGTGCGGCCTTTGGTTTCAAACAGCTTCTTGCAAAAGTCCACATATTCCTCTTTGGGAATTAAAGGAAGCCCTAAAAGGGTTGACGATTGAAAGAATGGGCGCGCTGGCGAGGTAAACAGTTCGGCCATTATATGTCGCTGCGAACCGGCGAAGATAAATCGGGTAAATGGGCTGCGCTGTATATAGGATCTCAGCAATGCCTCTACGCTGTCACCATTGGGAAAGGTTGTGATTTGTTGGAATTCATCGATTGCCACGATGCAGGGGGCGGGGGATGAATTCAAGTATTGGAATATTTCATCTAAAGTGGCCTCTGGCTTTATGCCCTGACCAATGCCAAATCCCCAGACTGGCCATCCGTGGAAATCAAAAGTAAGCTCTGACCTCAACGATGACAGAAATTCCACAAATTTGTCAACAGCCTTTTTGCCCCGCGGCTTTAACGCATCACAAACAGCCTTGCCAAAAGCCGCTATAAATTCCGACATATTCTTTGTGGGATAAGCATCAACTAAGATGGTTATATAGTCTTTTTTTATCTCTTTCTGAGCGAATACATGGTGTATAAGGTCGGTTTTGCCAATTCTGCGATGGCTTGTAAGTACCACATTATTGCCATTTGTTAGTAGAGATATTAAACGGCGTGTCTCATACTCCCGACCACAAAAATATTTGGCATCAACATAGCCACTGATTATGAATGGATTGTTTATCATACTTTTACATTTTATAATTGTACAATCATATTCTGATGCAAAGTTACAATTTCTCTTTTAATTAAACAATATTTGCCACAAAAACTTTATCGCAATTTTTTTGCGATAAAATATTTGTTATTCCTATGTCAGTTTAATAAAAAATAATGTGATATGGATAATATGAAGTCGATAAATTGTGTTATATTTGCAGAGGCGTTTTTAGTGTGTTAGCCTTAGATTTTCGATGGAGGAGAAATGGCACATTTCTCTATGTAAGAAGATTAATAAATCTAAGTATTATGATTGGAGTATTTGATTCTGGGTATGGAGGACTTTCGGTGCTAAAAGAGATAGCACGGAAACTGCCTCAGTATCAATATTTATATTTGGGCGACAATGCCAGAGCGCCGTATGGCACGCGATCATTCGACTGCGTGTATGAGTTCACGCTCCAGGCTGTGCGGTATCTTTTCGATCAAGGCTGCCCCTTGGTGATATTGGCATGCAACACAGCCAGCGCCAAGGCACTGCGCACGATCCAGCAGCACGACCTGCCATTGATGGATGATCCCTCGCGGCGCGTACTTGGCGTGATCCGTCCTACCGCCGAGAAGGTGGGAGAAATCTCTAAGAATGGCAACATCGGAATCTTTGGCACTCCTGGCACCATAGCCAGCGAAAGTTATGACATCGAGATCGCCAAGTTGTGGCCCGACTTCAACGTGTATGGCCAGGCATGCCCCATGTGGGTGCCCATTGTGGAGAATATGGAGATGAATACTCCGGGGGCCGACTATTTCGTGAAGAAATACGTTGATCAGCTTTTTGGCCGTCAGCCTGAGATTGACACTGTGGTGCTCGGTTGCACCCATTATCCGCTGCTCTACGATAGCATCCGCCGCTTTGTGCCCTCAACTGCCCAAGTGATCAGCCAGGGCGAAATCGTGGCCGAAAGCCTGGCCGAATATCTGCGCCGCCACCCCGAGATGGAATGCCGTCTGCAAGTGGGACACGGGACAGGCACTTGTCCCACT
>CAYTXF010000015.1:0-4271 GCA_964440745.1 uncultured Bacteroides sp.
GAGAATTTGGACAAATAGTTTTTAGAAAGAAAAAAAATCGTTATCTTTGCAGAGGTTTAACCTAATTAAATCATAACCGACAATGATTACAAGCAAGAGAAATCTTAAGAAGCACATCGACCGCATCGAGGATGAGGTCGTGCAGGTAGTGGTGCCGGCAGCAGTGTATGCTGGCCTTATCGATGAGGAGAAGGCTACCGAGCTGCTGAGCAAGCTGGCTGGTCTTACACAGCAAGCCAAGGAGCGCCTTTCAGTCAACTTTGACAAAAGCCCCAAGGCTTTCGACTCGAACCAAGCATTCAAGTATGCACGCACGCAATATTTCAAGACAGCTTTCAATAAAGCCCTAAGCGAATATGAGAGCGAAGTGCAGAAGCTCATTGACCCGATCAACGAAGCCGCCAAGGCAAACAAATAACATCTACTATCATAAAAAATCCCGCCCTGAGACAAGGCGGGATTTTCTATGATGTTGAATGTGCTTAATCCAGATTGGGCTTATCCTTGGCAGGATTGCGGAAATGGATCTTATGCTCTGTGTATTCTTGAGCAGCGATCAAGGTGGGCTTGGGCAGTTTCTCGTAGTAGCGCGAGATTTCGATTTGCTCCCGATTCTCTGACACTTCCTCCATGTTGTCGTTGAGCGAAGCGAATTCCTGAAGTTTCTTTTCCAGATCATGCTTCATCTCCATTGAGATTTGATTGGCGCGCTTGGCGATGATGCATACAGTCTCGTATACATTGCCAGTGTCCTCGGAAAGCTCAATCATGTCGCGGGTGACGGTGTTGAGCGGAGCGTTGGTTTTCTTATAATCCATTGTACTCTATGCTTATGTTTTGTACTTTATCCTAATGGGTGATGTCAATCCTTTACATACTTCTGGGCAATCTTCAAGATATTGTCAGCCTCGTCGCGATTCTTGCTGTCGGGATAATTGTTGACAAAGCTGTAATACTCGTCGATCACTTCGCGGAATCGGTCAACCTTGCGCTCATCCACACTCAGGTTGGCCTCTTGAAAACGCGATTTGAGTACCAGCAATTCCAATTCCTCCTTGTATTTTGAGTAAGGATAGTCCTTGATGGCGTTCTGGGCCACAATGATGGCGCTCTGATAATTATTGTCGAGGTATGTGCCAAGATTGTAGTAGAGCTGGGCATTCTGCAGTTGCTTGAGCGTAAGCTTATCCTGGAGCTCGAAGATGGCCTGCTGTGCCAATGGCACGCGTTCACTGCGCGGGAAATAGTCGAGGAAAGCCTGCAACTCCTCGATGGCTTTGATGGTCTCAGTCTGGTCAAGCTGAGGTTCAGGCGAGTCGAGGTAGTAGCCGTAGCCGCAATAGTAGCGGGCCAGTTCAGTATACTTGCCCTTGGGATAGCGGGTATAGTAATTCTTAAACCAAGAGCCGCTGCTGATGTAGTCGTGGTTTTCAAATTCGCTCATTGCCAAGAGATACAGTGCATCCTCGGCTTTCTCCGAACCTTTGAATACCGACACGCATTCCTGAAGCAGAGTGGATGCTTGCACATACTTCTTCTGCTCAAAGGCCCTGCGGGCGTATTCAAACTTGTAGTTATAGTCAGTGCTCTTCTGCACCTTTTGGTACTCACCGCAACTGGTGAGCAACATCGGCAAGATGAGCAATACTATGAAATGGCGCAATGTTTTTATCATATTTGCGTATAATTCAATCAATTAGGTTGCAAAATGGCGCTCCATCACAATCGCTCGCGCACATTTGGTGCAAAATTACTCATTTTATTTCAAATAGCTGCCTTTTTTACCCCACTTTTTCTGTGAAAAATACTTAACTTCAAGCCACTCATCGCAATTTTAGGATCTGTGGGTTTAAACTTTATTAAGAGATTGTGCGTTAATTTTTTGAAATCTTTATCAAACCATAAAAGCTATGAAACCACGTCAACTATTCGCCATCATGCTGAGCGCGGCTTCTATATTAGCCTCAGCGGAAGAACCACAGCCGGGAGAGTCGGTGCCCGGGCACATCGATACATCAAAATTAAAAGTAACTCCAATAGGGCGCATTCTTATGGATGCAAACGCCTATTTCGGAGGCAATGGCAATCATAGCACTCTCGACGAGGGAGGAGGCAAATTCGTGTCAGGAGTTGCCATACCGGAAATACGAGTCGGAGGGAAAGTCAGTTATGGCAAATGGAAAGCCAAGGTCGATGTTGGCTACGCTTACCAGAAAGTCTGCCTCAATGATGTGTTCATCGAATACGACTTTGACGATTACAACCTGGTGCGCTTAGGCTACATGGTGATGCAATTCGGCCTCAATTCCTGCACGAGCTCATCAATGAAGCCCTCAATGGAGGAAATGGTGAGCAACAAATTCTTCAATTGCAATCCCCAAAGCCTGGGAGTAATGTATGAAATTGACAGGCCAAAATACTTAGGCGCCTGGAGCATCTTTGTTGACCAGCAGGCCATGCTCGATCGCGCCCAGAATATGGGCAAGGAGGCGTGGGGCATCATGACCCGCCAGGTGTGGCGCCCGCATGCTGCCACAGGCGACATCATCCAAGCAGGCCTTAGCGTTAGCTTTCAGTCACCTCCCTACAACTCCGATCCCGAACTCAACCATAACAGTTTCACCTATTCCGCTTACTTCCCTACCCGAGTGAGCCAGGTGACAGCGCTCGACGCTGTGGTCACCAATGCGCGCAGCGGCATCCGCCTTACCCCTGAACTCCTGCTTTGCAAGGGCCGCATAGCGCTTGAGAGCCAATACTATTACGCGCATATCTTCCGCAAGGATGGCTACGCCGATTACAAGGCTCAGGGTGCCTATGCCTGCTTCCGAGGCATTCTCAAAGGCACCGATTACACCTACAACCATCAGGACGGCGGCTTGGCAGTGCCCGACCCCGGCTGCCTCGAGGTAGTGGCCGGCTACAACTACACCAATGCCAACGATGTGAAAGCTGGGATCCGAGGCGGCATCCTCAACGACTTCTTCGTGACATTCAACTACCACATTAATCCCTGGATGATAGTGAGGCTACGCTACAGCTATACCGACGTGCGCTCGCGCACAATAGAAGGCATGCTTCCGTCGCGACATGTCAATTCGCTGCAAGCACGCCTTCAGATACTTTTCTAAATCCTGTCAATATAAAGCTATGCGCGGGGGAGGCGTCTATTTCTTGATGCCTCCCTTAAGGCCTGCTCCCATGGAGAATATGTTTTGGTCGTAGCTGACAGTCTTGAGAGCCAAGGCGCGATTGCGCTTCAGGGCCAATTGTACCAGGCGATCCATCAGTTGCTCAAAGGGTATGCCCGATGCCTCCCACAGATAGAACGAGAGGGAGCCGGGAATGGTGTTGATTTCATTGACATATATCTGGCCAGTGGCGCCATCGATCATCACATCCACGCGAGCCACGCCATGGCACGACAGCACACGGAATGTCTCGCAAGCCAGATGCTGGATGCGCTTGGTCACATCCTCGGGGAGCTCGGCCGGTATGCGCTTCTGCGAAGCTTGCATGCCCTTAGCGCCCTTGGTGCCTCCCATGTACTTGTCCTGATAACTCAGGATCTCTCCGCTCTTGATAGGCTCTTCGAGCACTGAGGCCTGGTATTCATCGCAGTCGCCCAGCACCGAGCAGTTGATCTCATGGAGTTCTTCCACTAAGTCCTCAACAATGATGCGAGTAGAATATCTCTCGGCATCAGCCACGCGCTCAATCAGTTGCTGACGGTCATTGGCGCGGCCAATGCCCACGCTTGAACCCAGGTTGGCCGGCTTCACGATCACCGGATAGCCCAATTTCTTTTCAATTTCCGCGATCTTCTCATCGCGCTTGGTGTACCATTCCTTGTCAGTGAACCACACATAGTCAACCACTGGCACATCGCATGCCTTAAGAATCATCTTCATGGTAATCTTGTCCATGCCATTGGCTGACGCAAGAGTGTTGCATCCGGCATACGGAATGCCTATGGAATCGAGGATGCCCTCGAATGTGCCGTCCTCGCCGTTCATGCCATGAAGCACCGGCATCACCACATCGAGCTGCGTGTAAATCGGATTGCCAAACATCTTGCGTTTGCGCCTGTAAAGGTTGTAATCGCCGAATACGGGTTCCATGTACACCTCCTCGCATTTTTCAAGGAGACCAGGCAGGTCGCGATAATTGGAAATGTCCATCAGGGCGTCGCCGGTGTACCACCGCCCTTGCTTAGAGATATAGATAGGCGTCACATCGTATTTGTCGCGATTGATTGCATGCATGGCTTG
>CAYTXF010000015.1:4371-37218 GCA_964440745.1 uncultured Bacteroides sp.
AGATATAGATAGGCGTCACATCGTATTTGTCGCGATTGATTGCATGCATGGCTTGGGATGCCGAAATCACTGAGATTTCATGCTCGGTGCTTCTGCCACCGAAAAATACTCCAATGTTGGTTTTCATATTTTGGTCTTTAGTCTTTAGTCTTTAGTCTTTAGTTTAATAGTTTTGACTGTAAAGAGCTATAAATTATTTGAAGGTGTCGGGGAGGTCATTCTCGTAGAGGACGACATCGCCGCTCTTGGCAAGGGATATCAGCAACTGCTGAGCATCGGCAAACGATGCTACGGATTGCACCTTGCCATCGGGCATGCCCACCTCCTCGATTCCGCTGAGTATGGCCTCTTTGTTGTAGTTGCCCACGATTATGGCCACATCGGCGCTGCGGGCTATATGGCGCCCCAATTCCTGGTTAGCCGATTCCTGCTCGGCTCCGAGTTCGATCATGCCCGGAGTAATGATTATGCGCTGGCCTGGGCCCATCTGCGAGAGCACCTCCAAAGCCATGGCGCTACCCACGGGATTGCTGTTATAGGCATCGTCGATAATAGTAATGCCGCCAGGAGTGCGCTTCATGCTCAAGCGATGTTCTACCGGCTCGATCTTCTCCACAGCATATTTTATCTTTTCTGTAGGCACGCCCAATTGCTTGGCCACAATCACAGCCGCTATAAGGTTGCTCACATTGCAGCGGCCCACAATCTTGGTGGCAAGATCGATGCGATATCCATCGGGGCCTACGATGGTGAACGTGGTGCCCGTCGGCGCATACTTTATATCGACGGCTCGGTACTGCGCATCGGGATTGTCCTCGGCTGTGTATCTTACCTCTTTGGCATTCTCGACTGGACGGTTAGCCACCATTTCGAAATCATTGTTCAGCACTGCCAAGCCGTCGGAAGGCAGAGAGTCGGCCAATTCGAACTTGGTCTGCTGCACATCCTTTATGGTGCCAAACGACTCAAGGTGCTGAGGGCCTACAGCAGTGATAATGCCTATCTGAGGATGCACCAGGTCGCAAATTTCCTTGATGTCGCCATGCTGCTTTGCGCCCATCTCCACCAGGAAAACCTGATTGTAAGGCTTGAGGTTTTCATTGATGGTGCGAGTCACGCCAAGCAATGTGTTGAAATTGCCCGGGGTCATGATCACATCGCAATGCTCCGACAGAATGCGGTACAGGAAATGCTTGGTGCTTGTCTTGCCATACGAACCGGTAATGCCCACTATCTTGAGGTCAGGCATTGACTGCAGCGTCGACTGCGCCTTCTTGTAAAAGCCATCGTTGATGTTCTTCTCCACAGGCTGGAGCAGCCAGTTGACAAACATTGTGATTACTTGCGAGGCGCTGTAGCAGAGCACCAGATAGACTGTGGCGTTGAATATGCGGCCGCATGCAGTGTCAGGATAGAGAAAGAAAAGAGGCACCAGCCAGATGAGGGCCACTGTTACAGCCTCAGTGGCGTAGATGCGCTTGGCACGCTTGGTCCAAACCAATGGCTTCTTATAATGTGCCGATGTCAGGCTCCATATGTTGGCCAAGGCAAAGAGGCACACAATCACGAGATACCACCACTGATGCTGATTTGGTACAAGGCATGTGAAGAAAATGATATAGCCTATCAATCGGTCGAAACGCGTGCTTTCCTTGGCCTGCTTCAGCCAAGCGCTGTAGCGATCGTTGCGATAGGAATTTTGCTGCAGCATCATCAAATCGCGGCGCAACTGATAACCAATGGCTACCGCCATCAGACACAATGCCGCAAGATATAGAGCTATCATAAATTTGCTAATAAATATTGAAACTATATGGAAAACAACCCAATTCGGAAAAAGGGTCGTTTAGTCATTGCAAAGTTACGTCTTTTTCATCAATTTTTTGTAATTTTGCAATGACAAAATTAGATGATACAAGAATAGAAATGATGGAACTGACCAACAACATGCGCAAGACCTATGCCAGCCTTTCCACGACGAAAGGCCGCAAGGAGACAGGCCTTTTCATGGCCCAGGGCACAAAATGCGTGCTTGACACCTTAGGCCATTTCAAATTGGAGGCGCTGTTGGCCACCCATCAATGGATTGAAGAGCATCCCCAAGCAGGGGCCATGCAAGTGAGCGCCAATGATCTAAAAAGAATCTCCACGCTCAACACGCCTCCGCCTGTAATTGCCATCTACCACATTCCGGAAAGCATTGAACTTCCCGATTTCGAGAATGAATTGGTGGTGGCCCTCGACTGCGTGCAGGATCCGGGCAATCTGGGCACCATCATGCGCGTGTGCGACTGGATGGGAGTAAGGCATATCCTGGCATCGCCTGATACAGCCGATGTGTGGAATCCCAAAGTAGTGCAAGCCACCATGGGCGCCATCTCCAGAGTAAAAGTGCTGTATGCTCCTCTGACCGAAGCCCTCAAGGATGTGAAAGTACCGATTTATGGCACTTTCCTCAACGGGGAAAACATCTACGACGCTAACCTTTCCCGCTCGGGAGTTGTTATAATGGGTAACGAGGGAAATGGAATAAGCGCTGAGGTGGCCGACTTGGTCACCAATCGCCTTACCATACCTTCGTATTCCCCCGGCGAACCCACATCAGAATCTCTGAATGTGGCCATCGCCACAGCTATAACCCTATCAGAATTTCGCAGACATGGCTAAAGCTAAAGAAAAGACAGTGTGGTTCTGCTCCAATTGCGGAGCGCAGGCGAGCAAATGGGAGGGCCGCTGCCCTGCTTGCGGCGAATGGAACACGATGGTCGAGGAGCGCGTGACTCTCAAGCCTCAGCGTTCGTCGTCGCCCGTAGCCAAGGCTGGCATAAGCAAACCGCAAGCCGTATCGGATATACAAGCCATGTCGGAACCGCGCATCCATTTGCCCAGCGAAGAGCTTAACCGAGTGTTGGGAGGCGGCCTGGTGCAAGGCTCCATCTTGCTGATAGGCGGAGAGCCCGGCATCGGCAAGTCAACATTGGTGCTGCAGAATTTGCTGGCCATCAAGTCAAAGACAATTTTATATGTATCGGGCGAAGAAAGCGCCACACAGCTCAAGCTGCGCGCTGACCGCATAGGCCGAGGCAGCAACAATTGCTTCATAGTGTGCGAGACCTCGCTGGAAAACATATTCAAGCATATCGAGGATGTGCAGCCGGGCATTCTCGTGATTGACTCTATTCAGACCATAGCCAGCGATGTGCTGGAATCATCGGCCGGAAGCATCAGCCAGGTGCGCGAATGCGCTGCCCAACTCCTGAAATACGCCAAAGAGTCGGGCGTGCCAGTCATATTGATAGGCCACATCACCAAAGAAGGATCCTTAGCTGGCCCGAAGGTACTGGAGCACATTGTCGACGCTGTGATCCAATTCGAGGGCGATCGCCAATACATGTACCGCCTGCTCCGCGCCATTAAGAATCGATTTGGCAGCACATCGGAGATCGGGGTCTATGAAATGGGCCAGCACGGTCTGCGCGAAGTGAAGAATCCCTCAGAAATGTTGATCCGCCATAACGATGAGAATCTATCCGGAGTGTCAATCGGAGTGACTGTGGAGGGCATGCGCCCCTTCATGATCGAGGTGCAAGCCTTGGTGAGCACTGCAGCCTACGGCACCCCGCAGCGCTCAGTCACTGGCTACGACGGCAAGCGCATGAACATGCTCTTGGCAGTGCTGGAGAAGCGCGTAGGATTCAAATTGGGCCAAAAGGATGTGTTTCTGAACATTGCTGGTGGCATCAAGGTCAATGATCCATCACTCGACCTGGCAGTGATTTCAGCCATTCTCTCGAGCAATGTCGACATGTCGATCCCCCACTCCACTTGTTTTGCCGGAGAGGTGGGCCTCTCAGGTGAAATCCGCCCAGTGAGCCGCCTGGAGCAGAGAATTATGGAGGCTGAAAAGCTGGGCATGACCACCATGCTCATACCAAAGAATAATCTCAAGGGCATCGATACCTCGCGCCTTAGCATCAAATTGATCGAGGTGGCCAAGGTGGAAGAGGCATTCCGAGCACTATTTGCATAACACGCATCAAAGATTTAAGACCATGGGAGAGAAAATGTCGAATATGACCAAAAGATGGCTGCGACTGAAAGGCCGCGCCATGGCTTTCTGGCGTTACTGCTCCTATGGGGTATGGGAGGATACGCGCAAAAAATTTTCCGTAAATCTGATCAAGACTCTCAACATTACGGTCAATTCCTTTCTCAACACCGACCTTCAGACTCAGGCCTGCGCCATGACCTACCGCACGATGTTGGCCATAGTGCCTGCGCTGGCACTATTGTTTGCCATAGGTCGAGGCTTCGGCTTGCAGAATTTTCTGCAGGACGAGCTTTTCAAGATGTTTCCCAGCCAGCGCATCGTAATAGCCAAGGCTTTGACATTTGTCGACTCATATCTCAATCAGGCAAGCGAAGGCCTTTTTGTGGGGGTAGGCATTGTATTCCTTCTCTACACGATAATAAATCTGGTGAGCAATGTCGAGGGTTGTTTCAATCTGATATGGAATGTAAGGCAAGGGCGCAGTTTTTGGCGTAAAATCACTGACTACACCGCGATGCTGCTCATTCTGCCGGTGCTGCTGATTTGCGCGGGTGGATTGAATGTTTTCCTCAGCAAGTCGCTGCAGAGTTTCTTCCACTTTTCATTCATGACGCCGATCATCTCGGCAGCCTTCGAATTCGGATCCTTCATGTTCTCATGCCTTTTCTTTGCGGCAGCCTTCATGATGATCCCTAATACAAAAGTGAAATTTAGCAACGCTTTCATGGCCGGCGTGTTCACCGGCGTTGGCTTCTCGATATTGCAATGGCTCTTCGTCAGCGGCCAGCTCTATGTGGCCAAATACAATGCCATTTACGGAAGCTTTTCATTCATACCTCTGCTTTTGCTATGGCTGCAATTGGTGTGGGTAATCTGCCTGTCGGGATGCCTGATATGCTATGCCTCACAAAACATATTCCAGTTCACCTTCAACGATCAGATCAACCATATCGCGCCTGATTATCGCGAGAAGCTCACCATAGCGGTGGCTACAGTGATCGTGCAGCGATTCGCAGCGCAAAAGTCTCCGCTTACGGTAGTGGACATCGTGCAGAAATATGGCCTTCCTTCGCGCTTGGTCACTGACATTACCAATAGGCTTTGCGACGCAAAGATCATAGCCCGAGTGGTGATCAACGAGGAGCACCAGGTCTACGGCTTCCAGCCCGCCCTTGACACCAATCTGATCACAGTGGGATATCTGAGGCGCCAGCTCAATGTGCTGGGCAATCGCAATTTCATCCCCAATTTCAACAATAATTTCCCCGGCGTAATCTCTACAGTCAACGAAATGAATCAAGAGATCAACGAATCTGTCCATGATCTCAAGCTCCAAGACCTGCAGATTACTAAGACGCCTAATTCATAAGAAGTTTTGATCTTTTATAGTTATAAAATTAACCATAAATTTAGTACACTTCTAATAACACCAATCAAATGAAACAGCCAATTGCTACAACAGGCGCTCCCGGCGCTATCGGCCCCTACAGCCAAGCCATCGATGCTGGCAACCTCGTATTCGTTTCGGGCCAGCTCCCCATTGACCCCGCCACCGGTATAATGCCTGACAATATCGCTGACCAGACCTCCCAGTCGCTGATGAACGCTGCAGCCATTCTGCAGTCGGTAGGCCTCACCCTCGACAACGTGGTGAAGACCACAGTGCTGCTGGCCGACATCGCTGATTTCGGCGCCATGAATGAGGTATATGCTCGCTATTTCGAAGCTCCCTTTCCCGCTCGCTCAGCCTTTGCAGTGCGCGACCTTCCCAAGGGCGCTCTGGTAGAGATCGAGGTTATTGCCTCAAAGTAAGGCATCGACTTGCTTCAGCAGCGAATGACGGCCGTCGTTGCTTATCTCATGCACATGACTATGCTGACGGTCAGGCTGATGGTTCTGAGCGGCTATGCGCTCTGCCACCTGCTCGGCTGACAGTCCGCTGCGCTCCATCACGCGGCTAACGCGCAAGCTTTCCGGAGCAGTCACCATCCACACGGCGCTGACCATCCGGTCAAGTCCGCTCTGATAGAGTATGGCCGTCTCCACGAATGCCTTCGGGCCTTCCACCCTGCTGACCCAAGCCATAAGATCTTCTTTGACAGTTTGATGAGTGATCTCATTGAGCTGTCTTAATTTTTCAGGATCACTGAATACGATGCGTGACACAAATGGCCTGTCGAGTGAGCCATCACCTCGGTAAGCCTCAGTGCCGAAAGCCTGCTTGATCTTGACTTTTATCTTGTCATTATTGTCGATAATCCAGCGCGCCTCGGCATCGCAGTCGTAGACAGGATAGCCCATCGCGCGCAATATCCTTGAGACTGTGGATTTCCCAGCCCCTATTCCGCCGGTAATGGCAATGAGATCGGTCATCGCTGCTCGATTATATAGTCGACGCTGTCAGTCGACAAGAATACGTTGATGAAATCTTTGGGGGCATAAGCCAGGGTTACAGCCACGCGCTCATCGCTATTGGGATTGATGGTGTTGTAGTCAGCCACCACTTTGAATTTTGGCTCTGCCTCAGACTTTTTGTACACATTCATGGGCACCATGTAATATACCTCGATCTGCTGTGGCACCGTGATGAGTTTCATGCCCTCGGGCACATTGAGGGTAGTGACCGTGACTTTGCGAGTCTTAGAGATCAGCGGCTCCACTTCGAAGCTAACCTCTACCGAGTCAGGGATGGCGCGAGTGTTGCGGGGAGCATCGATGGGCACTCTTATGATCTGCGATTTGCGCACATCGGATAGAGTGACCGGATAGGTGTTGACTGAAGTATGGCGCGTGGTGTTGCCGCTGGCTGAATACAGCATTATCGAGTCGATGAAGGTGCGGGGCTTGCCTACTAATATATAGTGCGGGGCTGGCGTGATTGCCGCAT
The DNA here is from genome assembly GCA_964440745.1 of uncultured Bacteroides sp. GTDB lineage: Bacteria > Bacteroidota > Bacteroidia > Bacteroidales > Muribaculaceae > CAG-873. The sequence goes on from CAYTXF010000015.1 coordinate 11,310, forward strand.
TAAGCCTTACAGGCACCTTTACGCCAGGTTGCGAAGTAAAGACTAAGGAGAGGGTATCAGGAGTGACTGAGAGAATCTGGCAGCCGCCTCCCACCATGCTGCGGAAAAAGGCCTTAAGGGAGGCATCACTAAATTGGATCTTGTCGCCCGATTTGTACTGGCGGTAGTCGATATTCATCGTGGGGCGCCTCTTCCATAGATACTTTAGAAGCTCGGTGCCCTTGGCTCTCACGCTCACGTTGAGGGCCTCGGGGAGCGGGCTGATGCGTGTCATCGAATCTGGCACATTGGTGATCACCACCGAGCATCGCAGGTCACGCTGTGTCTCTTCGTTGAGCGACATGATAATCCACAATACAGCCGCAATGGCCAAGAACACCATGAAAACCATGACATTCCGGCCCTCGCGCGATTGCATTGCGCTCTTCAAGCGTGACAATTGCTTCATAAAAATTAAGCCCTTGCGGGCTTAAGAAGATGGGTCTTACTTATTAGCCGCCTGTGCGTCCTGGATGGCCGCATCAGCATCGGCTGCTGGATATACGCAGTTCTTGTCGACAGTGATCTTCACGCTGGGAGCGATCTCCACCACGAACACTGTGTCCTTCACCTCAGTAACCTTGCCATAGATGCCGCCCTGGGTGAACACGCGTGATCCTTTCTCCAAGCGGGCGCGCTCTTCCTTGATTTTCTTCTGGCGCTTGCTTTGCGGACGGATCATGAAGAAATAGAATATTGCGATGATGGCAATAATCATTATGATGCCTGAGTAATCGGCCTTAGCCACCTCGCCGGCTTCGCCGGCAGCAGCTGCTGAATCACACAGGAGTGCTAAAATGTTGTCGAGTAGCATTTAATATTAGTTTAATGTTAATAATCGATTGTTTATTGCTTTTGGTTAAGCCTTGTTGATGATGCCTTCTTCATTAAGGAACTTAATGATGTTGTAGAGCATTCCGTTGATGAAGCCTCCGCTCTTTTCGGTGCTGTAATTGTTGGCTATCTCCACATATTCGTTGACCGACACGGCCACCGGGATATTGGGATAATGCACTATCTCGGCAATCGCTGTGGTCATGATCACAATGTCCATGAAGGCCAGGCGCTCAGGATCCCAATTGTTGTGTTGGATAAAGCGCTCGATGTATTGGCGATACAGTGCATTGTTCTCTACAGCGTAGCGGAAAAGGTCGGGCCCAAAACGCTCGTCCTCAAGGTCTTTAAATTTGGGGAGCATCTCCACAGGCTTGCCCTTGGATTGGGCGATCTGGCGCAGTGTCTTTAGCACGAAAGTGCCCATGATCTGCAAGTCGTCGTTCCAATACACCGACTGGTCTTCCATTTCCTCCATAAGGAGGTCAGAGGGCAAGATCACTGTGCGCAATGCGTCGCGCCAGAATTCGGCATCTTCTTCAAGGCCACCGCGCGGGGTCGACACATACTCCTTGTAGACATCGCTTTCGAGAAGCTGATCAAGCATGAGCTTGAGGAATGATGACGACTCTTCGTTGCGGCGCACCTTGTACTCCTTGAGCAAGTCCTCCAGGCCTTCGCTACGACGCAAATACTCAGTGAGACTGTTATAGAGGAGCTTGGTATTGGGATTGAGATCGTCGCTCGATGCCAAGTGCTTCGACCGAGCCACCTCCAAGCGGCGCTCATGCTCATCAGTAAGGTCTATAATGAGTGCGAAAATGCTCAGATAGAGCTCATAAGCCTTGTCAAGAGAGACTTCCAGGTCATTCTTGGCCTTTTTGAAGAAGTCGCGAGTGTCGGCATACGATTTGAGGGTGTTTACCAGGTCTTCAATGCCCTTTTGGAAACCGGCCGATGAGAAATCGCCTGCTTGGCGTAGCGCGTCGGCAATCTTTTCATCGCGAGCGATTATGGTCTCCAGGATGGTAGCCCACAGCAACACATCATCGCTCAATTCCGGCTTACGTATCTTTGCGTAATCGATGTAGATCTTTGACTCGAGAATCTGCTTATACAGATCAGGCAGGAGGCTGTCGAAGAGGCCTACCCGGGAATTGCCGCGCAGAATGGCTGTGCGTATCGTGTCGTTCTGCGACAGCGCCTTGGCCACTTTGTTGTCCTTCAGCTTTTTCTCCACGTTGAGTTGCAGCGGGGTGTCATTGCTCTTGACGTTCTGCCCCGATAGTTCGAGTAGCAGCAACACCATGTCAATGTAAATATTATAGGCGTATTTCTTGTCGCGCGAGTTGGTCTCGGGTGGCTCAATCAGCCTGAATTCACTGCGGGTGAGCAAATACGAATATAGCATTTGCACTACCTTGATCCTTATAAGCACACGATTAACCATTGTCAAAGTCAAAAATTACATTGCAAAGGTACTAACTTTTTTTCATTTCACCAACATTCCGGATGTTATAAGACCTTAATTAGGCCAACGAATTCCATCCTTGGGCTCTGAGAGGCATCTCCTGGCCGTCGCGAGTGATCATGGCACAGCCCAAATCAGGCTTGGTGATGTATCCGATGATTTTCACTCCCGGGAGCTTTTCGGCCTTTTCATGGTCGGTGAGAGGCACAGTAAACAGCAGTTCATAGTCCTCGCCTCCATTCATGGCAGCAGTCACCAGATTCATGTTGAGCTCTTCGGCCATCAGAGCAGTCTGATAATCGATGGGAATGCGGTCCTCATACACGCGGCAGCCGCAATGGCTCTCCTTGCAGATGTGGAGCAGTTCCGATGACAGGCCGTCGCTGACATCCATCATTGAGGTAGGCACTATTCCGGCCTTGGCCAATTCGGCCACAATGTCCTTGCGAGCCTCGGGCTTGAGCTGGCGCTCTACCAGATATTCCTTGCCGGCAAAATCGGGCTGGAAGTCCTTTTTGCCTGCCGATGCGGCCTTCTCGCGCTCCAGGAGCTGAAGGCCCATGTAGGCCGCTCCTAAGTCACCGCTGACGCATATCAGGTCGGTGTCCTTTGCTCCGCTTCGTAGCACTACCTTGTCTTTGTCAACATCTCCTATGCATGTGATGCTGATGACCAGGCCTTGGCGCGAGGCTGAGGTGTCGCCACCCACCAAATCTACTCCATAAATTTCGCATGCCAGGCGCAAGCCGGCGTAGAAGTCCTCCATATGCTCCACCGTGAAGCGCGACGACACTCCGATGCTGACCACAATCTGTCGGGGCGTGCCATTCATGGCGTAGATGTCCGAGAAATTCACCACTGCCGACTTATATCCAAGATGCTTCAGCGGCACATAGGTGAGGTCGAAATGCACGCCTTCGAGCAGCAAGTCGGTGGTGACCAGCACATCAGTGTCGGGATACTTCAGCACAGCGGCATCGTCGCCTATGCCGCGATGGCTGGAGGCGTTTTTGAGCTCTATGCCCTTGGTAAGATGGTCGATGAGCCCAAATTCGCCTAATTTCGATATCTCTGTTTCCATTATGGTCTTTGGTCTTTGGTCTTTGGTCCTTGGTGGTTAAATTCTGTTGACCAATTCGGATATGAGCTTCATCATGCGGGGCTGTGCCTCCTGGGCGGCCTTTTGCACCTCTTCGTGGGTAGGCTCTACAGTGATCTCCTTGCCGCCGAGGTCGGTGATGACTGACACGCCAAACACCTTGATGCCGGCGTGGTTGGCCACTATGACTTCCGGCACAGTGCTCATGCCCACAGCATCGCCACCTATGATGCGGAAATATTCGTATTCTGCCTTGGTCTCGAATGTCGGGCCCGGTGTGCCCACATACACGCCATGCATCACACGCATCTTCAGTTCGTCGGCCACCTCATCGGCAATCTTGATGAGCTCGGGGGCGTAGGCGTTGGTCATCGACGGGAAACGCGGGCCAAGGCGGTCGTCGTTGCGGCCGCGCAGAGGATTTTCGGGGAAGAGGTTGATATGGTCGGTGATGATCATGATGTCTCCGACGCGGAACTCCTTGTTCATGCCGCCGGCAGCATTGCTCACGCACAGTACCTTTACGCCCAACTGCTGCATCACACGGATGGGGAAGGTCACTTGCTTCATGTCGTAGCCTTCATAGTAATGGAATCGGCCCTGCATGGCCATCACTGGCTTTTGGCCAAGCTTACCGAATATGAGGTTGCCGCTGTGGCCCTCCACTGTGGAGAGCGGGAAATTGGGTATTTCTTTATAAGGGATGTATTTTTTGTCCTCGATGTGATCAACAAGTGCACCCAGGCCTGTGCCCAGGATGATGGCTGTGGTGGGGACTTCCCCAACTTGCTCGCGGATGTAGTCGGCTGTCTGTCGGATTGTATCTATCATGGTCGTTTTGGTTTAAATTTGCGAAATAATAACGCGGTTATGAGGGATATTGTTCGTCACTGGGGTCAGGTATTGCGGATCGACTGGGCCTTGATGAGCTTGAGGATCGAGTCAACAAAGGGATGGTTGTCGTCGCGCATGAAGTCTACCTTGATAGGCAGATAATAGGTGTAGGCTTTGAGCTGATGCGGGAAATACGGGCAATTGGCCATGCGCACAGCGTCTTTCTCAGTGGTTATGATAAAGCAATGGCGCCCCTCCATAGTCTCGAATCTTTGCTGGAGGGTCGACATGTCCTTGCGTGTGAAATTATGGTGGTCGGGAAAGATGTTGACTCGCACTTTGGGCTTGAAATGCTTGACATATTTCACAAACGGACGCGGGTTGCCGATTCCGGCCACGCACAGCAGGCGATCCTCAGGCCCAAGCCAGTCGAGCGACGGCGCTATTTGCGGTGCCTCGTCGGGAAAAGCGGGCGTGAGCTTGCCATAGAGTATGCGCGAGAAGAAGAGCTGCTGGCAGGCTACAAGGTCGAGGTTCTCTTTAAATATGTGCAAATCCAGGGGCGAAGGCCGTTCGGGGCACTTGGTAGCCACAATGATGTCGGCTCGGCGCTTGCCGCGCTTTGACTCGCGCAGGCGCCCGTAAGGCAGCAGGCTGTCCTCAAAGAAGGGGTTGTTGTATTCGGTCAGAAGCACCGATACCGTGGCCCGCACATAGCGATGCTGGAATGCATCATCGAGCACTATGAGGTTGATATGTGGATCGATTTTCAAGAGTTCGGCTATGCCAGCCACTCGATCCTCACACACTGCCACTGGCACTTCCCCACCATATTTGTGATAGAGCATGTAGGGCTCATCGCCGATTTCCGTGGGCGTGGAGCGCTTGGTGGCCATCACAAAGCCATGTGTGGAGCGCCGATAGCCTCGGCTCACCATGCCTACATGGTAGCTGTAGCGAAGGCTGTCGATGATATAGTCGACATGGGGGGTCTTGCCCGTGCCACCAGCCGCGAGATTGCCCACCACGATCACTGGCACCGGGAACTCGCGCTCTTTGAGGATCTTGACATCGAACAGCCAATTGCGCATGAAGGTCACAGCCCCATAAATCTTGGATATGGGGAGAAGTATGGCTTTTGCCCACCATGACCTTTTGCGTTTCATCAATTATGCCGTTTCTTTGGTTTTTTTATCTTTTTACATTGCCCATACAGAACTTTAGCACCCTACTCTACCATGAGGGGCTCCATGCGAGCCTGCACGGGATTCCAATTCTGGATTTCGTTGGCCACTTGGATGCATCTCTTCATCTCGGCCGGACTTAGGTCTTCGATCTTGACACTGGTTTCTAAATCCACGCCCAAGTTCTTGAGCATGGCCATCCATTTGTCCTCTTTCTTGGGATAGCAGGCGTAGCTGTTTTCGCCTACTCCCACCTCTTCGGCCAAGTCTACCACAGCCTTGCGCAAAGAGCCAAGCTCATCGACAAGGCCGATTTCCTGGGCCTTCATGCCATCCCACACGCGTCCGCCTCCGATTGCCTTGACGGAATCTTGGGGGATGTCGCGCCCCTCAGCCACTCGCTTGGTGAACAGGTCATAGCCTCGCTCGATATATCCTTGCATGGCATTGAACTCATTGGGGGTCATGGCTTGGTATATGGCTGGGAAATTGCTGTCCTTGTTGGTGGACACGGTCTCAAAATGCAGCCCGAACTTGTCGGTAAGCAGCCCTTTTGCGTCAGGGATAAGGCCAAAGATGCCGATTGAACCGGTCAGCGTGGCCGGATCGGCATAGATCTTATCGGCTCCGCATGATATGTAGTAACCGCCTGATGCAGCGTAATCGCCCATCGACACATAGAGTTTCTTTCCGGTAGCCTTGAAATCCTCGAGAGCCTTCCATATCTGTTCGCTGGCAAATGCGCTACCACCGCCTGAATTCACGCGAAGCACCATGCCGGCAATCTTCTCATCTTTTGACAGACGCAGGATTTCAGGCACGATCTTGGAAGCCACAATGCCGCTGTTGCCGCTGTCGTAAATGCTGCCCACAGCGAAAAGCACGGCTATGTGCTTCTTTTCTGTGCCCCACCCGGATGATGTCACTGACTCGATATACTCGCCTGGCTTCACGAATGGCAGATCGTCGTCAGCATCAACACTGAGCTTGTCGCGCATCTTATCCTCCACCTCATTTCGATACATCAGGCTATAGGCCAGCTTGCAATCCACAAATTTCTCAGCGGGCCAGCAGAAAGTGATGCTGTCGGCCCAATGGTCGAGGTATATGGGGCTGATTTCGAGGTTGTCGGCCATCTGGTCAGTGATGTTCTCCCAAATCTGGTTGAGGAACACGGTGGTCTGCTCTCGGCTGGGCTCGCTCATCTGAGTGTTGACATATGGCTCCACAGCGCTCTTGTATGCGCCCACCTTCACCACTTGCATCTTCACCCCTACCTTGTCGAGCAGGTCCTTGTAGAAAATGGTGGTGGCGCTAAGGCCGTGGATGTCGATCGTGCCCACAGGATTCAGATAGATGCGGTCAGCAGTCGTGGCCACATAGTAATCGCCCTGGGTGTAATTGTCGGAATATGCGTATATCCACTTTCCGGCGGCCTTGAAAGTTTTCAAAGCCTCGGCCAGTTCCTGGCGCGAAGCCATGCCCAAAGAAGAGCCTTTGCAATCAAGATAGATGCCCTTGATCTTATCGTCGTCGGTAGCCAAGCGCACTGCGGTGATGATGTCGTTGAGGCTCGGACCGTCGCTGACGCCGTAGAGAAGCATGTCGGTAGGCGAAATTTCTGATTCGCGCTCGGGTATTTCGCCATCGAGATCGATAAGAAGGATTGCCTTGTCATAGTCAGGCCCTGATTTGGAAAGGAGGGCCTGGCTCAGCAGAAGCCCAAAAGACACAATGCCGATCACCACGAAGAAGAACAGTGAAAGCCACAGGCCTGCCATGGTGCCGAGCATCGATATAAAGAAACGTTTAAGCATAAGCTCTTTCTTGGTTTGTTAATTCTCATCACGCACCCGTCAGATTGACCCATCTGAAAGCAAGGCACGCGGTTTTCGTGTACAAAATTACTGCTTTTTTCTTAATAATGCGACATACCTAAATAAAAAAGTTTCAGTAATTTTTGATTTTAGGTTTATTTGCAAATTTTATGCTTTTGAAAACATCATTTTATTAACTAAAAAGGACATAAATTTAAAAAATTATTATTAATTTTGCAATAGATTATTACAATCTAACGCTAACCATAAAAAACAACCGATTAAATTGCCGCGTCGCATTATGAATCGCCAACAACTTGACAAAATCGACTTACAAATATTGAAGAAGCTGGCCGAGGACGGCCGCAAGCCCTTTCTGGAAATAGCTCGCGAGCTCGGCGTTTCGGGCGCCGCCATCCACCAGCGCCTGCAGAGACTCACCGCCAAGGGGGTGGTCAAAGGCACCGAATGCCTGATCAGTCCGGCAGCCCTGGGCTTCGACACGTGCGCATACATCGGCATCCTGCTGACTGACCCGACCAAGTTTCGCCAGGTGATCGAGCGCCTCGAGCAAATCCCCGAAGTGGTGGAATGCCACTTCACCACAGGCCATTACGACATGTTCACCAAGGTTGTGGCCCGTAACAACGACCATCTGCTCGACATCATCCAGACGCATTTCCAGAAGCTCGACGCCACGCGCACGGAAACCATTATTTCCTTCAAGGAAGTATTCAAGCGCCAAATTCCTATATCTGAAATTCCATGAAACGATTACTGCTGCTGACAGCTGCCGCCGCGAGCATCGCAACGGCCGGCGCTGTCACCTTCGGCGAGCATTTCGCCGACTCCACGCTTCGCATCGACTATGTGCTGCAAGGGACAGCTTCCGATGTAAACATTGGGCTGCGCCACATGGCCAAGACGCCCCACTGGGCCGGCCGCAAGGGCCAGCTTGACAAGCTGTGCTACGGCGGCAATGGCGACATCACCGTGCAAACTCTTGCCGGCGACACCGTGTACCGCAACTCCTACTCTACGCTGTTCAATGAATGGCTGCGCCTGGGCGACAGCGTGCCGGGATATTGCGAGGTGAGCCTGCTGGTGCCAATGCCTCGCGAAAAAGTGAAGGTCACCAACCGCCTGCTCGACGAGCGCCATCAGCCGATAGCCTCGATATCCCATGTGGTGGATCCAAGCGACATCCTCATTCGCGACCATTCGCAAAGCGTGCTCCCCCATGAATACATCCACCGCGGCAGTGCCGAGGGCCCCCATATCGGTGTGGCTTTCCTGGCCGAGGGATATACCGAGGAGGAGATGGATGTGTATCTGGCCGACTGCCGCGAGGCCGTCGACGCGATGTTTGAGCATGTGCCTTTCAATGAATTCAAGGAGTATTTCGACTTCATAGCCGTGCGCACACCCTCGCTCGACTCGGGAGTGAGCGTGCCCAAGGACAACGACTGGAAGCGCACAGCTTTCGGTTCGCACTATTCCACATTCTACAGCGACCGCTATCTGACCTCGCCGTCAGTGTTCGCCATGTATGATGCCCTCAACGGCATTCCCGCACAACACCTCATCGTGCTCGTCAACTCGCCAGTCTACGGCGGTGGAGGCATTTTCAATGATTACACCCTCACGGCTGCGCACCACGACAAGTTCCGCCCCGTCGTGGTGCATGAGTTCGGCCACAGTTTTGGCGGCTTGGCCGACGAGTATTTCTATGAGACCGAGGTGATGTCAGACACCTACCCTCTCGACGTGGAGCCTTGGGAGCCCAACATCACCACCCTGGTGGATTTTGACAGTAAATGGAAGAGCATGCTGCCGGAAGGCACTCCCATCCCCACCCTGTCGAAGGATGCAGCCAAGTATCCTCTGGGCGTGTACGAAGGCGGGGGCTATGCCTTCAAGGGAATCTACCGGCCCACCGATGTGTCGTGCCGCATGCGATACAACGAGGCTGAGGCTTTCTGCCCGGCGTGCCAGCAAGGCATTCGCGATGTCATTTTGTACTATATTTCTCAAGATTGAGCCATTTAGGATGAGCCTTTGCAATATTTTCCTTTTTTAACCTTTTATATCGCGAAAATTTTGTAATTTTGCCGCGTAAAACAGCACGTATTCAATTAATGACAAAAATAGTTAACCATTAAACCAATTATTATGGATATTTCACATATCGAACACATCGGCATTGCCGTTCCCAGCCTTGAGGAAGCAATACCCTTCTACGAGAACATGCTCGGTCTCAAATGCTTCGCCATCGAAGAAGTTGAGGATCAGAAAGTGAAGACTGCCTTCTTCCGCGTAGGACAAACCAAAATAGAGCTTCTCGAAGGCACAAGCCCCGAAAGCGCAATCAGCAAGTTCATCGAAAAGAATGGCGGCCGCGGAGGCATCCAGCACGTGGCATTCGCCATCGAGGACGGAGTGGCCAACGCTCTGGCCGAAGTGGAGGGCAAGGGCTGCAAGCTCATCGACAAAGCTCCCCGCAAGGGCGCTGAAGGCCTCAACATCGCCTTCCTGCATCCGAAGTCGACTTGTGGCACCCTGATTGAACTCTGCGAAGATCCCAACAAGTAACATATCACATGAAAAATAGAGCAGAATTCCGAGTCATTCCCTGAATTCGGCTCTTTTTTCTTTTTTAAACACCTCAATTGGAAAAATTCTAAAAAAATAAGAAATGAGCAATCAACTGGAAAAAGTAAAAGAACTCATCGAGCTGCGCACTGAAGCACGTCTCGGAGGCGGACAGAAGGCTATCGACAAGCAGCATGAGCGTGGCAAATACACCGCTCGCGAGCGCATCCTTCAGCTTCTCGACGAGGGCTCGTTCGAGGAAATCGACATGTTCGTGCGTCATCGCTGCACCAACTTCGGCCAGGAAAAGAAATCATTCCTCGGCGACGGCGTGGTGACCGGCTACGGCACAATCGAAGGCCGCTTGGTATACATCTTCGCACAGGACTTCACAGTGTTCGGCGGTTCTCTTTCTGAGACCATGGCCCTCAAGATTTGCAAGATCATGGACATGGCCATGAAGATGGGCGCACCGGTGATCGGCCTCAACGACTCGGGCGGCGCTCGCATCCAGGAAGGCATCAACGCTCTGGCTGGCTATAGCGAGATTTTCCAGCGCAACATCATGGCATCAGGCGTGATCCCGCAGATTTCTGCTATCCTCGGCCCCTGCGCCGGCGGCGCAGTGTATTCGCCCGCTCTTACCGACTTCACTATCATGGCCAAGGGCATCAGCTACATGTTCCTCACCGGCCCCAAGGTTGTAAAGACAGTGACTGGCGAAGACGTGACCCAGGATGCTCTGGGCGGCGCTGAGGTGCACGCTCAGAAGAGCGGTGTCGCTCACTTCGCTGCCGAAGACGGCGAGCACGCTCTCAAGATCATCCGCAAACTCTTCAGCTACATTCCTCAGAACAATCTCGAGGAGCCCCCATTGGTAGAGTGCAACGACCCGATCGACCGCCTCGAGGACTCTCTCAACGAGATCATCCCCGATTCAGCTAACCGCCCCTACGACATGTATGAGGTGATTGGCGCTATCATCGACAACGGCGAATTCCTGGAAGTGCAGCGCGAATATGCCAAGAACATCATCGTAGGCTTCGCTCGCTTCAACGGCCAGGCTGTCGGCATCGTGGCCAACCAGCCCAAGTATCTGGCAGGCGTGCTCGACTGCAACGCTTCGCGCAAGGCAGCCCGCTTCGTGCGCTTCTGCGACGCCTTCAACATCCCATTGGTAACCCTGGTGGATGTGCCCGGATTCCTGCCCGGCACCGGCCAAGAGTACAACGCTGTGATTCTCCATGGCGCCAAGCTGCTCTACGCCTTCGGCGAGGCTACTGTGCCTAAGGTGACTGTGACTCTGCGCAAGAGCTATGGTGGCAGCCATATCGTGATGAGCTGCAAGCAGCTGCGTGGCGACATGAACTACGCTTGGCCTACCGCAGAAATTGCCGTTATGGGTGGCGCTGGCGCAGTCGAGGTGCTCTATGCCAAGGAAGCCAAGGCTGCTGAAGATCCCAAGAAGTTCCTGCAGGAGAAGGAGGACGAATACAACAAGCTCTTCTGCAATCCTTACAATGCTGCCAAGTATGGCTACATTGATGATGTGATCGAGCCTCGCAACACTCGCTTCCGCATCATTCGCGCACTGCAGCAGCTCGCCACCAAGAAGGTAACCAATCCTGCTAAGAAACACGGCAATATTCCTCTTTAAAAAACATATGAACAAGAAACACCTATTTCTGGTCATATCACTTATAGCATGCATAGGGCTTGCGGGGGCACAAAACCGCAAAGCCCTACGCATCAATGAAGTGATGGTGGCCAACGACCAAGGATTCGTTGATGAATACGGATACCGTCACGGCTGGATCGAGCTCTTCAATGGCAATTTCGGTCCGCTCGACATATCCAGCATCTACATCACTAACGATCCAGAGAATCCTATGAAGTATCCCGTACCTATGGGCGACGAAAGCACCCATATGGGAAAGCGCCAGCACATAGTGTTCTTTGCCGACAATGAGCCTAATCTGGGTCCTCTCCACCTGAGTTTTGAGCTCGTGCCCGGCCAGGACAACTGGATTGGCGTCTATGATGCTGATGGGAAAACATTGATTGATGAGGTTTTGGTGCCCGCCGCCCTGCTCCCCAACCAATCCTATGCCCGCTCTGTCGACGGCGAAGGCGAATGGGAAATCCGCACCGGGGGAGAAAAATACATCACTCCGAAGAGCGCCAACAAAATCAAGGACACTAACAACAAGATCCAGCTCTTCGCCGAATACGACGGCCACGGATTTGGAATGGCAGCTATGGCAATGTGCATCGTGTTCAGCTCTCTGCTTGTGCTCTGCCTCGCATTCATGGCTATCGACCGCATAGGCGAGTCAGTGTCTCGCAAGAACAAGGCCAGGGCTCATGGCGTGGCCAAGGAAGAAAAGCATAACATTGAGCATGACTCTGGCGAGGTGATCGCAGCCATATGCATGGCTCTGTATCAGCATCTCAATGCTCACGACACCGAGAGCACAGTGCTCACCATCAACAAGGTTAAGCGTGCTTATTCACCCTGGAGCTCAAAGATTTACGGCTTACGCCACCTTCCTCATTAATGATCATTATAATACTTACTTGCAATGAAAGAATATAAATATAAAATCAACGGAAACACCTACAAGGTAGCCATTGGCGACATCGAGGGCAACATCGCCCAGGTTGAGGTCAACGGCATGCCTTACAAAGTAGAGCTCACCGAAGATCAGAAGCCTGTAAAGGTCAGCGCCGTGAAGGCTGCTCCGGCTCCCCGCACATCAACCGGCGACAAGGTGATCGCCAAGCCTGCAGTGGTGGCAGGATCAGCATACCAGGTCAAGGCTCCTCTGCCTGGTGTAGTGCTTTCAATTCCTGTGAAAGTGGGCGATTCCGTAAAGGCTTCCGACACTGTGCTTGTGCTTGAGGCCATGAAGATGGAAAATGCCATCCATGCTGGCCGCGACGGCGTGGTGAAGACCATAAACGTAGGCGCTGGCGATTCAGTGCTCGACGGAGCCCTGCTCCTTACAATCGAATGATAACTTCCATCCACTGCATCAATTATGGAGAGTTTCTCATTCAGTGATTTCATCCAATTGAACCTGCGTCAGTTCTGGGAACTCACAGGTTTCGCCAACGCGGAGCTTGGCAATTTTGTCATGCTCGCAGTAGGCCTATTCTTCATCTGGCTTGCCATAAAGAAGAATTTTGAGCCGATGCTGCTGGTGCCAATCGGTTTTGGCATCCTGATAGGCAACATCCCCTTCAACACAAGCGCCGGTCTGGAAATCGGCATCTATGAGGAGGGCTCGGTGCTCAACATTCTCTACAATGGCGTGAGCGCCGGATGGTATCCGCCACTAATCTTCTTGGGAATCGGCGCTATGACCGACTTCTCTGCCCTTATAGCAAATCCAAAGCTGATGCTCATTGGCGCTGCCGCCCAATTTGGCATTTTCGGCGCCTACATGGTGGCCCTCGCTTTGGGATTCGAACCTGACCAGGCCGGCGCTATCGCCATCATTGGCGGTGCCGACGGTCCCACTGCAATCTTCCTTTCATCGAAATTGGCTCCCAATCTGATGGGCGCTATTGCGGTGTCGGCTTATAGCTACATGGCTCTGGTGCCTGTGATCCAGCCGCCGCTGATGCGCCTCTTCACCACCCACGACGAGCGCCGCATCAAGATGAAGCCGGCTCGCGCCGTCAGCCAAAATGAAAAGATCATATTCCCGATTGTGGGCTTGCTGCTGACCTGCTTCGTGGTTCCGAGCGGCCTGCCGCTGCTGGGCATGCTATTCTTCGGCAACCTGCTGCGTGAGTGCGGTGTCTGCAACCGCCTGGCTAAAACTGCCAGCAACGCTCTCACCGACATCGTGACCATCCTCTTGGGCATGACCGTGGGTGCCAGCACACAGGCAAGCCACTTCCTCACCACCCAGACTATCTTCATCTTCCTGCTTGGCTTCATGGCATTCATCATCGCCAGCGCATCAGGCGTGATTTTTGTGAAGATTTTCAATCTCTTCTTGCCCAAGGCCAAAAAGATCAACCCGCTTATCGGCAATGCCGGCGTATCGGCTGTGCCTATGAGCGCGCGCATCTCCAACAATCTTGGTCTTGAATACGATCCAAGCAACTACCTGCTCATGCACGCAATGGGTCCGAACGTGGCCGGCGTGATCGGCAGCGCCGTTGCAGCTGGTGTGCTCCTGGGATTCCTGGCATAAGCCATCAATACTCTCTGACAACCTGTCCCTTTTAATATGTGGGGTGTGACTTCCGCGGAAACCACACCCCATTTTCTTGTCTTATTTTGTGAAAGAGGCTAAATCTCTTCGTCGATCTGGTAGCGCGGACGCGCCTTGACTTCAATGAAGATTTTTCCGATATACTCCCCTACTACGCCAAGCCCGATAAGCACCGCTCCTCCTATAAACCATATCGACAGCATCAGCGAGGCCCAACCTGGCTCAACATGACCCGTGAAGTACGAGCAGAGCACATATATGGCCACCGCCAAATCGATGAACAGGAACAGCACGCCTAAGAAAAAGATGTAGCGGATGGGACGCGAGGAAAATGAGGTGATGCCATCGATGCTAAAACTCAGCATCTTCGACAGAGGATACTTCGACTCTCCAGCCACGCGCGGATTTCTCTCGTAATACACTACATCAGTACGCAACCCAATCAGTGGCACAATACCCCTCAGGAAGAGATTTTGCTCGCGATACTCGCTGAGCATGTCAAGAGCCTTGCTGCTCATCAAGCGGTAATCGGCATGATCATACACTGTCTGAAGCCCCATCCGGCGCTGAAAAGCATAGAATGCATGTGCCGTAGAGCGCTTGAACCAAGTGTCAGTCTTTCGGCTTGATCTTACGCCATACACTATGTCGCAACCCCGTCGATAGCATTCGACCATGGCAATGATTGCGTTGGGATCGTCCTGCAAATCGGCGTCAATACTAATGGCCGCATCGCATTTGCCTCGCACAGCCATGAGTCCTGCCAGCAACGCATACTGATGCCCACGATTGTGTGCCAGGCACACCCCTCTTACGCGAGGGTCGCGCTCATGCCATTCCTTAAGCAGGGGCCACGTCCTGTCGCGACTGCCATCGTTGCTGCACATCACATAGCTTTCCGGCGAGGCTATATTCTCTTGGGCCATCTTATCAAGAATGGCCAAGATCACAGGCAGGGAAAGAGGCAATGCTTCCTCTTCATTGTAGCAAGGTATCACTATAGCTACTACTGGGAGCTTACGATTCATGGCTTATTTGTTTTATTATCGCGAAGTTAGATAATTTTTGTGAAAAACACCTCATAATTTTCATAAAACCCAATTTTTTTCGTAAATTTGCCAGAAATCAATATTCACATTCATGTTAAAGACTATAAGGATAATTTTGGCCTTGCTAAGCATTGTGGCTGTTACCCTGCTGTTTGTTGACTTTACTGGCACTGCCTTGAGGCTTTGGTCCTGGATGGCTAAGATACAGTTCATGCCAGCTTTGCTGTCAGCCAATGCGTTAGTGCTTATCATATTGCTGGTGGGCACCCTGATATTTGGTCGAGTATACTGCTCGATCATATGTCCTCTTGGCATTTTTCAAGATGTGGTAAACTGGGTTCGCTCTCATGTGGGGCCGAAGAAAAAGCGCCTCAACCGCTTTCGCTTTGCCCCGGCTTGGACTAAAACGCGCCTTACGATTTTTACCGTATTCGCAATACTCATCATAATAGGGCTGACTGCTGTGCTTGCAGCGGCAATTGCCGGCCTGGTAGAGCCTTATAGCGCTTATGGGCGCATAGCCACTCAGATATTTGCTCCGGCTTGGGACGGCGCCAATAATCTCTTGGCCGATTGGAGCGAAAGCCAAGGCAACTACGACTTCTATCCGGTGGCAGCAGCCATTTCGATTCCTGTACTGATAGTGGCCATAGTCACCCTGATCGTGGTGGTGACATTCGCCTGGCGTGGCGGCCGCGACTACTGCAACACAATATGTCCGGTAGGCACCATCTTAGGCTATCTTTCGCAATTCTCGCTCCTCAAGCCGGTAATTGACACTGACAAATGCATCCGCTGTGGAAAATGCGCCCGCAATTGCAAGGCAAAGTGCATCGATGCGAAAAATCACCAGATCGACTACACGCGCTGCGTGGATTGCATGGATTGCATTAGCGTATGCAAGGACGGCGCCATCTCTTATGCTTACAATCCCAGCCGCACCACCGCAAGATCCAAGGGTGACATTAATCCTAAAGGAAGCGACAAAGAGAGTGCCGAAGATCCGTCGGATGCTAATTCGCGCAGAGCAGCGGCAAATGCAAGCCGACGCGGCTTCCTGATTGCCGGCGCTACACTGGGCGCAACGGCAATGCTCCGTGCAGTGACCCGCAATGATGGCGGACTCACACCGCTAAAGAACAAAAAACCAGCGTATCGGCGCACACCCATTGCTCCAGCCGGCGCTCAGAGTCTCACGCATCTAAAGCAGCACTGCACGGCGTGCCAACTTTGCATCCAAGCGTGCCCGAATAATGTGTTGAGCGCCAACATGAGTCTTGACGGCTTCATGCAACCCGTAGTAGATTACACCAACGGATATTGCCGTCCCGAATGCACGATCTGCTCCAACGTATGCCCAGTAGGTGCCTATCATCCGGTCGATGAGGCAGAGAAAAGCTCCATCAAGGTAGGCACAGCCGAGGTCAACCTCGAGGCCTGCCTGGCTGCCACCGGCACGACAAGTTGCGGCAATTGCGCGCGCCACTGCCCGGCAGGAGCCATCATGATGGTGCCAGTGGGCGAAGGCACCGACAATCTTATGCCAGTAGTGAACTCAGCCATATGCATCGGATGCGGAGCCTGCGAGTATTATTGCCCGGTAGGCACAGTGGCCTCAATGGACGAGGATCAAAGCGCCATCCATGTGGAAGGCCTGGAAATTCATCGTGAAATTTAAGCCCGCTATAATTATGAAATCAATATCACGCAGAAGATTCTTAGAAATTATGGGCCTTGGCTTGGCTGCCACGGCAGTGGGCTGCAAATCAAAGAGCGCTCCACATTCTGACCTTTCTGTTGCCGGCAAAGGCGAGATGACATATCGCACCAATCACAATACAGGCGACAGCGTGTCAATCTTAGGATATGGCATGATGCGCCTGCCCACCATAAAAGAAACAGTCAATGGCAACGAGGTTGAGAACATTGACCAAGAGGCTGTGAACCAACTCGTGGACTATGCCATGGAGCATGGAGTCAACTATTACGACACATCGCCCCGATATTGCCAAGGCCGCAGCGAGACTGCCACCGGAATAGCTTTGGCCCGACATCCTCGCGACAAATATTACATAGCCACCAAGATGTCGAATTTCTCACCTGAGGATCAGACACGCGAGGCCTCGATCGCCATGTTCGAGAATTCGCTAAAAGCGCTACAGACCGATTATATCGATTACATGCTTCTCCATAGCATTGGCGGCGGAGGCATGGATAATTTCAACAAGCGCTTTATCGACAATGGCATCCTCGATTACCTGAAAGAGCAAAAGCAGAACGGCCGAGTAAGGAACCTGGGCTTCTCCTACCACGGAGATATCGAAGTGTTTGACACCATGCTTCAGTGGATGGACGAGGGCAAAGTGCATTGGGATTTCGTGCAGATCCAGCTCAACTATGTGGATTGGAACAATGCCAAAAATGTAAACACTCGCAACACCGATGCCGAGTATCTTTATGGCGAATTGGCCAAGCGCGATATCCCAGCTGTTATAATGGAACCCCTGCTCGGAGGCCGACTTGCCAATGTGCCCGACAATGTGGCTGCTAAGATGAAGCAGCGCGACCCCGAAGGATCCATTGCTTCCTGGGCCTTCCGCTTTGCCGGCTCCGAACCTGATGTCCTCACAGTGCTCTCTGGCATGACCTACATGGACCATCTTAAAGATAATCTGCGCACCTACATGCCGCTGGTGCCGCTTACCGACGAAGAGAAAGAATTCCTGGCCGTATGCGCCCACGATTACCTGGAAAACAAGCTGGTGCCATGCACGGCGTGCCAGTACTGCATGCCATGCCCTTACGGCTTGGACATTCCGGGCATTTTCGCCCACTACAACAAATGCATCAATGAGGACAACACGCCGCGCGACAAGCGCGATCCGCGCTATGCTGAGGCCCGACGCGCTTTCCTGGTGGGATATGATCGGAAAATACCACAAGCGCGTCAGGCCGATCGCTGCATCCAATGCGGCGAATGCCAGCCTCACTGCCCTCAAGAAATAAAGATACCGGAAGAGATGGCCAACATAGCACAGTACACCGACAATCTGCGCCACAAGGCCTGAGCCCCGTTCTTTCTACAATATAGACCCTTATCGACAGCACCGTCAATAAGGGTCTACGTCATATTGGAGTATCATTGAGCGCATCGCAGGATTGGCTGCATTCATGCTGCCATGGAGATCGCGCAGTATCTCCTTGATTTTGGCCATAGAGGCATTAAGCTCAAATTTCAGCATTATCTGCCTCAGATACATCGACTGCACTCGCGCCACGGGCGGCTTGCTCGGCCCAAACACTCGATTGCCAAAGAGTTCTCTTAGCTTGGCAGCATAAAGCATGGCCAAGTTGTCGAGCTCGCGTTCGTCGCGATGTTTCAGATTAATATACACTAATTTGGTGAATGGCGGATAGCAATAGGCCTGGCGCTCGCTCAATTCATGCAGATAATAGCCTTGGTAGTCATGATTCTGTACAAACTGCAATATGGGATGGTCAGGAGTGCGCGTCTGCACCAGCACCAAGCCTTCGTCGTGGCGGCGGCCTGCGCGCCCAGAGACCTGCTCAAGCATGTTGAATGCGCGTTCGCTGGATCGGAAATCTGGATAATTGAGTATGGCATCGGCATTCATTACACCGACTACTGTGACATTGCCAAAATCAAGTCCCTTGGTCACCATCTGGGTACCCACAAGGATATCAGCCTTATGGTCGGAAAATTGCTGTATAATGTCGCTATAACTGCTCTTGTTGCGAGTGCTGTCGAGATCCATTCGAAGCACCTTGGCCTTGTCGAATATCTCCTCCACTTCGTCTTCAATCCTCTCCGTGCCATATCCTACCACATCAATTGCTGTAGTCTTGCAAGCCGGACATATCTCTGGAAATGGATAATGGGTGCCACAATAGTGGCACACAAGCGTGTTGCTGGCCTTATGGTAGGTCAGTGAAACATCGCAATATTTGCATTTCGGAATGTACTGGCACTGTCGGCAAATGGCGTGAGGAGCGAATCCTCGACGGTTATGGAAGATAATGGCCTGACGATCTTGCTCTAATGCGCCGCCTACCGCCTCGATCATGCGCGGCGAGAAAGACCCACGCATTGTCTTCTTTTTCCACTCTTTGCCGAGATCGACAATTTCGATTTGTGGAATTTCAGCGCCCTGGTAGCGCTCGAGCAGCTCCACAAGGCCGTATTTCCCATTCTTGGCCTTGTAATAAGTCTCTATCGACGGCGTAGCGCTCCCAAGCAAGGTCTTGGCGCCATGCATATGGGCAAGCATGATGGCTGAGTCGCGCGCATTGTACCGAGGCGCCGGATCGAATTGCTTGTATGATGGATCGTGCTCTTCGTCGATCACAACCAATCCCAACTTCGAGAAAGGTAGAAATAGTGAAGAGCGTGCCCCTACGATTACAAGAGGCTCATTAGTATGCAAAAGCCGATTCCAGATCTCTACCCTTTCGTTGTCGCTGAACTTCGAATGATATACCACCAGCCTGTTGCCAAAGAACGCGCGCAGGCGCGATGTCAATTGGGTGGTCAGTGCAATTTCAGGCACAAGATAGAGCACTTGCATGCCCTGCTTCAGCACATGCGATATGGCGTGAGCATAGATTTCTGTCTTTCCGCTGCTGGTAATGCCGTGGAGCAGCACTATGCCATGATCGCGAAATTGCTGATGCACCTGATTCAATGCGCCCTGCTGCGCTTCGGAAAGCTCTGGCAGCGACACACATTCCACCTCAGCCATGCCAAAGCGAGATATTTCGCGAGTATATCTCTCTACCACTTCCTTGTCGACCAAGGCCTTGAGCGCATTTGCTGTGACGCCGCTGCGATCGAGCAGCAAGGTCTGAGGCACTTCAATCACAGGCTTCTGGCGATTATTGAACTGGCTGAGCTGGAGCAGCGTCATCAACAATTTTTCCTGCTTTGGGGCGCCCTTCACTTGCTCAAAGGCTCGCTGCATGGCCGCTTCGTCGCTTCTCTTAAATGCCAAGCGCACGCATTTCTCTTTCTTTGCCCGGAATCTTTCCACCAGGGTCTCGGAGATTATTACAGCGCCCTTCTCCACCATCTTCTGTATGGCCACGGCCACGCTCTTGAATCCTGTCTCTTTTTCTATGTCTTTGGCCGAGAGCTTTCCCTTTGACACCAAGACCTGATAAATCATCACCTCGCGTTCGGTAAGCGATACTATGTCTTCGGCATCAAAGTCGGGATTCGCTTCAATCATGGTCTCGCTCTCTATTTTCAGGCCGCTTGGCACAGCTGCCTTATAGACATCCCCTACCGAGCAAAGATAGTAATCAGCCATCCATTCCCAAAATTTGAGCTGAGGATGGCGCACTATCGGCAAGCGGTCGAGCACATGGAGCACCTCTTTTACCTGATATTCTCTCGGGGCTATGGGGCAGAATTCTGTGATAATGCCGGTATAGAACTTTCTCTTGCCAAAAGGCACAATTACACGGCTCCCTACGCTTACCTGATCAGCCAAGGTGGCAGGCAGGCTATAGGTGAATGTGCCGGCCAGAGGCAATGGCAGCACCACATTGACATACGAATTCAATACCATGGCCATTTCGCAGTGGTAAGGTTAACTAATAATTGAGGCGCCTATAGAGTATAATGGCGATAATCGTGTACAGGATATTGGGTATCCACATAGCTATCATGGCCGAGGTGAGGCCCGAGCGAGCAAATGTCTGGGTAATGGTCATGAACAGTATATAGCTGAAACTCAGCACCAGTCCTATGCCAATGTTCAAGCCCATGCCGCCTTTGACTTTCTTCGCCGACAAGGCCATGCCTATGATTGTAAGGATAAAGGCAGCCGCCGTCATGGCGAATCGGCGATGATATTCGATTTGGAATGATTGTATGTTGCCCACTCCGCGCTGTGTTTGGCGATCTATGTAGGTCTTAAGCGCCGGGGTGGTCATTTTCTCGTGGTCATTCTGGGCAATCAGGAAATCGCGAGGCTCAAATGGTATCATCGTGTCGATGGCATTGCCCTTGCGTATCACCTCTTTTTCGCCCTCAAAATCGCGGATCACATAATTGCGTGCTTTCCACAGATAGAGAGTGTCCCACTGGATCGACTGTGCTGTCATGCGCGACACCAAGCGCTTGTCCTCATCGAATAGTTCCAATGAGAATCGGGCCCCGGTCTTTGTAGCCTTATTGTAATTGCTCATATAGGCAATTTCGCCCGGAGCCACCATCAGCATGATGTTGCTGCCATAGTCGACAGCCTTGTTCTTAATGTATGTATTCTGATAATCAATGCGTTTTACATTGGCTGGAGGGATTATGTATGCATCCAGCACAAAGGTAGCCAAGGCAATCACCGCTGCCGATAGCAGATATGGTCTCAGCAAGCGCGCATAGCTGATGCCCGCGGCAAGCATGGCGATAATCTCGCTGTTGCCTGCCATCTTTGAGGTGAAGAAGATTACCGCGATAAAGGTGAAGAGCGGTGAGAACTGATTGGCGAAGTATGGCAGGAAGTTGACATAATAGTCGAAGATGGTAGCATGCAACGGAGCCTTGAGAAACTGGTCAAATTTCTCATTGATGTCAAATATGATCACAATGGCCAACAGCAGCACTATCGCGAATATGTATGTGCCTAAGAATTTCTTAATTATGTACCAGTCGATTATTTTCATGCTGATGCTTGTGCTGTTAACGCTATTGCTCTACAGGTCTCATAGGCGTCGGCTCAATGACTCCATCATCTCTGCTTTCCATGAAGCGAAATCTCCGGAAATGATATGCTTGCGCGCTTCCTTTACGAGCCACAGATAGAATGCCAAGTTATGAATCGAGGCTATTTCCAGAGCCAAGAGTTCATTAGCGATGAACAGATGGCGCACGTATGCCTTGCTATAAGCCTGGTCCACAAACGATGGTCCGTCTTCCTGAAGCGGGCTGAAGTCATCGGCCCATTTCTTATTGCGCATGTTCATCACGCCATGGCGGGTAAAGAGCATGCCGTTGCGCCCGTTGCGCGTAGGCATCACGCAATCCATCATATCCACCCCTCGGTCGATTGCCTCGAGGATGTTGATGGGAGTGCCAACACCCATGAGATACCGGGGCTTGTCAGCAGGCAGCACCTCGTTGACCACCTCGATAATCTCGTACATCTTTTCTGCCGGCTCGCCAACAGCCAAGCCGCCAATAGCATTGCCATCAGCTCCGAGCGAGGCCACATGGCGCGCCGACTCGCGGCGCAAATCGGGATAGGTGCAGCCTTGCACAATCGGGAAATAGGCTTGAGAATAGCCATAGTGACCTTCGGTCTCAGTATAGCGCTTCCATCCTCGGTCGAGCCATCGCAATGTCAGGTCGAGGCTTTTGCGAGCATAGGCGTAATCGCTCTGTCCCGGAGGACATTCGTCGAGGGCCATCATGATGTCGCTGCCGATAGCGCGCTGCAGGTCCACCACCCCCTCGGGCGTGAACAGATGCTTAGATCCATCGATATGGCTGCGGAAATGGGCTCCTTCTTCGGTGAGTTTGCGATTCTCGCTTAGGGAAAACACTTGGAAACCGCCACTATCGGTAAGAATTGGACGATCCCAGCCGTTGAATTTATGTAGGCCGCCAGCTTTTTGCAATATTTCCACTCCGGGGCGCAAATAGAGATGATAGGTATTGCCCAGAATGATCTGGGCGCCTATGTCGTCCTTGAGATCGCGCATGTGCACAGCCTTGACGCTTCCCACCGTGCCCACTGGCATGAAGATGGGAGTCTCGATCTGGCCGTGGTCGGTAGTGATCAGGCCGGCACGCGCCTCTGTCCCCGGCGCTTTTGATATCAGCTGGAAATCCATCAGAACATTTTGTCAGGGTATTCGCCCTTGTCGTGCATCTCAGCAAGCTTGGCCACTACTCCGGGACGATCCTCGGGATAGGTGACGCCGAACCATTGCGATGTGGTACCCAGCACGTCGACTACCTTCTTGCCCTCCTTGATGAGCATGTCGACAGATGTGGGGATATAGAATTCGCTCTTGAGCTCGCCTCCGCGCGCTTTCAGGAAATCTACAAACTGACGCTCCACATATTCGAAGAAGTCAGGCTGGAGACCCCAGAAATTCATGCTAACGGGAGTGGCAGGGTCGAGTTGCTGCTCTGCGCCATTCTCGTCCTTGAACTTAATATTGCGGTCCTGGTCATAAGCGATTGCTGTGCGCTCCACCACTTCGGTGAGGTGACCATTGTCATCCACCGTGCACACGCCGCGACTCACGCTGCCGCTTTCGCTCATGGTGTTGCCAACTTGGAATCCCACCATCGAATAATTTTCAGTGGGCTGCTGCAAATACTTTGCCAACACCTCAAAGGCATCGCGTCCATAGAAATCGTCGGCATTGATCACAGCAAAGGGCTCCTTCACCACATTGCGGGCCGCTCTGATGGCATGGGATGTGCCCCAGGGCTTAACGCGACCTTCGGGCACTGTGAATCCTTCGGGCAGGTCATCTATGCTCTGGAATGCAACTTCCACCGGCACATGGCCCTTATATTTGCAAAGTATCTTTTCGTTGAAATCTTTCTCGAAATCTTTACGAATCACAAACACCACCTTACCAAATCCAGAACGGATGGCATCGTAGATGCTGTAATCCATGATAGTCTGGCCCTGGGGCCCTACGCCGTCGAGCTGCTTCAGGCCACCATAACGGCTGCCCATCCCAGCTGCAAGCACTAAAAGTGTAGGCTTTATCATCTCAGATCTATTTTAAACAAAATTCGTCTAAACCTTTATTTTTTTGCAAAGGTACGAATTTAATTGATAACTATCAAATTTGTTTTTATCTCACCACCTTCTTCTGATTAAATCACAAAACTCCGACTGAAAATCTGTATGGATTGCACAAAACTCCGACTGAAAATGTGTATGAGTTACACAAAACTCCGACTGAAAATGTGTAAGGGGTCAGAGGCGGAGCTGCCAGAAGGCGACGGCGGAGGCAGCGGCCACGTTGAGGCTGTCGACGTTGTGTGACATCGGGATGCGGGCTACATAGTCAGCTGCAGATATGGCTTCACGGGTCAGGCCATCGCCTTCCGTGCCCAGAATGATGGCCAGGCGAGGTTCGGCGCAAAGCGCGGGATTGTCGATTGGCACTGAATCATCGGTCAGAGCCATAGCCACTGTTTTGAAACCGAGGGCCTGCAGGTCGGCGGGCTTATCAATCCAAGCCCAAGGCACCAAAAACACAGTGCCCATTGACACTCGGATCGACCGGCGGTTGAATGGGTCACAGCTTTGCGGCGTGAGTAGCACAGCCTCAATACCCAGGGCAGCAGCACTGCGGAAGATGGCTCCTATATTGGTGGTGTCCACTACCCCGTCGATCACAGCTACTCGTCGTGCATCCCGGCAAATTTCCTCAACACTGGGCTGCGCTGGCCTTCGCATCGCACATAGCACGCCGCGAGTGAGCACATAGCCAGTGAGCGATTGCAATAATTCTCGATCTCCCGTAAATATGGGCTTTTCCCCTATCCTTTCCACAATGTCGGCAGCATCTCCCCGTATGTGCTTTTTCTCACACAGCAGCGACAGAGGCTCATACCCCTGATCCAGGGCTATGCGTATAACCTTAGGGCTCTCGCAGATAAATATGGCCTGCTTGGGATCAAGGCGATTGCGGAGTTGTGCCTCGGTGAGCGACCCATAAGGCTCCAGGCGCGGATCGCTGACGGAGAAAATCTCTACAAGGTTCATCGGTACATGAGTTTAGTCACTTGTGATGTAATTTTGGGACCAAAATAGGATAGCAATGCGCCAAGTTTGTTCTTAAGTCGGGATTTGGGATTGCCGAGCACCTCAGTTCTGAGCCTTTTTATCTCTTCCCAACAATGCAATTTGATTTCAGGACCCACATCGCACAGATCTGAGATTCCGAATATGTTGTAATTGGCAGCAAACTTGCGATCGCGCGCCGCCTTTCCCAGAATGGGGTGCTGGCTATAATGCTGCTCAATGCGATTGACCACTTCCAGCACATCGAGGCGCTTGGGGCTGTAAGTTTGCAATATGCTTTGCGGACGCACTCGGTAGAAATACAGAGGCCCATCGTACATCACGATATCGCCGGCAGCCCTTGCAAAGAGAGTATGCGCCAAGTCGAGATCCTCATATGCTATGCCGGGCCTGTATCTTAAATAGGAAAAAACAGTTTGACGATAAAGCTTAGCCCAAGCCGAAGGCTGGAGTTTATCTTGATAAAGCACCATCTCGATGGCCTTTTGAGTAGGTATCGACAGAGCCTTTTGCTGATCAAATTTGAAATCGGCCCATTTACACTCTTCCCCCTGCATGAATCCGCACATGGCTATGTCATTATTGCCAATGACATTCACAAGCGTGGCAATCATCTCAGGATGAATCATATCGTCAGAGTCAACAAATGTGAGGAATTCACCCCGACTATGGTCAATGCCCGCGTTGCGGGCTGCAGATAAGCCTTGATTCTCTTGATGAATCACGCTGAAACGCCGATCCTGCTTTGCCCATTCATCGCATATTTTGCCGCTGGCATCGGTGCTTCCGTCATTTACGAGAATCACCTCGATGTCGGCATAAGTCTGCGCAGCAATGCTTTGCAAGCAAGCCGACAGCCATGGGGCCACATTATATACCGGCACTATTACGCTTACCATACTCGCGGTCACTTTTTACGCACCTGGATCGATGGCTTCGACTCGTTGTTGAGGCGGTCGATGGC
>CAYTXF010000015.1:37318-40681 GCA_964440745.1 uncultured Bacteroides sp.
ACTTTTTACGCACCTGGATCGATGGCTTCGACTCGTTGTTGAGGCGGTCGATGGCCGTGACTACGTAGTAGCCTGATTCTTTAAGCTGGAGCTTAGGCTCTGTGGTGATGGCCACAATATTGACAGGGTCTTCGATGTCGACCTGGCCTTCGGCAGGACATTTGTACACCACATACTTTGTGGCATCGCTGCTCTTGCCTTTTATCTCTGATGCTGCCCATGACAGCATGTCACCCTTTACCCTGACCTTCTTTACCGCTGCAGGGCGGTCCTTTCCAAGCGTGGGATACGCTGGCACCAGCGCAGGAGTGCTCTGGTGAGAATTCTTTAAGGCCGTGGCGCTCCCCTGGGAGTCCTTTGTCAGCGAATAGCCGGGCCACCATACATTACCCTGGATCTCATCGCGGGCGCGCGTCATCTCCACCTTGCGGTCGAGCTGATTGAGCTTTTTCGACGGTGCCAAATCGGGCTTGCTCATGGTTTTCTCCACATCCTGGCCTATGTAAAGCTGACATTTAGGATCCACTGAGTCGGCCCACCAGTCGACCAGGGTGATGTAACTGGCCTTGGCATGGTCAAGTTCCCAATAGAGCTGTGGCACTAAGTAGTCGATCCAGCCTTTTTGAGCCCACAGCAGCACATCGGCATAGAGATCGTCGTAGTTCTGGAGACCATTGGTGTTGCTCCCACGGGGATCGCTCGCCTTATTGCGCCAGATTCCAAATGGACTGATGCCGAATCTCACCCAAGGCTTTTTGCTCGAGCGTATCTTATCGTGAATCAGTTCGATAAGTTGGTCCACATTCTGCCGCCGCCAATCTGCGCGGGCCATGCCCTTGCCATATTTTTTATATGAGGCATTGTCAGGGAAATCCTTCTTGTTGGCCGGATAGGGATAGAAATAGTCGTCCATGTGGATGGCGTCAACATCATAATTATTGACAATGTCCACTACCACTTTGGCTATGAAGTCGCGATTCTCAGGTAGGCCGGGATCAAAATAGATCTTGCCGTCGCCCTCATATTTTACAAACCGCTTTGGCTCTTTGTAGTAGAGATGGCCTGCTGGAAGCTTTTCGTTGCGCGCCGTGGTCACTCGATAGGGATTAAGCCAAGCGTGCAGCTCCATGCCGCGCTTATGGCACTCGTCAACCATGTACTGCAAAGGGTCCCAGTATGGGCTCGGTGCCTTGCCATCTTTTGTGAGGTATTTGCTCCAGAGTTCGAAATGGCTCGCATAAAAGGCGTCGGCGCTCGGGCGCACCTGGAAAATCACGGCATTGACGCCGGCAGCCTTGAGCTTGTCGAGCTGGTCAGAAAGATAGGCTTTGTTCTGGTCGGTAGTCTGATCGGCATACTGGCTCTGGCCAATGGTATGCATCCATGCTCCGCGAAATTCGCGCTTGGGGTTGGCAGCGCCTCCCAGCATCGGCGAGATCAGCGCGGCTGTCATCATAGCCAATACTATTAATTTTCTGTATCTTTTCATGCAATATTCTGTCTTAGTGTTAACGCAAGGACATCTGTTGAGCCTTACTTTCGAGTTGTTTGCATCACAAAGTTACGATTTTTTCTCTTTATCACAAAATATCGCGGCAAAAAATAGTCTGATTGGAAAAAAATTCGTACCTTTGCACTGCTTTTTAGCATCCCCGTGTGATGGGAAATTAAGGAGCGACTTAATTTTTAGTAACACAACAAATTATCTCAAAGAATGAAAACATTCAAGCTTAAGGCCCAGGCTCGCACTGAGCTGGGCAAGAAGGCCACCAAGGCCCTGCGCGCCGCTGGCATGATCCCCGTTGTACTCAATGGTAGCGAACTCATCAATCTTCCCTACGAGGGCAAGCTCCTCGAAGGCCAGAAGGTTGTGGAAATCGGTGATGGCAAAGGCCTCATCACAACTGATCTCGCTGTAAGCCAGGAAGATGTGCGCAAGCTCATCTATACTCCCGACATCTTCGCCATCGAGCTCGAATTTGACGGCACCACCCGCATGGCAGTTATCAAGGATATCCAGTTCCAGCCCGTGAAGGACACCATCCTCCACATCGACCTGCTCGAGGTTTCGGAGAAGAAGCCCGTTACCATCGAGATCCCCGTTAAGATCGAAGGCCACGCCGAGGGCGTTAAGGCCGGTGGTAAACTCAGCCTGTCGATGAAGAAGCTCAAGGTTAAGGCTATCTACACTCAGATTCCTGAGCGCGTTGTGATCAATGTGGATCATCTCGGCCTTGGCAAGACCTTGCAGGTTGGCGACCTCCACTTCGACGATTTCGAACTCGTAAACGCAAAGAATGCCGTAGTATGCGCCGTACAGCTGACCCGTGCTGCTCGTGGTGCTGCTGCCGCTCAGTAATAATTGCTGTTGCATGAAGCATTTGATTGTTGGGCTGGGCAACATCGGCTCTGAATATGCCGGCACCCGCCACAACATAGGATTTATGATATTGGATGCCTTTGCTCAGGCATCCAATATCTCTTTTACGACCCAGCGATATGGCGATGTGGGCGTGGGTCGAGTGAAAAACCAGCAAGTGGTGCTGCTCAAGCCCAGCACTTATATGAATCTGAGCGGCAATGCCGTGCGCTATTGGAAGGACAAGGAGGACATCGAGATTGCCGACATCCTGGTGCTCGTCGATGACATTGCCCTGCCCTTTGGAGCCATCCGCATGCGCCAGGGTGGCAGCGACGCAGGACACAATGGCCTTAAGAGCATCGCCGAGTGCCTGGGCACCAACGCATTTCCCCGCCTAAGATTCGGCATAGGCAACGATTTTCCTCGCGGCTGCCAGGTGGATTACGTGCTGGGGCATTTCACGCCAGAGCAGCAAGAGACACTGAAAGAACGCATCGACATTGCCGCCGAGGCTGTGCGCGACTGCGTGCTCGCAGGATTGCAGAACGCCATGTGCAAATACAATAATAAATAATGGACGAACGTGTTGACAAATGGCTGTGGGCCATGCGCGTGTTCAAGACGCGCACTATCGCTACTGAAGCTTGCAAGAAAGGCCGCATCACTGTGGGTGAAGGCAGTTCGGTGCCTTGCAAGCCCAGCCGCACCATCAAGGTGGGCGACATCGTGAATGTGCGCAAACCGCCAATCACCTACACATTCCGCGTGCTGGCCCTATCCCAGAACCGCCTGGGAGCCAAGCTCGTGCCCAATTACATGGAGAATCTTACCCCCAAGGAACAGTACGATCTGCTTGAAGTGGTGAAGATCTCCGGCTTCATCGACCGCCGCAAAGGCCTTGGCCGCCCCACCAAGCGCGAGGGCCGCGAACTCGAGAAATTCACCTCAGAAAGCTACGACGACGGCTGGGATTTCGACTTCGACGAAGACTTCCTCGACGA
>CAYTXF010000016.1:0-39758 GCA_964440745.1 uncultured Bacteroides sp.
CTAACTCGATGTGCCTTAATGCGTTAAATCTAAAAGTGACAAAGACGGAAATTTAAGTCTAAAATTCTATATTGACAAATTTTTTAGCACAAAAAACCTCGATTTCCATGCATTTTGGTTCCATTTTGTAGATTTATCCCCTATGGATTTATCAATTTAATCATTTTTCGTCTGTGCAGTGAGATTCCAGAAGGTCCGAAATAATACTTATTTGTTGATTTTTTTGTCAAAAAAATTTTCTCGTTTCCGAAAAAAGCTGTAATTTTGCGTGCAATAAAATCACTAAACATTTATAGGAAAAATGTCTTTTATTGCTGACCGAGTAAAAATGGATGGACTCACATTTGATGATGTCCTCCTTATACCTGCCTTTTCCAATGTCCTCCCCAAGGAGGTGAACCTGAAAACACGATTCTCACGCAACATCACCCTGAATGTGCCCATAGTGTCAGCCGCCATGGACACTGTCACCGAATACCAGATGGCAATAGCCATTGCCCGCGAAGGCGGCATCGGTGTGATCCACAAAAACATGTCAATAGCCGAGCAGGCTCGCCAGGTGCATGCCGTAAAGCGCGCCGAGAATGGCATGATCTATGACCCCGTGACCATCCGCAAAGGCTCCACAGTGGCCGACGCTCTCCACATGATGGAAGAATTCCACATTGGCGGCATTCCGGTGGTGGATGAAGAGGGATTGCTTGTTGGCATCGTTACCAACCGCGACTTGAGATTCGAGCGTCGCCTCGACCGCAAGATCGACGAGGTTATGACCCATGAGAATCTGGTCACCACCAACCAGTCGACCAACCTTGAAGAGGCTGCTGACATCCTGCAGAGCCACAAGATCGAAAAACTGCCCGTGGTTGACGCCAAAGGCAAGCTCATCGGTCTGGTCACATACAAAGACATCACAAAAGCCAAGGACAAGCCCAATGCTTGCAAAGACCAGCTCGGTCGCCTGCGCGTAGCTGCCGGCATCGGAGTGACCATGGATTTCATGGAGCGAGCTGACGCACTTGTGGCTGCCGGAGTCGACGCTCTGGTAATCGACACTGCCCATGGCCATTCGGCCGGTGTCATCGGCGTACTGAAGGCTGTGAAGGCCAAGTATCCGCAAATCGATGTGGTAGTTGGCAATATCGCCACAGGCGAGGCCGCTAAGTTCCTCGTAGAAAATGGTGCCGACGGCGTCAAAGTGGGTATTGGCCCGGGCTCAATATGCACCACGCGCATCATTGCTGGCGTAGGCGTGCCTCAGCTCACGGCCATTTACGATGTGGCCAAGGCTCTCGAGGGTACCGATGTGCCTCTGATTGGCGATGGCGGCATCAGATACAGCGGCGACATTGTGAAGGCCCTGGCCGCTGGCGCTTATTCCGTGATGCTCGGCGGCATGCTCGCCGGAGTGGAGGAAAGCCCTGGCGATACCATTATCTATAATGGCCGCAAGTACAAGAGCTACCGCGGCATGGGCTCGCTCGAAGCCATGGAGCATGGATCAAAGGACCGCTATTTCCAAGCCAATGAAAAGGATGTGAAGAAATTGGTGCCCGAGGGCATCGCAGCCCGCGTGCCTTACAAGGGCAGCCTCTACGAAGTTGTGTATCAAATGCTTGGTGGCCTCCGCTCAGGCATGGGCTATTGCGGAGCCAAGGACATCGAGGCACTGCACCACGCACAATTCACCCGCATCACCGTGGCCGGCGTCAATGAAAGCCATCCGCATGATGTGGCTATCACCAGCGAGGCTCCCAACTACAGCTCGTCGGCTCGATAATTTTGAACAGACCCTACTGCCACTGTGCACAATATTTCAATATCGCTTCGCGTTATGTAATGCGTAATAATAACTACACGCATCGCATAACGCGTAGATTTTAGATGGAATAAAGAATTTGGTCAATGAACAAAATTTTTCTCTCAGCCCTGCTTTGCAGCTCTGTGGCCGCTTTTGCTGCCAACAAGGATAGCGACGATCCAGTGGTGATGACTATCAACGGTGAAGACGTTCCGCTTAGTGAATTTGAATATCTTTACACCAAAAACAACAATCAACAGCTCGAACCTATGAGCTTTGACGAATATGTGGGGAAATTCGTCGATTACAAGCTGAAGGTGATTGATGCCTGCGCTAATGGCATGGACACAACTCAAGCTTTCATCAAGGAATTCGGAAGATTCCGTGATGAACTTTCCGCTCCCCTCCTCCTTGACACAGCTACCCAGAACCGCCTCATTCGCGAGCAATATCAGCGCATGGGTTACGAGCGCCGTGTCAGCCATATCATGCTCCCTCTCGAGAAAAATGAAGGCGAGAATTTCAAGCAGCAGCTTGACTCGATTCGCGATCTCATCGTCAGCGGCCAACAGCAGTTTGAAGACATGGCCCGATTCTCAGTGGATCGCAACTCGGCCATGCGCCGCGGCCTCATGGGCTGGATTCGCTCCAATGGTTCGCTGCCTTGGCAATTCGAGGAAGCAGCCTACAATACTCCCTTAGGCGAAATCTCCCCGGTGATCAATTCCGGATTCGGATACCATATCATACGCCCCGAAAAGGAACGCAAGCAGCGCGGCGAGGTGTCGGTGCAGCACATCCTGCTCCTTACCCGCGGCATGAGCTCCGAAGAAGCTGAGCACCAGAAGGAAAAAGCCGACTCGATTTATCAGCTGACTATTCAGCCCGGAGCTGACTTCGCAGCCCTCGCCAAGAAATACAGCGAAGATCCCGGTTCTGCCCCTAAAGGCGGCGACCTCGGATGGTTTGGCGGAGGCAAGATGGTGGCTGAATTCGACAGCGTGTCGTTCGCTCTGCCCATTGGCGCCATTTCCGAGCCTTTCGCCACATCGTATGGCTATCATATTGTGAAGAAGAACGATGCACGCGGTCAGGAAGTGCCCGCGCTTGAAGAAGTGAAGCCGCAAATTGTGGCTCAAATGGAAAAAGATGGAAGAATCCGCCTGGCTCTCGATGCTACTGCAAAGAAAATTGCGGAGCAGTATGGCGCCAAGGTTAATCCATATCTCAAGCGCGAAATAATGGAATTCCTCGCATCTCGTGGAGCTCGCCAATGCGACACCCTTACTCTCAAAGCCCTCTTCAATTCGAATATAAAGGCTTATACTATCAACAATGAGGATAAGACGCTGAATCACGCTATGCGAAGAATGCAAATCCGTCCGGAGATGAGCGCCTTTGCCACAGCTCAAGCCATTGAGAAAGCAGCTTATCAGGCTATGGACAATGACCTTTTGGCCCTCGGCCGCGACCAGCTGATCGAAACCAACAAGGACTTCCGCAATCTTGTCAATGAATATCGCGACGGCATCCTGCTCTTCGACATCTCCAATCAGAAAGTATGGGATAAAGCCAGCAAAGATAAGGAAGGCCTTGAGGCTTTCTATCAAGCCAACAAGAGCAAATACACATGGGACAAGCCACATTTCAAGGGCTATGTGTTCCTGGCCATGAGCGATTCCATCATGCAGCAGGCTCTTGACAAAGCCCCTCAAGTGCTGGCAGAATGCGAGTCGACTGAGGAATTCCCCGCCAAGATGAAGAAGAGCTTTGGCAACCAGCTGCGCATCGAGTACGTGGTGGCCGGCCAGGGGGATAATGAATTTATCGACTATGTGGCATTCAATGGTCCTCAGCCCGATCTCAGCAAGCAGCGCATGCAGGAAATCGCCTCATTCCAAGGCCAAATTCTCAATCAGCCTCAGGAGGCAAGCGATGTAAAAGGTCAAGTAGTGACCGACTATCAAGCTCAGCTTGAAGAGGACTGGATTAAGTATCTGCATAAGACATATCCGGTGAAAATCAACAAGAAGAATCTCAAAAAAGCACAACAAGCGCAATGACGAGTCTTAAAAATATGAATTGGGCAACCCCGCTTGTCGGGGTTGTTTCATTTTTGTTGTGCGCGCTGGCCAGTTGCTCTGACCATGACAAGCAAATCGATGAATCCGATGCTCTTGTGAAAGTAGGCAAATCTGTGCTTACTGCCAACGAGCTTTACGCTGCCCTGCCGCGCGGCTTAAGTCAGGAAGACAGCACTAAGTTTGCTCACGCTTACATCAAGTCGTGGATCAACAGTCAGCTTGTGCGCCAAGTGGCTGCCAATGAAGTAGACATGACCGAAATCGACAAGATGGTGGATCAATACCGCGATGAACTTATCATGTGGGAATATGGCCGCCTAATGTACGACTCACATGCCAATTTCCAAATTCCAGAAGATTCTATTCGGGCTTATTACGACGCGAATAAGGAAGAATTCATACTCAGCCGCCCCATGGTGAAGGGCGTGTACATCAAAGCCGCCAACGATTCCAAAGAGCTCCCTTCGATGCGACGCCTATATCGCAGCCATACTCCGGCCGACATTGACAAGCTCGACAAGGTGGCAAGCGCCAACGCCGTGCATTATGACTATTTCAGAGACACATGGATCGACTGGGAACGCCTCGAAAGCCGCATCCCTTATGATTTCGGCGCCTCGCCCGACGCCTTCCTGAAATCGCACAAGACCCTCGATTTTTCCCATGGAGGCTTCACTTATCTTTTTGATGCTACCGATGTGCTGTTTACGGGCCAAACAATGCCCTATGAGGCAGCGCGCAGCCTCATCGAAGACCGCCTTTCTTACCGCGACAAACGCATTTATGAGGAGCAACTTAAGCGCAATCTCTATGAAAATGCCCTCGAAGTAGGCAAAATTTCAATATTTTGTGATTTAGACTGACTAAAGTCATAAAATTTTTCTAACTTTGCAAATAAAATTCGAAATATGCGTCTTATAAATACACTGATTTGTTCGTTGATAGCTGTTACAGCCTTTTCACAGAACAATATAGCCGAAGAAGTGGCTTGGATGATTGGCGATGAGCCTATCTACAAGTCAGAAATAGAGCAGGCTTATCAAGAATACCTCGATGAGAAAGTGCCCATCAAGGGCGACCCCTATTGCGTGATTCCCGAACAAATTGCCATTCAGCGTCTTTATCTGCATCAGGCTGACTTGGACACTATCGAAGCCAACATGTCGATGGTGCAAATGCAAGTGGACCGACAGATCAATTACTACATCGCCAATCTTGGAAGCCGCGATAAGGTGGAGCAATATTTCCGCCGCACCATTCCTGACATCAGGGAAATGCTCCAGACCAACTGGACCAACCAGTCGAGAGTGTCACAGGTGCAGGACGAAATCACCAAAAACTTCAAAGCCACTCCCAGCGAAGTGCGCAATTATTTCAAGAAACTGCCCGAGGACTCAATACCCTTTGTTCCTCTGCAGGTGGAGGTGCAAGTAATCACTTTCAAGCCCTCGATTCCCCGCCAGGAAATCGAGGATGTGAAGGCTCGCTTGCGCGAGTATGCCGACCGTGTTAATAATGGCGAAATCGAATTCTCCACTTTGGCAGTGCTTTATTCCGAAGCTCCCGAGGGAGTGCGCGGTGGCGAGATCGGCTTTATGGGCCGTGGACAGCTCGTGCCGGAATATGCCGCCGTGGCCTTCAACCTCAATGACACCAAGAAAGTATCAAAAATTGTGGAGACAGAATATGGATTCCACATAATACAGCTGATAGAGAAGCGTGGCGACCGCGTCAACACTCGCCATATCCTGCTGCGCCCAAAGGTGGCCGAAAAGGATCTCGAAGAGGCTACCGAGCGCCTTGACTCACTGCGCAAGGACATCGTGGACAACCAGCGCATAACATTTGAAGAGGCAGCGCGCTTCTATTCGCAAGATAAGAACACCCGCTACAGCAACGGCATCATGGTCAACGAGGATACAGGCAGCACACGCTTCGAAATGTCAGCCCTTCCCCAGGAGATTTCAAGGCAAGTGGCCGATATGGAAGTGGGCGATGTGTCACAGGCCTTCATCATGATGGACCCCAAGAGCAATCGCGAGCAAGTGGCTATCGTAAAACTTACCAACCGCATCGATGCCCATCGCGCCAACATTGTGGATGATTACCAGCTCATCCAGGATATGTACGAGCGGCAAGGTAAGCAGAAACTTCTCGACAAGTGGCTGGCTAAGAAGATCAAAGATACCTATGTGAAAATCGAGGACGGATGGCGCGGCTGCGATTTTGAGCATCAAGGGTGGATCAAACAATAAGTAATGCCTAAGAAGATTAGCAATCAGAATACTAAGCGAAGCATAAGGCGAGCACGGCGCACCATAGGTGCCGCGCTCGCCATTGTTGCGTTGCCTCTGTTGCTCCCGGCCAATGGCCAGCGCACTGCTCCCAGCTCTATTTTCCGGCCTCAGATACCGCTGGCCGATCGCACCGACGAGAAGCGCGTATTCCTGGAGCATGCTGATGTGTTGCACAAGCAAGTATCCGACTCATTTATGGTGCTGACCGGGAATGTGGAGTTTTCTAAAGGCGGCATGCTGATGTATTGCGACAGCGCCCATTTCTATCCCGAGACTGAGAGCCTCGACGCTTTTAGCAATGTGCGCATGGTGCAAGGCGACACTCTGGAGGTGGTAGGCGATTCCATGATTTACCGCAGCGACACACAGTTGGCTTGGCTCTTCGGCAATCCAGCCCGCATGACCAATCGCGATGTGACCCTGCTCACCGACGAATTCATCTACGATATGTATTCAGAATTCGGCTACTACACCGTAGGAGGCATTCTTACCGACGCGCAGAATCGCCTGGTATCGCAAGAAGGCGAGTATGTGCCATCGACCAAGGAGGCGGTATTCTATAAGGATGTGCGCCTCAATTCACTGACCGAAAATGATGATTCGCTTTACATCTACACCGACACCCTATATTACAATACCGACACCCATCTGGCCGAACTTTTCTCCCCTTCGCTAATCATAAGTCAAAGAGATACGATTTTCACCACCAACGGCACTTATGACACTGAGACCAAAGTGGCCAACCTTTTCGAGCGTTCGCTCGTGCGCATGGGCCGCGGCACCACTCTCGAGGGCGATACCCTCTTCTACGACCGCGAGGCAGGCTACGGCTGGGCACGCGGCAACATGGTGCTTACCGACAGCGCCAAGCAATCGTCACTTTCGGGAGCCTACGGCTATTATGACCAAAATATCGACAGTGCTTACGTCACAGGCCGAGCCATGGCTCGCGAGTATTCACAGGGCGATACTCTCTACCTGCATGGTCGCGAGATCTTTTCTTTCCGCATGTTTGACACCATCAGTTTCCCTGAAGACACTATCGCAAAGCTGCCGGCTTACGAACGCGTGGATACCAACCATGTGATGATATGCCATCCGCGCGTGAGATTCTTCCGCAGCGACATGCAGGGCGTGTGCGACAGCATGCGTTTTGAAGAGCGCGACTCTACTCTGTATCTCTACCGGCATCCGATCGTATGGAATGGCCAGCGTCAGATTTTTGGAAATGTGATCGAGCTGCACATGAATGATTCCACAATCGATCGCGCCACATTGCCTGATTTCGGATTCTCTGCCGAGCAGGTCGAGGGCGAATTCTTCAATCAGCTTAGCGGCAAAGAGATGATCGCCTATTTCGAAAATGGCGAGATGAACCGTCTCGATGTCAATGGCAATGTCGAAGCAATAATGCTGCCTCAAGAGAACGATTCCACCTACAACAAGATAATCAACACCGAGAGCAGCTATATGAGAGCCGACTTCGAAGGGCGCGATCTGCTGAAAATGAAAATGTGGCCCGAGACTTCGGGCACAGTCACCCCCATGTATCTGGCAAAGAAGTCGCTTTTCTATCTCTCTAAGTTCAAATGGTACACTGGCATTAGGCCTTTGTCGCCTGAAGACATCTTCATCATCCCTCCAGAAATGGAAGAACTGATGTTGCAAGAGTCGACAGTGCCCGTAGCCAAGAAAAAGAAACAGCGCACAGGCACTCCGGTATCGGCTCTGCCCGCACGGCCGCAGCCTCAGCAAGCTCCGAGCGATACGGGCGAGAGCGAGCAAACCACCTCTAACGAATCATCTAACTTATTACCGTCATGGGTCGACAAAGAAAACCCCTACCCATTGTTAATGATGTACATATCTCAGGGCTCGCTGCTGAGGGCAACGCCATAGCCCGAGTCGACGAAAAGGTATTGTTTGTGCCTTTTGCCGCCCCTGGCGATGTGGTAGATGTGCAAATCACCAAAAAGAAGAAATCTTTCGCCGAGGGCCGCATCGTCAAGATGGTTACACCATCGCCTGATCGCATTGAACCTCGCTGCGAGCATTTCACCATCTGCGGCGGTTGCCGATGGCAACACATCCCCTACTCCATGCAGCTTGCCGCAAAGCAGCAGCAAGTGGAGGATGCCATGAAGCGCATCGCCAAAGTGGAAATCCCTGAGATTTCTCCTATTTTAGGTTCTGAAAACATCTGGGCATATCGCAATAAAATGGAGTACACCTTCAGCAACAAGCGGTGGCTCACTTACGAGCAACTCCAAAGCGGCGAAGAATTCCCCGAGAGGGATGGCGCTGGATTTCACATTCCGGGAGCTTTTGACAAGGTGCTCGATATTAAAACATGCCACTTGCAGGACGATCTTGGCAACCAGATACGCCTCTTCATAAAGCAATATGGCATAGATCATGGGTATTCTTTTTACGATCTAAGGGCCAATTGCGGTTTGCT
Organism: uncultured Bacteroides sp.; assembly: GCA_964440745.1. GTDB lineage: Bacteria > Bacteroidota > Bacteroidia > Bacteroidales > Muribaculaceae > CAG-873. Next base: position 8,641 of record CAYTXF010000016.1, read on the forward strand.
GCGCACTCTGATGATAAGAATAGCAAGCACAGGCGAAGTAATGGCTTTGATGGCCTTTGGCGAAAATGATCCTCAAAAAATCAAAAGCCTGCTCGACGCGGTGGCAGAAAAGTTCCCTCAAATCACTTCGCTTCTGTATTGCGTAAATCTCAAGGTCAACGACACGCTCACCGATCAGGAGATAATAGTGCACAGCGGCATGCCCTACATTGAAGAGGAAATGGAGGGGCTGCGTTTTCGCATAGGGCCGAAATCCTTCTATCAGACTAATTCTCGCCAGGCATATCGTCTTTATCAGGTTGTCAGGGTTTTTGCCGACCTCAAGGGCGATGAGTTGGTATATGACTTGTATACTGGCACCGGAACAATCGCAAACTTCGTGAGCCGGAAGGCTCGCAAGGTGATTGGCATCGAGTATGTGCCTGAGGCAATAGAGGACGCGAAGATTAACTCTGAGGTCAATGGCATTGACAATACGCTCTTTTACGCTGGCGACATGAAGGATGTGCTCAATGCCGACTTCATCGAGAGCCATGGCACTCCCGATGTAATGATCATCGATCCGCCTCGAGCAGGAATGCATCAGGATGTGGTGGATGTGATCCTTAAGGCCGAGCCCAAAGTCTTGGTCTATGTAAGCTGCAATCCTGCCACTCAGGCCCGCGACATCGCACTGCTCGACGAAAAGTATCGCGTGGTTAGGATTCAACCCGTCGACATGTTTCCGCACACGCATCATGTGGAAAATGTAGTGAAACTTATCCTTAAGTAACAATGGCTTACGAGATAGAACGGAAATTTTTGGTGACCGACACCAGTTTTGTCGACATGGCCTGTGGTCATGTCGATATGGTGCAAGGCTATTTGAGCCGCAATGCCGATGCTACAGTGCGCGTGCGCATTGCCGGCGATGATGCTTGGATCACGGTGAAAAGCCGGAACCAGGGGGCACGACGCCATGAATGGGAATATCCCATTCCGGTAGAGGATGCGCGCGAGATGATAGAAATTTGCCAGGGGATTATCGAAAAGACTCGCTACATGGTGAATTATGCACAATATTTATGGGAAATCGACGTTTTTAAAGGGAACCATTCAGGCCTGATTGTTGCTGAGGTGGAATTGCCTTCCGAAGATGCCCCAGTAACATTGCCGCCATTCATCGGCACCGAGGTCACAGGCGACCCGAAATATTACAACTCCAACTTAAGCAATGCATAATATAGCAATACGATATCTTGCTCTTATCTTAATCTCTTTGCTGCACTTGCTGGGCTTCTCTCAAGCCCGCGACGCTTATTATATAAGCGGCATCGTAAGGGATTCGATAACCCATGAGCCTGTGCCGTATGCTTCGGTCGCTCTTACCGAGAAAGCGACCGGTACTCTTACCGATGAAAGGGGAATATTCGAACTCACCGCTCCCAACAATGCCACTCAGTTGCAAATAGCCTGCCTGGGCTATGACAAGAAAATTGTGCCTATCCACAAGGGACAAGTGAATATGTACGATGTGCTGTTGCGTCCGCAATCGCAAGAGCTCAAGGAGGTGGTGGTGCGTCGCAAAAAGATCAAGAAAAAAGACAATCCTGCCTATGCCTTCGTGAAGAGGCTCAAAGATGCCGGTCCTCTTTCTGATCCCGAGCGGAATCCTTATTACAATTACGACAAGTATCAAATCATATCGATAGCTCTCAATGATTTTGGGGCCAAGAAGGAGAATTCCTGGTGGTTCAAGAAATTCCCCTTCCTGTGGGATCATGTAGATACGTCTGAGGTATCTGGCAAACCTATCCTGAATTTTCTCATAAAAGAGAAGTCTTCGGAAATGCATTATCGCAAAAGCCCTAAAAGCACCAAGGAGGTGATCAAGGGCTTGCGTCAGGAAGGCGTGGATGAGATTGTGGACAAGGGGAGCATCCTGACTTTCTTGGAGGATGTCATGCAAGAGGTCGATCTCTACAAGGGCGATATCGAAATCATGCAGAATCGATTTGTAAGCCCGCTGTCGCGCATTGCGCCTGATTTCTACAAATTCTATCTTACCGATACCGTAGAGGTCAATCAGGAAAAGTGCATAGTGCTGAGTTTCTATCCTCACAATACAGCATCGTTCGGCTTCAATGGCCAGGTGTTTGTGGTTGCTGAGGACAGCACGATGTTCATCAAAAAGGTGACTATGCGCACACCGCGCAACATCAACCTCAACTTTATTCAAAATCTCTTCATCACTCAGGAGTTTGATCGAGCCGAAGATGGAAGCCGCCTCAAAAAGACCGACGATCTTACCATCGAACTAAAGATAGCCCCAGGCACACCGGGATTCTATGCTCGTCGCACCATAGCCTGCGACAACCACAATTTCGATGAGCCTGCCGACATGGCTGTGTTCGGCGAATTAGGATCCACTATCACAGTGGCGGAGGCAAATGATCGCACCACCGAGTTTTGGGAAGAGAATCGACTGATCAATGTTTCGGGCAATGAGCGAAACATCGACGATTTGCTGGTGAAGCTTCGCCAGCAGCCGCTATATTATTGGACCGAGAAAGTGCTTAAGGTAATGTTCCAGGGTTATCTGCCCACGGGGAATCCCAGCAAATTTGACTTGGGCCCTGTGAATACTTTTTATAGCCATAACAGCACCGAGGGCTGGAGATTCCGCGTGGGCGGCATGACCACAGCCTATCTCAATCGCCATTGGTTCTGGCGCGGCTACGTTGCATATGGCTTGCATGATCATCGCTGGAAATACAAGTCGGAGATCGAATATTCATTCGTGCCTAAGGAGTATCACTCGCGTGAGTTCCCAGTGCAGTCAATCCGCTTCACCAGCCAATACGACCTTGACCAGATTGGCCAGCAATATCAGTACACCAACATGGACAATTTCTTCCTTTCGCTCAAGCGCATGAGCGGATTGGATTATGGCACCTACCGGCGCTTCAACAAGCTGGAGTGGATCATGGAGCTGCGCAACAACTTGTCGTTCAAGGTGGGCGTCAGCAATGTGCAGCAGCAGGCCACCGAAAAGATCACTCTTATCAATGGCCATGGCAAGGTATTTCCTCATTATACTGAAAATTTCTTCGAAGTGGAGCTGCGTTATGCTCCGGGAGAGAAGTTCTATCAGGCCAATAGTTATCGCATACCCATCACCCTGGATCCGCCTATCATTACGCTGAAGCACAGTATCGCTCCTAAGGGGCTCTTTGGCGCTGAGTTCATGGTCAACACTACTGAGATAGCTCTGCAGAAGCGCTTCTGGTTCTCGGCATTCGGCTTTGCTGATGTCTATGCGCGAGGAGGTCATGTGTGGAGCCGCAGTCCGTTCATGAATCTTCTCACACCGGGCGTGAATCTCAGCTATACTATTCAGCCTGAGAGTTTTGCCTGCCTTAATCCTCTGGAATTCATCTTCGACAGCTATTGCCAATGGGACATCACCTATTGGGCAAATGGCGCGCTCTTCAATTTGATTCCCGGTTTCAAACAGCTTCGCCTGCGCGAGGTGGCGTCATTCAAGGGCACATGGGGCCGACTCAGCAATCGCAACAATCCCGACTGCAATCCCGACCTGCTGCAGATTCCGAGCGATGTGCACAGCACGCGCATGACTGGCGCCCCCTATATGGAGGCCAGCGTGGGCCTGGACAATATCCTGCGTTGCCTGCGCGTCGACTATGTATGGCGTCTTAACTACCTCAACGTCCCCTATCCCATCGACCGCCGAGGCCTCCGCATCGCCCTCCACGTCACCTTCTGACTTCCATCCCATTCCCTCAGTCTTCTGCCTAATTCCGTTAGAGTCAATAAATTTAATTCGACGATTTTCGTCTATTCAAAGATTTTCGTCCTTATAAAACACAGGCTTCTCATCTTGATCCGAAAAAGCGTTTCTAACTGATTAGCATTTTTTAATATTTCCCAACATCCTTATTTTCAAATCATTATATGATACATCCTCCAAAATGGTCTATTTTTGACCATTTTGGAGGATGTATCGTGAGGTTTTTAAAGAAAATTTACTATATTTGCAAATTAATTTAACTTATGACAGTTATGGAAAATAAGATAAAGCTTATTGGCCGTGAGAAAGAAATAAAAGAACTCACAAAATTTGAGAATACAGGGAAACCTGAATTTGTGGCCGTTTATGGGCGTCGCCGAGTAGGAAAAACTTTTTTGGTAAAAAATCATTTCAACGATAGAATTTGTTTTTACGCATCCGGTACATACAAGAGTCCCAAGAAAGATCAATTGTTAAATTTCTCTTTAGAATTGAGTGATCGCACTGGTAAAAAGCCTAAGAAACTGAACAATTGGACTGAGGCTTTTTGGGAATTAGAACAATATATAAAGGGATTGCCCGTAGATACGGGCAAGAAAGTTATTTTTTTAGATGAGCTTCCTTGGTTCGATACTAAAAAATCGGGCTTCATCCGAGCACTGGATTATTTCTGGAATCATTTTCTATCAACGCGAGAAGATTGCATGTTGGTAGTATGTGGTTCTGCCACCTCATGGATGGTCAATAACTTAATCAATGATAAAGGTGGCCTTCATAATCGTGTTACGCATGAGATTCATCTTTATCCCTTTACTCTGCATGAGATGGAGCTCTATTTGAACAATGCGGGCTTCAAATGGAATCGACTCCTTATTCTTCAGACATATATGATTCTTGGGGGTATTCCATACTATTTGGATATGTTAGACAAGGAAGAAGTGTTTTCTGTAAACATTGACCGACTTATGTTTGCAGAAAATGCTCCTCTACGCACTGAATTCAAGCGCCTATATGATTCACTTTTTGGTAAAAGCGAACAGTACCGAGCCGTCATCTCATTATTAACTAAGAATGGTAAAGGATTGACCCGAAAAGAAATCTCTGAACAACTCAAAAGCAATGGAGGAAATCTATCTGATATTCTGACTGACTTGGTCAATTGCGATTTTATCAGATACTACAATATTCGCAAAAAGAAGATCAATGTTAATCAAGGCATATACCAACTTACCGATTTCTTTACGATATTTCACCATGAGTTTTTATCAAAGCGAATCACATCTCAACATTTTTGGAGTGAGAACATAAAGAGCCAAAAATTAAGTGATTGGAGAGGACGTGCCTTCGAACGAGTATGCATGGCGCATATCCCACAAATTTTGACAGCCCTACATTTTGACACAATTCATAGCGAATATTTCTCTTGGCGAAGCGAAGAAGCTGAATTGAAAGCTCAGATTGACTTGATCATCCAACTTGATCAAGGTATCACCTGCCTATGCGAAATGAAGTATGATTCAATGGGTGATTTTGAATTGGACAAAGAAGAGGCCAATAAAATTCAACGGCGCCTATGTTCTTATCAAAAAGAAACTGCCACAAAAAACACAGTTTTGACAACTTTGGTCACCACCTATGGCCTTCATACCAATCTCTACAGCTCATGTATCGACAAAGTAATTACCATGGACCAACTGTTTGAAAAATGAGCATGGAGCATGGCAAGTCAGTAGCTCAGCTATTCACCTTCATCTGATTAAGATTTGCTCATTCGGATTCTGGCTTGTTCGGCTTCGAGTTGGGCGCGGCTTTTGGAGCGGGTGACGAGCCATACGCCAGTGAAGATGAGGCAGATGGCAAGAGCCTTTTCGATGTTGAATGAGTCGAGGCCCATGTAAATGGCCACGAAGCAGGCCACGATTGGCTGCACATAATTGTACATGCCCACTACTGTGGGGCGCAGGGTCTTTTGGCCAGTCATGATCCCGATATAGGCCAAATATGTGCCGCAAACCACTATGAAAAGTATAGCTAACACTTCCATGAGATTGAGCGAAGCCCAAGGTGTGGAGATCAGGGCTGGAGTGTTGTATGTCAAAGTGACAAGGCAAGCAAATGTGAACATCCATTTCATCAAGGTCACCAACGAATATTTGCTCACAAAGTTTTTGAAAAGCACCAGATAGAGGGCATAGCTGAATTGGGCGGTTAGCACAAGCAAGTCGCCAAGAACCCCATTGGTGCGCTCAGCTCCTATGTGGCTGCTCCCAAGGATTAGCAGGATGGCGCCTGTGGCTCCGCACACGATGCCTCCGACTTTCTTGCCGGTGATGGGTTCGCGCAAGATGAGGGCTGCGAGGATCATAACCCAGAGAGGCATGCTTGTTGTGATGATGGAGGCGTCGCCAGGCGATGTGTACCCTACTCCAAGCATGAAGCAGGTCTGGTTGATAAGCACACCAAGCATGCCTGCTATGAACAGACGGAAGATGTCGCACAAAGGCACATGCTCTTTCGGGCAGAATAATGACGTAATCCAAAACAAACCTGCCGCGCCGGCCATTCTGAGGTTAGTGATGACCATAGGCGTGACAAGACCTCCAACAATCACAAATTTCGAAAAGGGTGACATCAAGCCCCAAATCACATTGGAGCCAAGCATCGAGAGATGGCCCTTCAACTGCATTCTTTCCATATCTTCACAAAATTCGCTGCAAAGGTACAAAAATTTTTGTTAATGGTTCACTCCGATATCTGAAACTTTGAATTGTATGGCTTCAAATCTCTTCCTCCGCCGCATCCACCGTATTCACCTTTTCCCCAATTTGTAATTTCTTGGAATTGACAATTTCCCTGGGATTTCTAGGCATAAACTTTGATTTTTTGCAAAGATAGCATCTTGACAAAATTTCCCAAAAATAAAGGCGAATTCCATCATCGACTTCACAATCCATGTCGCCGATAAGCCCTGCAACAGTATCCTGTCCCCCGTTGCATGTCCCCCGTTGCATTTTTGTTTTGGAAAAATGTCAACTTTCTACGGAAAATGTAAACTTATTCCGTATGAAATTGTATATTTAAGAAAAGATTTGTATATTTGCATTCAAATTTATGATTTATAACACCCATAACAGACATAATAAGCAAAAGAGGTGGATATACTTCTGTCAGTGAACTGTCAGGGCCATCAGAATACCGGCGTGTGCTAAGAGCGGTGTCGAAAGGAGACATTCAAAAAATACGTCACGGAGTGTATGCCAATACTGATGCTCTCGCTGGCATGATGATTGATTTGGAGCGGATAGTGCCGCGAGGAGTTCTTTGCCTTTATAGCGCGTTCTCTTATCACAAACTTTCCACACAGATACAAAGTGCATGGTGCGTGGCCATTGAAAGCAAGAGGAAAGTAGTGCTTCCGCAATACCCCCTCATTGATCTTTACTACTGGGTGCCAAAGAATTTTGATTTTGGAATTGTTGACAAGCAAATTTCCGGATACAACGTTAGGATGACAGATTTGGAACGCACAGTGTGCGATGCAGTAAAGTATCGCAACAAAATTGGAATGGATGTTTGCGGCGAAGTTCTGAATGACTACCTAAAACGGGAAGACAAAGATCTTGGACGTCTCCATGAATATGCCAAAAGACTTAGAATAGACAAAATATTAACATCTTTTCTTGCCACAAGGCTATGATTAAAAATTACGGCAAATCAATAAGAGCGAAGCTTCTTAACATTGCAAAGAGGGAGCGCTTGGATTACATGAAGATTCTGGCCCGCTATTTTCATGAGCGACTTTTGTACCACATTTCTGCAAGTAGATATAAGTCCAACTTTTTGTTGAAAGGCAGCACATTGCTATTTGCTCATTATGGATTTGCGGCTCGACCGACTGTAGACATAGATGTTCTTGGCAATCATATTGACCGAGAGCAGGGACATCTGGTTGAGGTTTATTGAGATTTGTCTCCATAAATACAAGCTCATTTATCCACTGTCAAAGAGAAGGTGCTTTTTTAGGCTCATGCCGGCTTTTTGGCTTGAACCGGAAAAACTGTGATTTTTATGTTTTCTCCAAGCACGGCAACAAAAAATCAGGTACTTGGATTTATAAGTACCTGATAATCAGCGGAGTGACCGAGATTCGAACTCGGGAACCGGTTTTGCCGGTTACACGCTTTCCAGGCGTGCCTCTTCAGCCACTCGAGCACCACTCCGATAATTGTGAGTGCAAAGTTACGGATTTTTCTTTGAAAAATCAAATGGAAATGACAATTATGTGAAATTTTTGTTCAAATCGCCGTATCTGATTTGAATTAATTCGTCAGTCGACAAAAAAATTCATATATTTGCAGATAAATTTGTCAGTAGAGGAAAAAACAGAAAACGCGTTCTCCATGCCGAATATCTTTGAACCACAAATATATTGGAGCGTACTCATTGCGGTAGCAGCATTGAGTGTGCCGGTATTTATATGTCTTCAATGGATCACAGCCGGTTATGGAGTCATGTACACTTCCAAATGGGGGCCTGCCATTTCCAACCGCATTGGCTGGGTGCTGATGGAACTGCCATCTTTGCTATGCTTCGTGGGAGTCTGGGCCCTTGCCTTTTACACCGCCCTGCCTTCTTCTACACAGTTCTGGCCAATTGCGATAGGCGCACTCTTTGCGCTGCATTATGTGCATCGCTCGCTCATATTCCCTTTTCGAATGCGAGGCAAAAGTCTGATGCCGATATCCATCATTGCAATGGGCGTTCTTTTCAACATGCTCAACGCCTATCTTATCGCCGCATGGCTGTTTGCTGAGTCCCCTATCGGCTATTATGATGGATGGATCCTTACGCCAATGTTTTGGATTGGCCTCATACTCTTCTGCTTAGGAATAGTCATCAACCTACAGAGCGACAGCATAATAAGACACCTGCGGAAACCGGGAGATCGAGGCCATTACATCCCTTATGGCGGAATGTTTAAATATGTGACAAGCGCCAACTACCTTGGAGAACTCACAGAATGGATAGGCTATGCCATACTTAGCTGGTCATGGGCTGGCGCAGTCTTCGCGCTTTGGACTTTAGCCAACTTGGCGCCTCGAGCTCGTCAGCTTCACCGCAGATATATCCATGAATTTGGCGACAAATATTCCTCCCTGCACCGCCGATACATAATACCTTTCTTGTATTAATCTTCTCATCTCCCTATTATGAAGCAGCCAAAATTATTCACTGAAGCTCATATTGGTCCACTGACTCTGCGGAATCGCGCCATTCGATCGGCAGCCTTTGAAGGCATGGGACGAGACAATGGACCTACACAGCAGCTTCTTGACTATCACGCCTCGGTGGCTCGAGGAGGTGTGGGTATGACTACCCTGGCATATGCCGCGGTATGCCAATCAGGGCTTAGTTTCAACACTCAGCTATGGTTGCGCCCTGAGATAGAAGATGGCTTACGCAAGATAACTGATGCGGTGCATGCAGCCGGTGCCAAAGCTTCGATTCAAATTGGCCACTGCGGCAACATGACTCATCATGCCACAGCAGGACAGATGCCAGTAGGAGCCTCAACGGGTTTCAATTTATACAGCCCGACCTGGTGCCGTGCTCTGAAAGATGAAGAACTGAAAGAGATAGCATGCCAATTTGGAGAAGCCGTGAACATAGCTCGGCGAGCAGGCTTTGACTGCGTGGAGGTGCATGCCGGCCATGGCTATTTGATATCGCAATTTTTATCGCCGTACACCAATAGGCGCAATGATCGCTACGGCGGTTCGCTCGACAACCGCATGCGGTTTATGCGCATGTGCATGGAGCGCGTGATGGAGGCGGCAAGCGATGACATGGCTGTTGTGGTCAAAACCAACATGCGCGATGGCTTCAAAGGAGGCTTGGAAATTGAAGATTGCATCACAGTGGCGAAAGAGCTTGAGGCTCTGGGAGCTCATGCCTTGGTATTATCGGGAGGTTTTGTCAGCAAAGCGCCAATGTATGTGATGAGAGGCGAAATGCCAATCTACGCGATGACCCACTATATGCGTCAATGGTGGCTGAAATATGGTGTAAGATTGGTAGGCAAGATGATGATTCCGCCAGTGCCTTACGAGGACTTGTATTTCTTGCCCGACGCTCTTCGATTCCGGCAAGAATTAAAGGGCAAGCTCATCTATGTTGGCGGAGCGGTGAGCCGTGAAGGAATTGAGCATGTGCTTGATCAAGGCTTCGAAGCAGTGCAAATGGGCCGCGCTTTGCTGCGGGATCCAGAGTTTGTGAATCATATGCGCGCCGGACAAGAACGATGCGACTGCGACCATGTGAATTATTGCATCGCACGCATGTACTCATTGGAGATGGCCTGCCATAAGTGCCTGGCTGACAAGCTTCCGCCTCGCATTTTGCAAGAAATCGAAGAAATAAAAAGGCGCCAAAAGAGATGAGTGATAAATGGGCATTAGTAACCGGAGGCTCGTCGGGCATCGGATATTGCATAGCGAAAGAATTGGGACGTCAGGGCTATGCTCTCGCCTTAGTGTCAAATCAAGAGAACCAGCTCAAGACTTGTGCCTCTGAATTAAGCGAAATGGTTGGCGTGAAAGCAGCATGGAGATGTTGCGACTTATGCCAATCTGATGCTGCAGATGTAATATTTGACTGGGCCTTAAGTTTGGGGGGAAGCTTGGAAATTGTGGTCAATGACGCGGGCATATTTTCATTTGACTATCTTGCTGATACTTCGCCTGATAAGATACAGGCCTTTATCGATCTTCATGTAAGCGCTCTCACGCATCTTAGCAGAAAAGCTGCTATTCACATGGCTAAGCAGTGCCATGGGCGCATTCTCAACATGAGTTCAATGTCCTGCTGGACCCCCATGCCTGGATTAGCCATGTACGCGGCCACTAAGGCCTATATCCGTGTGTTTTCGCGATGTCTGGGTTATGAAATGGAAGGTACGGGTGTATCAGTCACCGTGGCAGTGCCCGGAGGAATCGCCACCGACCTTTTCGGGTTGCCTCCAAAACTCAAGAAACTGGCCTTGCGGCTTGGGGCTATTCAAAAGCCAGAGGCTTTCGCCAAAGGAGTGGTCAAGGCCACGCTCCGAGGAAAGCGGCAATATATCAATGGCTTTATCAACCGATTAGGCATCTTGCTTGTAGGGCTGACACCAACTAAGGGGCGCCTGCTTGTGAAAAGCAAGATGCTCGACAAGAACATACGGCGTCCGTGAATTCGCGAGGCAAATTAGCAGTGGTTGTGACCGGGGCCACAGGCGCTATTGGCACCCAGATCGCTCTGCGCCTTGCGGAGCGCCACTATCCCCTATGGCTGGCGTGCAGGTCTGAGCAAAAAGCGAAGCCCCTGATTCAGGAATGTATTAATGCTGGGGCGCCTGTGGCAAAGTTCGTGCCTCTCGACCTCGCTGATAATGAATCGGTCAAACAAGCTGCAAAAATCATCAAGGACTTTGGTCAGGAATTAGCCGGACTCATTAACAATGCCGGAGTGATGCAAAGATATTGCCAACATGACACTCAAGGCAGAGAAATAACAATGCTTGTCAACTACTGGAACACACGCCTGTTTACCGAGCTTCTTCTGCCTTTGATAGCCGATAATGGCGCGATAGTGTCAACAACCTCGCTTACCCGCTTTTGGTCCGGAGAATGCGAAAATCTCGATGTGGAGGAGTCGGAGTTCTCGCAATTAGGCACTTACGGAAAGTCGAAGAAAGCTCTCACTCGATGGATGCACGAGCTTGCAGCATCGTCCGAAGGCCGACGGCTGCGAATCAATTGCGCGGATCCGGGCATTGTCTCCACATCCATGATAACTATGCACCGATGGTATGATCACCTGGCTGACAAGCTTTTCCGACCACTCATCCGCACTCCTCGACAAGGCAGCGATCCGGCCCTGCGGGCCTGGGACTCCCCTACCTCTGGCCACATCTATTGCCGGTACCTCACCCACTCCCTCTAAAGTGTTACAAAAGGGGACGTGTACCTTTTGTAACATTGGAGAGGCGCGTAAGAGCAGTGCTAAGCACTGATCGCGGACATCCAATATTGAGGCGCATGAAGCCAGTGCCTTCAGCTCCAAACATAGAGCCATCATTGAGCGCAATATGGGCCTTGTCAAGTAATAGGCTGTTGAGTTCTTCCTGGCTCAGACCCAATTTGCGACAGTCAAGCCAAATCAGGAATGAAGCCTGTGGACGCCAAGGCTTGATCTCGGGCATGTTTTCGCGGCAGAACTCTTCGACGAATCGCACATTGCCCTCGATGTAGGCAATCATTTGCTGGCGCCAGTTCTCGCCGTGACGGAAGGCGGCCTGAGTAGCGATTGGAGCAAAGATATTTGCCTCGTTAAACTCGCTGGCGCCCAGCCATCCGAAGAAACGCTCGCGCAGTTGCCGATTTGGCACCATGGCATATGAGCTAACTATGCCAGCAATGTTGAATGTCTTTGTCGGAGCCCCAAACACAATGCCCACCTCTTCGGCCTCAGGGCTTACCGAAGTGAATACATGATGCTTATGGCCAAAAAGCGCCATGTCACAGTGGATCTCATCACTTATCACAATCAGATTGTTTTCCTTTGCAATCTTTGCCACCTCCTGAAGCGTCTCCTTAGGCCATACCACACCGGCAGGATTGTGAGGATTGCTGAGTATAAGCATTTTAGCGCCAGGAGCCACTTTTCGCAGATGCTCCAAGTCCATCTCATAACTGCCATCGGCGGTCTCTTTCAGCGGATTGTTGACCACTTGGCGCGAGTTGTGCTCAGTAACCAAGCGGAAGGGATGGTATACCGGAGGCTGTATGATGATCTTGTCGCCGGGCTCTGTAAAGCAATTGATGGCGAAACCTATGCCTTTGACTATGCCAGGAATATAGGTAAGCCACTCTCGCTCTGGCCGATAACCATGATGATCATCAATCCAATCGATCACACTTGGCCAGTAGTCAGGATGATCTTTAGGATATCCCAGCACCGGATGCTCAAGTCTCTTTTTGAGAGCGTCCATTATGAAGTCGGGAGTCTCAAAATCCATGTCGGCAACCCATAGGGGGATGACGTCAGTGCGACCGAAATTATCCTGAAGACCATCATATTTATAGGCTCCAGTGTTGTGACGGTCCACTATCTTGTCAAAGTCATATTGCTTCATATACATTATTTCTTCTTTCATTGTAATGAAATGTCTTCAGTCGAGGCGGAAAACTATCCGCTGCACGCCATCCTGCCAGCGAGTACTGGAAATGCGGAATTTGCCAATCTCCAAGGTGTGATCTACATGCTTTCCCGCGCAAAGGCACTGATCGCAGTCGCCCACATGCATCACCCTGACAGTATCCGATGCTCCCTCGGGAAGACGGCTTAGGTCGAATCGCTCTTTGGCCTCCTCTTGAGTGATGTATTCCTCAGTGACAGCCAGGTCCAGGGAGATAATGCCATTTACATAATCCTCGAGGGATTTGACCTCATCATCAGCAAGAGGCTGAGATAGATGATAATCGAGTTTTGATTTCTTTCGCTCTATATGGGAGCTGAAAGCCCTGCCGCAGCCATATCGCCTTGCCATCTCCCCATTGAGGATATGTTCGGCAGTATGCATTGGAGGATACTCTTCCTTGTTATGCTCATTAATTTTTGGAGTTTCCATTGTAGTCAGTTTTTAGGGTTAATTCTGATTATATTTGTGAGGGGTTTTGATGCCTATCATGTTTTTTAGGATTTTTAGGATGACTTCCTTATTGGTGTAACCATCCAGGGGGCGCCCTGCCAATCTGCGGTCAACTTTGAGGTGGGCGCGCAAATTGTCTTCATCGGTTTCTTTCAGGGCATTTACCCGCGCGATGAGCTGTTCCATTTCCGCTGACCGTTTAGGCACATTGTAAGGCAAAGGCAATGCAGCAATCTCTGCATCGGCGAATCTGCGTTTTTCCCACTTCTTAGCCTCTTTAACGGTAATGTATTCCTTGTCGATGAAATATATCTCGGAATGAGTGTCAACATAAAAGGTCTCGTCGTAGTTGTTGAAGCGGAACATGTTGCGTCCGCGTCCCTGGCTTTCGACATCGCATGTGACCTGTTCCAAATCCCTTATGCTCAGGGTTTCGGAATCGACATGGCGAAAGTCATATGATAGTTTGAATTTATCGAACTCTATAGTGTTTCGAGTATTCCAAAGATCAGTGCCTTCATCATCAAATACGCTGATAGCCGGTCGGAAGAAAGTATTGAGACCGGGAATGTACTTTCGGCAATTGGTGTCAGTCATGGCATTGAGCTTGAGAATATACTTATCGCCATACCTATGCCAAATCTGGTTGGCAGTGTATTTTCCAAAAATCGTGTCAGTAATTGTGTCAGCGCTTAGCATGCGAATGGGGATTGGAATCGGCTTGATCATGCCGATCCAATCCGACCATGTGAAATGCTGATTGAATTTGTCGCTAACGCTATCCAGGCCGTTGTTGTTTCTGAAATGATAATATGATTTAGACGACAAGATTCTGGGCAATGACCATCCCTGGAACCGACTTTTCTTGCCTGGAGGCAACATATAGTCGATCCACTTTTCTCTGAAGAGAATTGCAGTGTCGGTATAAGTATAAAGAAGCGAAGAGTCACGCACATACGCCAAGATATGCAGCATCCTTTTGTCTTTAGACTTCACTACCACTTCCTTCAGCTCGATAGAATCTTTCCACTGAGGATTGCTAAGGCCTGATAGACATATCAGTCCTGCAAACATCAGAAGAAAAATTCTATACTTCCACATATCAAATAAGACACTATTTTACTACTTATAACTTACAGGAAAGGGTGTAAGTGCCGGCTTTGTATTCCTTTGATTTGGATTGGCCAGGAAGTGTGACAGTGGCTGTGGATCCTTTCGGAATAGTGAATGTCCAAGTCCAACGATCCTTATCATAATTCCAAGAGCTCTTGATCAGGCCAGCGCTGGAATTGTATTCCGCCGTAAGAGAACCCAGACGGGGATCAGGCTCAGGAGCCATAATGATATGCTTGAAACCAGGATTGGCTGGATCTGATTTTATGCCTGCTGCGGTTTGCCACAGCCATTCGCACACGCATCCGTAAGCATAGTGGTTAAAACTGTTCATGCTGTTGGGGCCCATACCCTTGTCAAGCATGTAGCTGTTCCAGCGCTCCCAGACGGTGGTAGCGCCATTATCGATGGAGTAGAGCCAGCTCGGATTTTTGCGTTGGAAGAGAAGTTCATAGGCGATATCGCTCATGCCATTGTCGGTAAGAGTATTCATAAGGATTGAAGTGCCCAGGAAGCCTGTCTGCAAGCAATTGCCATGTTCGGCAAAATTAGCGCGCAGGCGAGCCTTCATCTCTTCTTGAGCCTCTCCCTCGACTAATCCATTGCGCAAGGCGAAAAGGGCCGGGGTTTGCATGCTGTTGAGAATTTCGGTCTTGAACGCGCCTTGCTCGGTAAGGAAATTATCCTTCAAGTATTGCTTTGCATTAGCAGCCATCAGTGCGTATTTGTCAGCATCATAGCCTGCTGCCTTGGCCATATCGCACATCATCTCAGCATCCATTGCCCAATAGCAGGCGCTTAGATAATTCCAATAATCGATGGCTTCGGGGAGGGGTCCATCCTTGCTGAATGCTCCCCCACCACAACTCTCCAGAGGCTCATAGCTCAGCCAATCGCCCCATTGGTAATTGTAATTGTCGGCCTTATTGGCAACATGGTCATACTTTGTTTCATTCACTTTTTGCATGTAGCGCTCCATCGATTCCCAGTTGTCGTGGATGATGCCAGTGTCGCCATATTGCTTCCATATCGACCAAGGCACGATCACCCCAGCATCAGCCCAGCCAAGGCGCATGTAATCGCCACTGCCATATTGAGCAGCGGGGGCAACACCGGGATAACCGCCATTGGGATGCTGAGTATCGCGCATGTCGCGCATCCACTTGTGGAAGAAATCGCCGGTGTTGGCAAAGAAGCTGCCAGTAATGGCAAACACTTGCGTGTCAGCGGTCCAGCCAAGGCGCTCGTTACGCTGCGGGCAATCGGTA
The DNA here is from genome assembly GCA_964440745.1 of uncultured Bacteroides sp. Lineage (GTDB taxonomy): Bacteria > Bacteroidota > Bacteroidia > Bacteroidales > Muribaculaceae > CAG-873. The sequence continues at coordinate 24,503 of CAYTXF010000016.1, forward strand.
GGCACCGATAGATAATTGGAGCGCTGCCCCCACAATGTATTTGAAATCAATTGATTGATCATCGGATTGCCAGTCGAGAGGTTCCCAATTTCCATATCTTGGGAAATCGATGTCACAGGCACTGATTTTATGTCGTAAATTACAGTAGGGCGATCAGCTGAGATTGATACATAGCGATAGCCATAGAAGGTGTTGCGCGGACGGAAAGATACCGGCTCCTCGCTTTCTGCAAAGATATAGTCAAGTGTCATGCCCTGATTGGGGATGCGCAGGTTGCGACGATGCACGCTGCCCTCAGGGCCATCCATATCTCGCGACTTTGCACCATTGCCGTCATTGAGAAGTTCGGCCGGTTGACATATCAGGCGAGTGCCAGGAGGGGCTTCGAAAATTAGCGACGGCACTGCTGCGCAATTCTGACCGAAATCAATCACCAGGTTTTCACCAGGATTAATGGTCATCTTCTTGCCCGCCTTATACTCTCGCTTCACTATAACCTTGCCGTGGGCCTCCGGGGAGGCATTTTCCACGCCTTGCCATATGTAAGCCTGTTTGGGGCTGAGGGCCAGGTCGTCGCGGAAATAAATTTCTGCTCCTGCTGAGGGAAAAATTTGGCCTTTAAATTCAGTGTTTATCTCAGGGGCAAAAAGAGCGTTGGAATCTTCATAGCAAGGAATTTCGCGAGCATCATAGATTTCGCCGTCAAAGATTGCAGCGTGCTTCACTGGGCCTCCGATTCCGGCCTTCCATTTCTTGGTATCGGTACCGTAGGTCTGTTTTGTGCCATCGGCAAATGTGAGCTCGATTACTGAGCGAAAAGCGCATTTTTGCCCCAGCATCCCCTCATGACCTGAAGGCGTGACAATCTTGTCGCCCCACCAGCCGGGAGTCACTTGGGCCGAATATCGATTTTCTTCCCCCGATTTTGTATTGATCGCATCCGTTATGTCATAAGTGAACGAATACTTTGTCTTCTCATTATGAGTGAAACCTGGCTTTAGCACCTCTTCGCCCACCAATTCTCCATTTACATATATATCATGCACACCTAAGCTGGTCGACATCCACAAGGCTCTGACCACTTCTTTGGGATTGGCTATATCGGTTACAAACCAACTGGCGCCGTCGGCTGCGCGGTCAAAGTCAGTGATTTTACCCTTTACAACGGGAGCATTCACGGCTGATATCCATTGTGATGATTCCCATGCCGAGTCATCGAGGGCTGTAGTGCGCTGTCCTACTTGCGCTTCCCCACTCAGGGCGAAAGCTGCACATAATGCGAATATCCAGGTTTTAATGGTTTGCATAAGGCATAATTTAGTTATTGTTATGGTATATCCATTTATTCATTATGATTGCAAAAATAACAATAAATTCCCAATTCCCCAAATCTTATTGCAAGTTCGGAGCCACAAGTGACAAGTTGAGTCAATGTTAAGACAAGTTCGGCGAATTATGATTGACTCTCGGCCATTAAAAAGCTAATTTTGCCATTATCAAACACTAAAAAAGGAAAATTATGACTAAGACTTACTCTTTGCTAACCATGGCAGTGGGATGCTGGATTCTGTGGCAGGCTCCCACTTCGCAAGCCCAGGAACCGAACGCATCGATAACCTGGGAATGGACTTCCCTGATCGATATTTCCGAGGGTGGCACTTCGTGTGAGGATGGACAGCTCATCCCCACCTCAGATGGCAATTGCGCTGGCATATACACTACGGGCGGACAAGGAGACATCTACGAAGGGAGAATCGTAAAGCTTGATATGAGTGGAAACCTCATATGGCAGCAAAAGATACAGGCCATCACTTCGACTACCGCAAACCGAGTGGCAGAAGGCCCGAATGGCACGCTCTATGTAGCCGGCACAACTCTTGATGGAGCAGTGACCAAAACCTATGTGACATCTTTCGATAAGGATGGAAATAGCGGAGAGGTGCAAGTTCTTCCCGAGGGCAATGAGAAAATCATGATGGGCAATCTGAGTGTGCTCTCAGATGGTGTTGCACTACAGTACAGTGCACGCAACAATAGCACCTACGCAGGCTCTTATTATTGCATATACTTTGATTTCGAACTGCAGCAAAAGGTCTCAAGCAGCTATGCCGCATCTTCGGTCAGCTTGCCTGTCAATGTAGTGGCAAACGATTTGGCAGTAGTAGTTGTCTTGGCAGGGGGTCCCTATACCGATGGCCAACTGATTACCTTCCCTAATGATGGCAGCAATCAGCCGAAGACCTATAGTGGCAATTATCAAGCCGGTTACGCTGATACAGAAGATTTCTATTTTGTGAAGAAGAATTCTTCCGACTATTCAGTGGAGCGTTGTGCCTATCAGAATGGCTATTTCAATATCAAATGGAACACAGCAATCGATTTCGACACCAATTATTATAGTCCGGTGGTGAAGGCATGCGAAGACGGGAATGTCTACCTGTGGCATAAATCAAATGATGTGCATCGCATCGCTAAGCTTTCAGCTGAGGACGGAAGTGTGGCATGGAAGAAATATCTCGACATCGTAGATACATCCATTTGCGAGGGCTTTGCCTACACCCTTGGAGTAGCTGAAAATGGCGATTTCGTAGCCGGTGGCCATTCTGGTGATTTCAAAGTATATTGGTATCGACTGGCTTCAAATGACGGTTCCTATGTCTCTTCGATGGCTGAATTGGTAAATGACGATTTCGCCTATGCCTACACATATGATGAAATGTCATCATTCGAGAATGACACCTTCTATTTCTGCGGTTTTCTGCGCCAATACGATTACAATGCAGGCCATACCCCATTCTTCGTAGCCTACGACATTGACACTCCCGATCAGCATCTGTGGGCTACTCTTCCTGAGTGCGGTTATGTGCCATGTGATTATCCCGGCAATGGTGCGATTGCCCCTGACGGGTCAGTATATGTTGCTGCAACTATCAGCAACTCGCCGGCTTTGGTAAAATACGACGCTGACGGCTCTTTGCTATTCTGCCAGAAATGCGGTGATGGCATAACAGGCCAGGGAAGATATGTCAACATTGGTCAGGACGGGGCGATTACCTTAATCGGTACTTGCGAAACTGAAAGTTATAGTTCAACTTTGACCTTGATAACCAGCTTTAATTCTGATGGTGAGGTGATTTCTTCCACTACATTGCCCAATGATGTAGTCTATCCTTCGCTAATCTACGCAACATGGAAAAACGACGGCACTGCCATAGTGGTAACTTCAGCCTTTGATTCAAGTTGGGTGAAAGAAATACTTGTAGAAAGCATTTCCCTCGATGGGTCTTACAATTCATACAGCCTTTATACTCCAGGCAACATCAATCCTTATGCCGCTAAGCTCGATCAAAATGATTGCATTTTGGTATTTGGATATAATTATGATGAGAATTCTGCCAATCATCCCTGTGTGATGAAGATTAATGCCGATGGAAGCTTAGCCTACGAAACATCTCTTGATGCTATGGGCGAATTGTACGGCGCTTGGAGCGATTCTGAAGGACGCACATATGTAGTGGGAGGCACCAATGATGCGTATGCTTACTATGCTCTTCTTGCTCAGGATGGCTCAGTGATTGAGGAAGTGACTACCACAGAGTTTGGATACTATGAAAACGTTGAAGGCGACGGTGACACTCCTATTCTTGTTGGCACAGTGATTCCAGAAGGATCCTCCAACATTGTAGGCCGCGTTATGGCCCTTACCCCTGGCACATGTTCTCCAGCATGGACCACTGATATCAACTCTTCTGCTCGACAAACCTATGCACTCCAGCTTTCTGTAAGGAAAAATGCTTATTTAGTGGCAGGTTATGAAGCAGGCTCTTCTGAAGTGGCTGGAATGCTCGCTATCATAAATAAGGAAGGTGAGCTGCTTGATAAAAACATAGGAGAAACAATTCCTAATCCTAACGATGATTATTACATTTCTGCCCTGGTAGCAAACGACGATCAAGCATTAGTGCTTTCAGCACGTTCGGTCGCAAATCTCATCTATCTTGGCTATGCATCTAAGTATTCTTATACCGCCTCATCGGATTTTATACAATCTGTGCAGTATGGAGACACCGTGATTCTTACAGAGTACTATGATCTCCAAGGACGCAAAATCAATGACAATTATCGTGGACTCTGCATCCGCAAGCAGATCATGAACAATGGTTCAATACGCACTCAGAAGGTAGTAAAGTAATTCTCATAACATTTGCAAATCAGGAGAGGATAAAAATTTAGTTCCTCTCCTGATTCTTTATTTGATTTTTTGTGACAAGTGAATTTAATTTCGTACCTTTGTGCGTATTGAAATCACAAGGTGCGATGAAACATAAAGAAAAGGCAAAACGCAGCGCGCTCTACCTGTTGGGCGTCATATTGTACTATGTCTGGTTTCAGACATTCTATAATATGGTGGCCTTTAACGACTTTTTTCCTTATTCGAATCTGAGTGAGGTGATGAAAGGTGTTGCCTTTAATTTCACGCCAATACTGGCTTTAAGCTTGCTCAATATTGCGATTGTGTTTCGTCTTACTCCAGGCATCAGGCCTGATTGGCTTAAAACAGTCTTGGATATTTCCCTTTCGGTAATCGTCACGATTGCGGTTAACTTTTGTTACCTCGTAATTTTACATTATGTGTTTCATCGTCAAGGCACTGTGGATTGGGCCGGGTCGTTTATGAACGATGTGCTTATTCTCTTAATCACTGAGATGAGTTTTTATATCATGCATTACAGGGAAGCCAGGCTACGAGAAGAGCAACAACAGCATCTTAACATTCGCATGCAGTATGATATCCTCAAGACTCAAGTCAATCCTCATTTTTTGTTTAACTCATTGAATATTCTCTACTCCCTCTCGAGCATTGATATTGACAAAACACGTGATTTCATACTGAATTTGTCACTTATGTACCGATATATATTGACCCAGCAACGCAATCAAAGAATCCGAGTAAAAGAAGAGTTGGAATTTATCCAATCCTACATAAAAGTATTGGAAATGCGTTACCCCGAAAGCTTCTTTGTAGAAATCACCGGCCATGAGAACGCTCGCGATAGAGATATCATTCCTTACAGTCTGCAACTACTAATTGAAAATATTACAAAACACAACACTATTCGCGCTTCTCAGCCTATGCGCGTGATAATCGACATACAGCCATCAAAGATAGCCATCATTAATCCCATCTATCCGAAACTCAACATGTCGCCTAACGAATCCACCGGTACCGGTCTTAAATACATAAAAGATCTATACAAATATTTTGGCCGCGATTTTCAAACACGAATCCATGAGAATACATTTATCGCCGAAGTGCCTTACCTTTAATAATAGATTAGTATGAAGGTGGTAATTTTTGAAGACGAGCTTTTTGCCCGTCAGCAGCTCAAGCACAATCTATTAGCTTTAAAACCTGGCTATGAGGTGGTATATGAAAGCGACTCATTGGCTGATGCTATCGATTTTTTTAATGACAATCAAAAGGTCGATTTGGCATTTATGGACATAGAATTAGCTGATGGCAACTGTTTTGACATTTTCGAGCGAACACATGTGCCGTGTCCCATTATATTCACTACAGCCTACACCGATTTCGCTCTTAAGGCTTTTAGGACAGATAGCGTTGATTATATTTTGAAGCCGGTGACAGAGGCAGCGCTCCTGATGGCCATTAATAAGTTTGAGTTGCGTAATAACCGTGCTTTGCCTTCTGATCAGCGGCCAGAAGTCAAGAGGATCTTATGTTCAAGTGGCGACACATACAGTGCCATCGATATTAATGATGTAGCTTGGCTTCAGAGCGAAGATAAGTATGTGTTCGCGATCACTACCGAGGGCACTCGCCATCTGACCGTCTCCAATAATCTTAGCAGTCTGTCGGAATCGATCAGTGCCTTGGATTTTTTCCAAATTTCAAGGAATTGCACTGTCTCATTTCGTGCCATAAAAAAGGTCTCAAAATATTTTCGTGGACGTTTGTCGGTATCCTTGGAGGCGGGCAAAATTTCCGAGAAAGTAATTGTAAGCGCGCTTCGCAGAGAGGCATTCCTCAGTTGGTTTGCCAATATTTAAAAGTTGTTTGGAATCAGCGTTTTTCTCTGAGATCTTATAAAGGGTTGATGCGGGAGGCTCCATTCTCACGATTGGGGCCTCCCCACCCTTACTTGCAGAAAAGAAATTTGTGCCTATAATATGATTGTTAACATTTTATCACGGATACAAAGAAAATGCTGACTCCGCATTGATTGCAGAATCGGTGCTGAAGGCTTGCTGGAATCTATGTGAAACAAGCCATAGCGCAGTATGTGGCATTTCTTCATTTCAATAAATCTAATCCTCGAGATTAATGAATATGTCAGGCTTTTGGCAGGTTTCCTGGCTCGCACCCTCTTCAGGCCGCCTTCTCAGTCGGATTGACCAATGGCATCAGTGGCCTGAAAGTTAGTGGCACTTACAGTAGCGGGTCTGCTCAGGCTTTCCACCTGATTCCCTTTTAACTGAGCCCATGCATGGGCTCAGCACCAAAAACGTGGCAAATTTACGAAAAATTTCAATACACTGTCCATTTTATTTTCATTTTATGGCCCCTTTCCGTAATTTTATCCTTATGAAATCGTTAAACTATTATATTAATACCTGAAATTATGACAGTAGATGATCTGATAAAGGATGGCAAGCCTCATGATGTCATATTCTTCTGGAGCGCTGCCGAAAAGCCTGGGAAAGTGACCAAAGCATGCCTTAGCCAAATGCCTGTCAAATGTGGTGTGACGCCCGAAAACATCACCAAGCTTCATCCGGGCCAAATCTTTGTATTTGGCAGCAACCTTGCCGGTCAACACATGGGAGGCGCCGCACGCGCAGCCGTGATGCACTTTGGCGCCAAGATGGGAGTGGGCGTAGGCATCCAGGGCCAATCTTACGCGATACCTACCATGCAGGGTGGCGTAGAGACTATTCGCCCCTATGTCGATCAGTTCTTAGATTATGCCAAAGAGCATCTACACAACCAATTCCTGGTGACAAAGATCGGCTGTGGCATCGCTGGCTTCACCTGCGAGGAGATCGCTCCTCTCTTTGCCAAAGCCATTGACATGCCCAATGTCAGCCTACCCCAAGAATTCATCGACATCATCCGCTCTTCTCATTAAAATATAATTCCGTCGTCAAAAATAGCGAATCAATATAATGGGCAGCCTACGATAGACTGCCCATCTTTTTGCACCTATTGTTGAACGAACGTATGCATTGAATGTGGAGGAAGGGTGCAATTTAGACACTTGCTCGATAGGCTCACCGCGATATCTTGCGGAGAATCGGTAAAATTGCCTGCCACCACCACATATTTGTTTTCTGGCGTCTGCCCTACCAGCACCGGACATTGTCCATCAGCTTGCGGCTGATAGGCGATAATCTTCGCTCCAGGCGTTAGGAAATGACTGTAATGCTTGTATGCATAATACTCAGGAGTATACTCAAAGGTGCGGTCAGCAGAATTTACCTTGATTAGCGCATTCTGCTTCCAGCCCCAAGCGCTCTCGCCCTGATCACAGAGAATAAGATTCCAATTATTGTATTCGCTGCAACCATTGCCCAGGTAGTGATTGATCAGGCCAAAGGTATGCTCGGCTGCTGGCCAGTCCATGGAGCCCCAGCCGCATTCGCTTTCTGAGGAGACAAGGCGATAATTAGGATGCTCTGCGTGGATGCGCTCAAGCAATTGCGCGCCTTCCCACTGAAAACCCAGACCTACCACATGGTCGGCCATGTGAGGATCCATAAGAAGCTCCTTGACATGGTCATATCGGTTGGTGTTGAAGGTACCCAGGCATAGCTCAACCTCCGGATGAGCCTTTTTTAATGTTGGCGACAGATACTCAAGATTGAATCGCAGTATGCCATCGCTTGTCCATGGACAACCAGGATACGGGGTATAGCTGTAAGCTTCGTTCTGATACATCACCATGGTAATTGGAATTCCTTGTTGGCCATAGAGGTCAATGAACTTGCAGAATTGGTCAGCATAGCATTGCAAATATCGAGGCTCTTGCACGAAATAATTCTGCACGGCCAAGCGCCGTGGGAAAAGGTTCTTGTCAGGATTCACTTGCTCGTTGCGGCTGCGATCTTCATCACCATAAAGCAGATAATCAAGCCGCGGATCCATATCGCTGTAAGGGCTGCTTTGCACGGCATAATGATGGTTGATCTTCATCCAGGCCGGAGGGCTCCAAGGCGACATCCAGAATCGCATTTCCGGATTGTATTTTTGAGCCGCACGGATGTATGGAATAATATAGAGCTTGTCATGCTCTATGTTGAAATACTGATTATCGAAATCGCCGGGCACTTCGCTGCACGAATACCAGCTCAGGGCATAGTCATTGGCATTCATCGAAATTCGACCAATGGAAAATTTCAAGTCTCCCGCGGGTGAGAAAGCATTTTCCAGAATTTCGTCCTGTTCCTGCCGAGTGAGCATGCAAAGCGCTTTCCAGTCCTGTTCGTTGAACGTTGTACCCCACCCTCGGAACTCTGATATCGGATTTCCCAGGTTGACATTCAGTGAGGCTCCAACGGCTTTGGCGGAGAGTTTTACGTCACTAAGTTTTTCCCATTGCGAGTCGCAATCTGAGACATAATGCTGAAAAGTCTGTGCTGACCCGTTCAGCATCCCTGTGAGGAATAAAATTGTTAGCAGTTTTCTCATGTATGGTATCGGTTATATTAAAGTGTATGAATGTCTTAACCGGGCCCAATCTTGTGCGTTAACGCACAAGATTGGGATTCTTAGCAGTTTCGGTAGGCGGATATTGCATATAGATTGACTTATCGCCTTGCCAACTGGTGGTCACTTGCATTTCTTCTTGTAATATAACGTCGTAAGAGAGGGTATAAGTATATTCAACCCACTCAGGATTTTCCTCTGTGCCCACATTTTTTATCGATTGAGTCAGTGTACCCTTCGGCACAAGCACTGTTGATTGCTCACCTGTGCGATAGCTCCACACTGATTCAAGCTCATTCAGACGCAATTCATCGCTTCGCACTGACATCAGGCCAATTGCATTGCCAGCGACTTCCCATTTGTGTTCATTAAAGGCTGCTTCTGCAAGAGCAGAGCCAGTCAAGCGGCTGCATTCTTCAATAGCGGGGTCATTAGCCTCGTATGCATTAGCTCGCACTTGGCGCAATGCTGCCTGCGCGCCAGCCACATCGCTGAGATTTCCGCGACCTACAGCCTCAGCATACCAACACAATACCTCAGTGTAGCGGATTAGTGGATGACGCTTATCAAGGCACATGCCTCCATAGACACCTTTTGTGCAATCCCAGGGAGCCTTGATGACATTGCCATCAGCATCCTTATTCACTGAAAAGACTACAAACATCGGGCGATAGTCGGGTGCCAGGGCATTGCTGCCATCATATGGAAGTTCATCCTTGGTAGCCCACCATGATACTGAGTTAGAAATAGGAGCATATACACCGCCAATGTTGATAGTATTGGAATAAATGGCGCGCTTGCGGGGGCCTTCAGGCATTTGTGACCAGAAATAACGCTCGGCCAAGAAATCGCCCCAACCATCCCAAAGTTTGCTTGATTGATGGCAATTGCTCAACTGTGAGTCAGACCATGACCACCAGCCTATGCAAAAATCACTATAATCAATGCCGAGGATGCAGCCATCATTATAGTTTTTTCCATAGTCGTAGACTGAAGGCCAATCTACGATTGATTGAGGATAAGTGCCATTGTTTACCCCGTCGATCACCTGTTTGGAATACTTGGCGCTCATTTCATAGGCCGAAGCGTCATTAAGCGGCCAGCCAGCTTTATGCAAATATACCGCAGCTAAGGTTGCCTTTACAGCTTGGGCTGAGGCATAATTGTTGACGCCTGAGTAAATGCGAGGCTCTGTGGTGTAGAGAGCTGGCAGATTGCATTCGTCAGCTTTTGTGAGATCATCAATGATTTGATTGTAAACATCAGCTACCGAAGAGAGAGGAGATTCATTATAGTCATTCTCATTGTCAAGATTGAGCACAACTGGGCCATAATATCTCACCAACTTGAAATAACAGAATGCACGCCAAAAATAGGCATTTCCCAGAGCGATATCTTTTTCTTCTTGGGTGGTAGCAACATTATCCGCTTTCATAATGATTGAGTTAGCGGCCTTTATCACCTTGTACATCACCTCCCATAATTGCGTGATGCCTTTAGTGTCGGAGGCTTCCTGGAAAGCATCTGCAGCCAAGTAAGCCGCCTTATTTGAGCCTGTGGTTGAGGTCATGTCGCTGCCTTGACACACCACCAGGAAGGAATTGGAGTGACATTGCGAGCCCTGCACAAGATTGTAAAGGGCGTATACAGCCATGTCAAGATCGTTTTGCGACTGGAAGAAAGTATCCTCAGTCAGTTGTCCCTTTGGATCCTCATCTAAGAAATCCGAGCATGATGCCAAGCCTATGCTCCAGAGAACAAGAATTCCGATTAAATATGTCTTTTTCATGATTATGTGTCTTTAAGAGTTAGAAATTGAAACGTGCGCCGACAGTCCATGTGCGTACCGTAGGATATGTGCCGGTATCTACGCCATCATTGCGATCGCCCTCGGTGGAATATGAATAACTGGTGGGATTGCTGCCTTTGTAGCCAGTAATGGTGAAAAGATTCTGGACACTCAGGCTAAGACGAATGTCGGCGAATTTGGTAATGCGCTTTCCTAAGTCATATGATAGTGACAGATTGTCGAGGCGGAAATAATCGGCATTCTCCACATATTTTGAGCACATGCCCAGCGCTGTATTGTCGGGCAAGGTGGGATCAGCCATCTCGCCATTTTTCCAAAGTGTCACATAGTCAGCTGCTGTGATTTCACGAGCGTATCCGAGCTTGTTGCACATTGCAAAGCGCATGGCGTTGAGTCGTTGTAAGCCAAAAGCACCAGTAAAGAATGCATTGAGGCTCCAATTTTTGTAGGTGATAGTGTTATTGAAACCTAATGTCAAATCAGGAATCGCTTTTCCTAATACTTTGGCGTCAGTAAACACGGGATTGCGAGTGATGTTGCCATCCGCATCGTAATAGGTATCATATCCGTCGCTATCAATTCCGGCCCACTCATAGCCATAGAAAGAACCGATAGCCTCTCCTTCGGTGACTACTGTGTAGTCTTCGATAATATTATTCAACGATCCTGCATAGAGCGCCGGGGTATCTGCTGTCATCTTCACCACCTTATTCTTCAGGAATCCTAAATTAAGTGAAGAATTCCACATCCAATCGCCTCCTTGGATTATGTTGCCGCTCAGAGCTATGTCCACACCCGTATTGCGCACCTTGCCTGCGTTGATATAGTAGCTGGCGCCGCCTAAATAAGCCGCATTTGATGTAAGCAATAATGCGTCAGAAGTAATTTTGTAGAAATAGTCGAGGCTTAAATCGAACCTTCCATTGAGGAATTGCGCGTCCACGCCGACATCAAACTGATTGGTCTTTTCCCATCTCAAATCAGGAGTGGCGATGGAATTGTTCCAATAGCCGGTGTATTGAGTGGATCCGTAATAAGGATAAAGCTGGCTCAATGTAGCCATGGTCGAGTAAGGAGTGATATCCTGGTTACCAACTACACCAAAGCTTGTGCGGAGCTTCAGGTTGCTAATGGCAGGCTGCAGGTCCTGGAAGAAACTTTCGTTGGAAATTGTCCAAGCGGCAGCTATTGAGGGGAAATAGCCCCATTTCTTATTCTGGAATCGGCTCGAACCATCAGCGCGGAATGTACCGGTGAGCATGTAGCGATTGTCGTAATTATACATCACGCGACCCACTGCCGATAGAAGTGACCAATCAGTGTAGGAATTGGTAGCATTGGTGGTGCCAACCGCCAGATTGTAATATGTCACCGATTCGGTAAGAAGATTGTTGGAGTTGCCAACAAGGCCTTTTTCAGTGCTCTTGGTCGCCTCCCATACAGCGGTAGCTGTGAGATTATGCACATCATTCCAAGTGTTGATATATGTGAGATTATTTACGCTTTGGAGCAATGTTCGCTGAGTGTTGGCATTTGATGCGCTATTGCCTTTGCCTACTCCATTATAAGTTTCGGGAGTAAAGCTATAGCTCGTAAGATTGTAATAATCGATGCCATTGCTTGTGGTGAAAGTTAGTTGCTTGGATATATTGAATTTGAGATCTACATGGCCAGCAAACACATCGCGATAGCGTTTGCTCTCGCATGCTTCAGCCGCACCTACAGGATTGGCACCCACCGAACCGTAGGGATCCCAATTGTAATAGCCATTCTCGCCCATAATCGACATGGTTGGGGAATAATTGAATGACATCCACAGGGGATTGGCTCCCATCCACAGGTTGTCAGTGCCTTCGCTTATTCCTCGGCTTGCTTGCATGTCAAATGTCAAGTTCAACCATTTGGTGAGCTTAGTCTGCGCATTGAGCTTTCCGCTGAATCGCTCATATTGAGTTCCTAACAGGGTGCCCTCATGCTTCATATAGTTGCCAGAAAAATATATCTGATAATCATCATTGCCTTTTGCAAGAACCAGACGATAGTTTTGGGTGACGCCTGTGCGGAACATTTCCTTGTTCCAGTCCACTCCTGGATCTGTGCCATTGAGATAATTGGTGAACGAAGCCTCAGGATAACCGCTCCAATCGATCAGAGCTTGAGCATACTCCTTAGTGCCCATTACCTTAGGCAGACGTATGGCATTGCTGATTCCCACTTGGGCATCAAAAGTAATCTGGGTGGTGCCTGATTTTGAGGCTGTTTTAGTAGTGATGAGCACTACGCCATTGGCACCGCGGCTACCATAAATAGCTGTCGAGGAAGCATCTTTCAGCACTTGAATCGAGGCAATGTCTTCAGGATTGATTCCCTCAAGACCAGTCTCTCTTACCATTCCATCCACCACATAGAGAGGATCGTTGGAATTGTTGATCGAGTTGCTGCCTCTGACACGAATCTTCACCGAACCTCCAGGGATTCCATAATCAACTACTTGCACACCAGCCACGCGGCCTTGCAAAGCCTCAGAGGCTTGGGTGATGGGTTGCGCTGCGAATGATTTGTTGTTGACCACAGAGACTGATCCGGCCAAGTCAGCTTTGCGCACAGTGCCATAGCCCACAACTACCAGATCATTGAGAGTGTTCTCCTTGGGAATCATTCTGAACTCCAGAGGATGACCTTCCCATTTCTTGTGCATGTCTTCAAATCCGATGTACGACACAGTGACTGTAGAGCCCTTTTTCACAGAACCCAAATTGAAATAGCCATTTGTGTCAGTGGTTACGGCCTGTGAGGTGCCAACAACCTGGACCACGGCTCCGATTATAGGTTCGCCCTCCTCATCCACTACTTGCCCGGTAGTGGCGATGTTTTCACTTGATTGGGAGCTTGCTCGATCATCAGCGAATGCTTGGGGCACGCACCACTGACTACATAAGGTTGCGGCAAGCACAACGGATAAATAAATTGGTTTTGTCTTCATGTGTATATGATAATTGGTATGATGTCGCAAAGTTACCCACCAATCTCATTTTCACATGATGTATAAATTTCCAATTTTGTAAGGAAAAGTCAAGTCAAGGCCGTAAAATTAGGTCTTTTTAGTGGTAAAATTCTTCCACAATTATAAGTAATTTTATTACAACTTATTGATTTACAATAGGTTTTTCTTTATTTTTGTAATCACCCGGCGTTACACCGAATTCTTTCTTGAAACACATGCTAAAATAGCGCGAATCGCTAAACCCTACCATGTAAGCGAGCTCATTTATTCTCACGTTAGGATTCTCCACCAATATTTTTGCGGCCGTGCGCAGCCGTATTGACCTGATAAAATTGGCCGGGCTCATGTCGACACATTTCTTCATCTTCCGGAAAAGATTGGTTTTAGATAAGCCCATTTCTTTTGCAAAAGCATCAACATCGAAATCAGGATTATCGATATTGCGCTCAACAGCCTGGGTGGCCTTGCGCATCAGAGCTACCTCTTCCGGCTCAATATCAAATTTGTTTAAATCAATATATAGCTTTTTCCCTTCCTCTCCTATGGAACTATTTTCGTCGTGCTGCTGGCGATGTCTGATTTTTACAATAATCAGAAAAGTTGCGCCTGCCGCAATAATGACATAAATAATGATAGCCCATATCGAAAGATACCATGGAGCCAAAATGCGGAAACTATAAGCGATCTCTCCCTCACTCCATACTCCATTTGCGAATCCTATTTTCAGATGCAGAGTATACTTGCCAGGGAAAAGTCGAGAAAAGGTTACAGCATTTCCGCCCTCAGCCACTTGATGCCAGTCCCCATCCTTACCTTCCAATTGATATTGGAATATAATGCGAGGAGTTGACTTATACTCAAACGCTGCAAACTTGAAGGTAATATTATTAAAATCATAGGGAATTTCTATATCATTGTCATACCAGGGCAGTATTTCTCCACCGATCAGTTGCTGATCCTCCGATGGCAATTCTTCAAATCTGCGTGAATTAAATAGCATTTCTGTAATTCCGAAATGAAGTTCGTTGGGAGAGATTGGTTGTGGAAAGGCCATGCTCATATCTATTATTTCTATGCCCTTATTGGTAAGAAGATACAGATTATCACCCCTGGATGTGCCATTATAACAGAAATAATCCGATTCTAGACCATCTTCGGTGGTAAAGATCATCCTATCAAGCGGATTTGACATATTCACTCGATACAAGCCATTGTTAGTTGCTACCCAAAGCCAACCGTAAGCATCTTCTTGGAGGCATGCTACCTGTAGATTGCAGTGCAAAGGTGTGAAATCGGTTAGAGCATATTCTTTCGATGAGACATCGTAGATCCATAGACCTTCATCCTCTGTGCCAATAAAGAGCTCGCTGCCATCTTTCGAAGCTGCAATGCTTAAAATAATGGGCTGAAAGCCGTCAGCCAATGCGATTCGGAAATTTTCAGATTTTGCTGACTCTTTTTGAGAAAGGGATGAAGCATCCACTACGAAGATCCCATCGTTGAGAGTCGCAGCATAGACCTTGCCATGAGCTTCACAAAAGCCCATCACATCGCCTTGTGTCGATATGAGCTTTTGCTCTTTATTCTTCCCAAGTACGCCAATGCCCTGCATAGTGCCTATCCATAGATTGTCCTTGGAATCTATGAAAAGACGCATTATTCGGCTCAAGCCGAATTTAATGTTGATGGATTTTAGCGGAAATGCAAAAAACAT
>CAYTXF010000017.1:0-38428 GCA_964440745.1 uncultured Bacteroides sp.
CTAACTCGATGTGCCTTAATGCGTTAAATCTAAAAGTGACAAAGACGGAAATTTAGTACATTTTTATTAAAATCCAAAATTTTACCATCTTTTTTGCAAATTTACCCTACATATTAGTTAGAGTCAGTGCTCATGAAGGCGCTCGGAGTGACATTGAACTCCTTGCTGAAGCACTTGGTGAAGTATTTCGAATCGTTGAAGCCGACATCGTAGGCTATCTCCTGGATGGTATACTGCCTGGTCTCGCGATTCTTCAGCAGCAGCTCATGAGCCAGCTTCATGCGGTAGCTCTTCATAAGCTGGCTTGCACTCTGGCCTATGAGGCTTTGCAGCTTCTTGTTGAGGAAGCTGCGGCTCACGCCCAATGCCTCGGCAAAGTCGCCTACCTCGAAGTAGCTGTTCTTGTAGTTATTCTTCACCACATCCATGACTTGGGCCAAGAATTTCTTGTCGCGAGAGTCTTCGGGCATTTCCACCTTATCCACCTCGTAACTGATGGCAAACTGTCGCTGATAGCGCTTCTTATTCTGCAGGATATTGTCGATGCGAGCAGTCAGCACCTTGGGATTGAAAGGCTTGGATATGAAATCGTCGACACCAGTGATGTAGCTTTCGCGTCGAGTCATGTCCGACGACTTGGCCGTTAGCATTATTATAGGTATATGAGAAATCGCCAGATTTTCCTTCACCTTCTTGGAAAATTCCATGCCATCCATGCCTGGCATCATCAAGTCGCTGATTATAAAGTCGATATTTTCGCTTTGCAGTAGGCGCAAGCCCTCGGCAGCGTTCTCGGCCTTGATCACATTGTAGTTTTCCGAGAGAATATCGCCTATGTAGTCGCGCATGTCCTTGTTATCCTCCACCACAAGCACTGTCACCTTTGTGCTGGCGGCTGCTGGTTCGATAGTCGGAGCCACCATCAGAGGCATTGCTTCCTGCACCTGCTCGGCCACATCTTCGCTCAGCAGGGGCAATAGCACGCGGAATGTGCATCCAGCACCGCGATTGTTCTTAGCCTTGAGTTCGCCGCCATAGGCTTCCACAATATTCTTGCACAGATACAGACCGATTCCGCTGCTGCTGGCTATGTTGGGATATTTGATATTGCCCTTTCCTTGATAGAAACGGTTGAAAATCTTATCGATGTCGGCCGGATCTATGCCGTCGCCTGTGTCGCTTACCGAGAGGTAAAGCTTGCGAACGCCTCCGGCCAAGTTGCACCATTCCGGCAGAAGAGCGGCTCTGACAGTGATCTCACCCCCATCGGGAGTGTACTTTAGGGCATTGCTGATGAAATTATGCAGCAGCTTGCGCATAGCCTCCTTGTCGAAACAAATATTCTCCTCCGGCACCGACATGATTGTGACCAGCTTTATGTTGCGGTCATTGGCCAATGGCTCGAAACCCTCGATAGTGTCTCTGAGGAAATGAGGGAAGCTGCCAGGTCGGCGTGCCAACTCAATCTTGCCGCTCTCAATCTTGCGGAAATCCATAAGCTGATTTACCAGCGAAAGCAGGTAGTTGGCGTTGCGTCCTATGTATTGCAATTGCTTTGCCACCTTAGGGTTGTCGTTGAGCTGGATGGCTTGGTTGAGCGGTCCCAGGATCAGAGTGATCGGGGTGCGGAACTCATGGGTAATGTTGGTGAAGAAGGAAAGGCGATCCACCGTAAGCTCCTGCACCTGGATTGTGCGTTTCTCCAGAGCCATCTTCTGTTCATTTATCTCCCGGGTGCGTTCGGTGACAGCAACCTCAAGTTCTTCCTTCTGCTGCTTCATCGAGGCCATCTTATACCTATATAATAAATATGCGAGAGCCATAATAAGGAGCGCAATGAGGCAACGGAACCACCAAGTGTGATAATAAAGTGGCGACACATTCAGTGGCAAGACCGAAGCATGCCTTACGGAATTAGTAAGATTGCGACCATAGCCCACCTCCAATTCATAGTCGCCAGGCGAAAGATTAGTATATGTGACGTCATGGCGGTCTTTGGGCAAGCGTTTCCAATTGGCATCAAAGCCTTTGAGTCTATAATAATATGAAGAGGCTGGATCTTGCACATAGTCGAGGGCTGAAAACTCGATGGTTATGGTGCGTGCGCTTTCACTGAAACTAACCTCAGAGGCTTTTCCACCGAGCGTCTTCAGGGGGCTTGGCATTCCTGATGAGCCATCGATCTGGTATCTGGTAAAGTGCACGGTGAAGTCGTCGGAAGGAGTAGGCAAGCTGCGCGAGTCGATATCCACCAAGCCCTCGCTGCTGCCAAATAGCAGATGGCCGTCGCTGGTTTTGGCGTATGCGTTCCAATAGAACTGTGTCGACTGATCAGCCGCTTTTACCAGTTCCCATATGCTATCGTCGGGCTCATAGATGGCCAACCCATTGTAGGTGGCTACCCAAATCTTGCCATTGAAATCCTGCAATACGCCCCTCACAGAATTATGAGGCAATCCGTTGTCAATGTTATAATTAATGAATTCCTCTTGGCCATCGACTATCTGGCGCTGGTATAGGCCATTTACTGAAGAACCGACCCATAGAGTGCCTTCAGGGGTCACCAGCACGCTTGAGATGCGCTCCTTGGCGTTGCTATCGGGCTGATCCAGCTTGTTCTCCAGCAATCGGTATTCCCACTGATCGCCCGAGCGGCTGCCAAGGTTGATGTCATAGAGACCATTGTAACTGCCAAGCCACAGATGCTTCTTGCTGTCAATGGCTGCGCCAATGGCTCCCTTCACATTTTCGTAAGCGTTGGGAAAAGGCTCAATCAGGTGCTTCGTCTCCATATCGTAGAAGAAAAGGCCTATGCTTGTGCCAATCCACATGCCATGATTGAGGGCATCATACTGCAGAGCGCCTATGTACATGCGCATATTGCCATTGCCGGGATCGAGCTCCAAGCGATATTTCTCTTTCGACGGGTTATTATGGTCAAGCACAATCACCCCCTCGCCCCAGGTGCCCACCCAGAGGCCATCCTCAGAATCAACTGCAAGGGCGCTCACTGAATTATGGGGAAGAGGGCTGTTGGCTGTGGTCAGTATCTTAAACGAAGGAGAATTCTTAGGCTTGTAAGCCAAGCCGCCCTCGATTAGGCCTATCCACACAGTGTGCTGATTATCCTCGAGAATTGCATTCACTGGTTTCGATGATGCTCGATCATCACCAAAATTATGATAGGAAATCAAAGCGCGGCTGGGTGTCAAAAGCAGCACGCCTGCGCCTTCGGTGCCAATCCATAGGTTATCTTCCTCGGGAAGAAGACAATTGATGAAATTGCTGCTCAGCGAAGGGGAGGGATTGTACTGCGTGAGATCAAATCTTACGAATCTGTCATTCTCTTCGTCATACTCATTAAGGCCGCGCAATGTAGATATCAGCAGATTCCCCTTAGTGTTAAGCTTAAGACAGGTGATGAAGTTTTGTGATATCGACCCCGGATCCGATTCCGAAAAGGTATAGAGCCGAGTCTTGTTAGCTGACATGTCCCAGCAATAGAGCCCAGTGTCAGTCGCAATCCACACCTTATTGTCCTTGACGAGTAGATCATACATCGTGACATGGGGGTCGACCGTGCATTGCGTGGGCGTGCATGTTATCTCCTGGTCTGTTGTGGGTGTCATCACGCATAGGGTCCCTGCCACGATCCCCGCCATGGTGCCATCATGATATATGTCGCGAAGAGCCACGCTATTGAAAACGCACTCGGGAAACTCAAGCATAAGGGGAGTTTGGGGCGCGCCGTCAGCATCGAAGGGAATCATCCATATAGCAGTCTCGCCTGTGACCCACAATCGGCCCTTGGCATCAAATGCCAAGTCTTTTATGGCCAATTCGGCCAATGGTCCATCAATTCCAAAATCACCTACCGGAAGGCTGATCATTTTCTCTATGTCAATCACGCTTAAGCCCTGATCAGTGGCCACCCACATGCGCCCCCAAGGGTCTTCCTGAATGCAACCGATGAAGTAGCCCGACAGTGAACGGTCAGGCAGAATCGGGTCAAAGCGCTCAAAGCTGTAGCCATCGTATCGCACTAAGCCTCCGCCAGCCAAAGCATACCACATGAAGCCTTGGCTGTCGCGCACCATGTAGTCGATGAAATTATGGGGCAGCCCATCGGCCATTGTGATTGCTCGGATATCATACCCTGGCAATTTCGCAGCGAATGGCACATCGGCCTTGGCTGATATGCTGGTCATAACTGCCCCCATCAAAGCTAGCAAGTATGTGAAAAATTTTTTAGGCATAGCAGAGTCTAAGTTTTTCAGGTCAATTGGTAAATAGGCTCCAAAATTAATAATTAATTTTTCAATCTCAAACCCCTCGCTTCATTTTTACTTAAATTTACTCCACAATTACTCAAATCACCACCCCATCGCCCTCTCCAGGAAGTCGCTATGGACTTTTATCACGGGTCTTATGGATGAAAAAATCGGTTGCAAATTAGCAAAAATGTTAAAATTTCTGGCCGATGTTACAATAATACACATTTTTGATAAAATTTTGCACCTCTATCCCAAAATTTATTTGTAATTTAGCGTCGATTTAGGATTTCCTTTTATATAACCATGAAACTATTTGATTTAGTATTAATTGTCCCATTATGCATCTTTGGATTACAGGGAGCGGTCGTGGAGACCAGCTCCCTTTCCTTTTTATAAAAGCGCCATAAACGCGACAGAGGGGGTAAATTTAATTCAAAAGAGTGTAATCGACAGATTTTCTCAAAAATTCGACTTTCTTTCCATAATATTATACCTGTTTATAAAGATAAAATCATTATCTTTGCATATCGGAAATTGATGACCGCCTATTCATCAGAATGCATTGCACCTGACTTCAACCTCCGCTTGCGGAGCCAATAAGATAGAAACTAATACAAAATATCATGAAATTATCCCTAATTCTTGCCTTGGCGGCAGCCACCTCGCTTTCAGCTCAAGCTGCCACCGATCTCACTCTTCAGACCAACAAGGTGGGAGCCCCCGTGCAGCCTACAATGTACGGAATCTTCTTCGAGGACATCAACTATGGCGCCGACGGCGGCCTCTATGCAGAGAAAATCAAAAACCGCAGCTTCGAATTTCCCCAGAACTTCATGGGGTGGTACACATTCGGCGATGTGGAGCTGCGCGACGACGGCCCCTTTGAGCGCGCTCCCCATTATGTGCGCCTTGGCAATCCCGGACACAGAGAAAAGTGGACAGGCCTTGAAAACGAAGGCTTCTTCGGCGTATCGGTTGAAAAAGGCGAAAAGTATCGCTTCAGCGTATGGGCCCGCGTGCCCGAAGGCGGTTCTTCAAAGCTCCGCGTGGAGATAATCAATCCC
The DNA here is from genome assembly GCA_964440745.1 of uncultured Bacteroides sp. Taxonomy (GTDB): domain Bacteria; phylum Bacteroidota; class Bacteroidia; order Bacteroidales; family Muribaculaceae; genus CAG-873. The sequence continues at coordinate 5,339 of CAYTXF010000017.1, forward strand.
TCGCACCGCGAGAATCATCAAGCGATCGCTAAGGGAGAAATCACAGTGGACTCCAAAGATTGGAAGAAATACACCCTGGAGCTCACTCCAAAAGAGACTCTCAAGGAGGGCAAGCTGCGCGTGTTCCTTGGCAAGCCCGAGAATACCGTGGATCTCGAGCATGTGTCGCTCTTCCCCGTAGACACCTGGATGGGCCACGAGAATGGCATGCGCAAGGACCTGGCCCAGAAGCTGGCCGACCTGCACCCCGGAGTGTTCCGCTTCCCCGGTGGCTGCATTGTCGAGGGCACCGACTATGACACTCGCTACCAGTGGAAAAACACTGTGGGCCCAGTTGAGAACCGTCCGACCAACGAAAACCGCTGGCATTACACTTTCGACTATCGTTTTTTCCCCGATTATTATCAGAGCTACGGCCTGGGCTTCTACGACTATTTCCTGCTGAGCGAGGAAATCGGAGCCGAGCCGCTGCCAATCCTTAACGTTGGCCTTATCTGCCAATTCCAGAACGATCCCGACGCCCAGCTGCCCGCCGACCAAGTGCAGGAATATGTGCAGGACGCTCTCGATCTGATCGAATTCGCCAACGGCGACGCCTCCACTACCTGGGGCAAGGTTAGAGCCGACATGGGCCATTCCGAGCCTTTCAACCTCAAATTCATCGGCATCGGCAATGAGCAATGGGACAGCATCTACCCGCAGCACTTAGAGCCTTTCTTGGCTCCTATCCGCCAGGCCTATCCCGACATTAAGATTGTGGGCTCGTCAGGCCCTGACAGCGAAGGCGAACAATTTGACTACCTATGGCCGGAAATGACACGCCTGAAGGCTGACCTTGTCGATGAGCACTTCTATCGCCCCGAAAGCTGGTTCTTGGCTCAGGGCAAGCGCTATGACAACTACAACCGCAAGGGACCGAAAGTATTTGCCGGCGAATACGCATGCCACGGCAAGGGCAAGAAATGGAACCACTTCAATGCCGCCCTGCTGGAAGCAGCCTTCATGACAGGTCTCGAGCGCAATGCCGACATTGTGCACATGGCCACCTATGCTCCCCTATTCGCTCACATCGACGGCTGGCAGTGGCAGCCCGACATGATTTGGTATGACAATCTCGAGTCTTGGCCGACAGCAAGCTACTATGTGCAACAGCTCTACAGCCTCAATAAGGGCACCAACGTGCTTCCTCTCCTTGATGTCAACAAGCAGCCTCTCACCGGCGACGAGGGCCAAAACGGCCTGTTCGCCTCAGCTGTGCTCGACAGCAACACCGGCGAATATATAGTAAAGGTAGCCAACACCGGCGACCAGGCTCAGGAGCTCAACATCAACTTTGCTGGCCTTAAGAAGAAGGAAGGCATCAACGGCGTGACGGTAACCACTCTCCACAGCGATGATCCCGATGCTGAAAACTCGCGCGAGAATCCAGCCCTCATCGTGCCAAAACAGGAGCAGATTGCTCTGGAAAATGCCCAGAACTGGACTACCGAGATTCCGGCTAAGACCTTTAAGGTATATCGTTTTAAGAAATAATCAATATCAGGCATATGAAAAAATATTGGCTAATGGCTGCCATCGCAGCCGCCCTTACAGCTAATGCCAAAGGCGACGCTGTAACCGTAACCCTTACCCCTGACGAAGATGCCCCGATGATCCCTAAGGAAATCTACGGCCAGTTTGCCGAGCACCTGGGCACATGCATCTACGGCGGCATTTGGGTAGGCGAAGACTCTCCCATTCCCAACACCAATGGCTATCGCAACGATGTGCTCGAGGCCATGCGCCAGCTCAAAGTGCCTGTGCTGCGCTGGCCAGGCGGCTGCTTCGCCGACGAATACCATTGGATGGACGGCATCGGGCCCAAAGAGAACCGTCCCCGCATGGTCAACAACAACTGGGGTGGCACAGTCGAGGACAACAGCTTCGGTACCAACGAATTCTTCAACCTCTGCGAACTCATTGGCTGTGAACCTTACCTGAGCGGCAACGTGGGCAGCGGCACAGTGGCCGAACTGGCCCAATGGGTGGAATACATCACAGCTGAAGATGGCCCCATGGCCAAGCTGCGCAAGCAAAACGGCCGTGAGAAGCCCTGGCATCTCAAATATCTCGGCGTAGGCAATGAGAGTTGGGGATGCGGCGGCAATTTCGTGCCCGAATACTATGCCAACGTTTATCGTCGTTATCAGACATACTGCCGCGATTTCGACGGCAACAAGCTCTACAAGATTGCCTCGGGAGCAAGCGACTACGACTACAACTGGACAAAAGTGATGATGAAGAATGCCGGCAAGCTGATGAATGGCATCTCTCTCCACTATTACACTGTGACCGGTTGGAGCGGCAGCAAGGGTTCAGCCACTCAGTTTGACAAGGATGACTATTATTGGACTCTTGGCAAATGCCTTGAAATCGAGGACGTGGTAAAGCGCCACTGCGAAATCATGGATGAGTACGATCCCAAATGCAAAGTCAACCTTCTGGTCGACGAATGGGGCACCTGGTGGGACGAGGAACCCGGCACAATCAAGGGTCACCTCTATCAGCAGAATACCATGCGCGATGCCATGGTAGCTGCCCTCTCGCTCAATGTGTTCCACAAATTCACCAAGCGTGTGAGCATGACCAACATAGCCCAGTTTGCCAATGTGCTGCAATCGATGGTGCTCACCAAGGATGACAAGATGGTGCTCACTCCTACCTATTATGTATTCAAGATGTATGTGCCCCACCAGGATGCTCAGGTTGTGCCTCTGCACACCAACAGCGGCTATCGCCAGGTTGAAGGCGACCGCCTCGTGCCCAATGTGAGCGCAACGGCTTCGACCAAGGATGGACAGTACACCATTTCTCTTGTAAATGTGGATCTTGACAATGCTCAGGATATCACCATCCCCCTGGCCAGTCTGGGCAAGAAGAATTTCAGTGTAAGCGGCGAGATCCTCACCTGCCAAAACATTGATGATTACAACGATTTTGGATCTGAGAAAATAAGCATGGCTGCATTTGATGGCGCCAAGATCTCCAATGGCACCCTCACCCTGACCATGCCCGCCAAGTCAATCATCACCCTGATCCTGAAATAATCTCTCAGCAATAAAAAGCATAGACCCTGCGCAACGGCATCCGTTGCGCAGGGTCTATGCTTTTTATTGACAATATGCACGGGTTTTCATTTATTTTTTGTATTTTTGCAGCCAAATAACTATCAAATACTTCAATATGCATAGCAGAGACATCGTTGACCAGCTTGCCAAGGTAGAGACACCCATCTATTGTTACGACATTAAACTATTGAGAGAGACTCTTGATAGCGTGTGCACGGCTGCCCAAAAATATGGATACAAAATCCACTACGCCATAAAGGCCAACTACGATGACAAGATCCTGAGCGTGATCCATGAATATCCCGTGGGAATCGATTGCGCCAGCGGCGGCGAAATCGAAAAAGCCCTGCAGATCGGCTTCGATCCCAAAACCATCGTATATGCCGGCGTAGGCAAAAAGGACAAGGAGCTGCGCTATGCCATCCAACAGAACATTCTGGCTATCAACTGCGAAAGCATACAGGAACTCGAGGTGCTTGACAATCTCGCCGGAGAGATGGGCCGCAAGGTCGATGTGTGCCTGCGCCTCAACCCCGACATTGACCCTCGCACCAACCATTGCATCGATACCGGACAGGCCGACAGCAAATTCGGAATCTCTTTTGAAGAACTTCAAGAGAAGACCGACTGGATCCACAGCCTGGAAAACCTCAACGTGCAAGGCATGCACATCCACATCGGCAGCCAGATACGCGAGCTTCATGTGTTTGAGAACATGTGCCGCAAGGCCAACAGCATCTACGACTGGCTCTGCGCCCACGGATTCTTCATCAAGATCGTGGATGTTGGCGGCGGCCTCGGCGTCAACTACGATGTGCCCGAGAATGAGCCAATACCCAACTTCGCCTCTCTTTTCTCAATAGTCAACAACCACTTGAAAGTGGGCGATGCCGAGGTGCATTTCGAATTCGGCCGCAGCATTGTGGCGCAGTGCGGCGAACTGATTACCCGAGTGCTTTTCAACAAGACCACAGCCACAGGCCGACGCCTGCTCATCGTAGATGCCTCGATGACCGAGCTCGTGCGCCCGGCCATGTACGGCAGCTATCATGATATAGAGAACATATCGGCTCCGGAAGGCACTCCCAATGTCAAGTACACAGTGGTAGGCACGGCTTGCGAATCAACCGACATGTTTGGCGAGAATTACACTCTGGCGCGCAGCCAGCGCGGCGACCTGCTCACAATCAAGAGCGCTGGCGCCTACGGCATGTCGATGGCAAGCCGCTACAATCTCCACCCCCTGCCCAGCGCAATCTACATTGAATAATATAAAAATAGGCGCCCTCAGGCGCCTATTTTTATATTATTCTCATCCTTTATTATGCTTGCTCCGCGGTGAGAGCGGGATTCTTGCGCTTCTTGCTCCAGAGAGCTGTCATGTCCTCGAGGGTCTTGCCCTTGGTCTCAGGCACGAGGCTGTATACAAACCATGCTGCCACGATGCAGATGATGCCATAGAGAGCGTATGCGAACATATGGCCGAAATTCGATCCCATCTCGCCAAGCTCCATATTGTACATCGGCACAAAGGTCGACGACACGATGAAATTGAAGATCCACTGGAAGGCAACAGCTATTGCCACTGCAGCCGAGCGTATGGTATTGGGGAATATCTCTGAAATGAGCACCCAGCATATCGGACCCCATGAGAACATGAATGATGCCGAATACACCATGATGCAGAGAACAGGCATGATTGCCGGCACTGTGGTAAGATTGCTGACTGCCACGCCAAGCGCGCCCAGAGCCATGCCAAGCGAGCCCCATATAAGCAAAGGCTTGCGACCCAGCTTCTCTACTGTGAATACTGCCACCAAGGTGAACGATATATTAACCACACCCATGATCACGGTCTGCACCATCGGGTTGCCCATGCCCATCGACTCGAATATGCGTGGAGCATAATACAGCACTGCGTTGATGCCCACTGCCTGCTGGAACACCGAAAGCATGATGCCCACAAAAATCACCAGCGCGCCAAATGAGAAGAGACGCTCCGATTTCACCTCGGTGGTCTGCTCAATCTCATTGAGAATCACGCGAGCCTTGGCAGCACCATTGATGTGAGCCAGCACATTGAAGGCTTTCTTGTCCTTGCCAACCAGGGCCAGGAATCGCGGCGACTCCGGGATGAAGAGGCAAAGAATCGTGAATGCTCCAGCTACGAAGGCCTCGCTTACAAACATATAGCGCCAGCCTGTGCTGATTGTCCAGGCATCGCTCGTGGGAAGCACCACATAGAGGTTTTCAGCTGTCTTTTCGATGATGGGATTGGTATGCTCGCCTAAGATCATGAAGTTAACAAAGTATACCACTAACTGGCCGAAGATGATGGCAAACTGGTTCCAGCTCACCAAGGTGCCGCGTATGTCGCTTGGGGCCACCTCAGCAATGTACATCGGGCATACTGCCGAAGCCAAGCCCACGCCAATGCCGCCGATGATGCGATAGAAATTAAAGATCAACAGAAGATTGAAGTTGGGATTGCCTTTCTCGAAGAACAGGAACTCGGGAGCGAAGCTTCCAAGAGCCGAGAGCAGGAACAGAATGCCAGCTATGAAAAGACTGCGACGGCGTCCCAGCCGTCCGGCACAAATGCCCGACAGGGCAGAGCCTATGATGCAGCCCAGCAATGCGCTCGATGATGTGATGCCATGGATGACATCAGTGTATACAAAGTCCTTGGCACCTAAAAAGTAGGCCTGCAAGCCCTTTTCGGCACCAGAAATCACTGCGGTGTCGTAGCCAAAAAGCAGACCACCGCACACAGCCACCAACACTATCGAGAAAAGATAGAGCCGGCTGCCATTTTCGTAAGTTTTGGTATTAGCCATTGATATGATTGATTTAGTTTATTTTCGTAATGCAAAATTACTCATTTAATCCCTTTCTCTCATTACTATTTTGTAACATAAAAGTGTACCAAAAGTTAAATTTCTCCTCAATTTATTGTGGAAGATAAGGAAATTTGTTACTTTTGCAGTATCAACCCATTTTTCCCATCCCCTAATGAAGACAGGAAATCTCAACAATTACGAGCAAATGCTCTGGTTCACCTTGATTGACCATGAATGCCGATGCGAATACCGAGTGCCACGCCATGCCTTGATGTACATCCAGGAGGGCCGACTCGAGGTCAAAAAGGGCGACACCCTGGAGGTGGCTCTTCCCGGAGATATCATATTTCTGCGCAGGGATTGCGGTGCCATCATGTCGAAGGTTTGTGATGGCGAAGCTCCGTATCGTTCTATCGCAATAACGCTTGAACGCTCTTATCTCAAGGATTACTTTAACCGCAATCAACCAGCCATCAAAGCCCTTGACAAGACCCATAAAAAGGCCTTGGCCAGCTTCACTCAGAAGCTCAGCGCATCGCCGGCCCTAATCGAGCTTTTCCAAGAATTGGCTCCGCAAGCTGATTCCCCCACTGCCATTACCCCTGAATACCAGATAGAGATGCTCGACAAGGCTGTGCGATGCCTTATAGATGCTGATCCATGCATGGCCCCTACTCTTTTCGATTTCCGCGAGACCTGGAAGATCGACTTGCTTGAATTCATGGAGAAGAATTTCACCTGCGACCTTACCATGGAAGAATTCGCCTCGTACAGCGCCCGCAGCCTCTCCACATTCAAGCGCGATTTCGCCAAGATCAGCGAGCTTTCGCCCGAGCGATGGCTCCAAGAGAAGCGCCTGCTTCGCGCCCGCGACTTGGTGAGTTCTGGCGCTTGTCGCCCCAGCGATGTCTATGTCGAAGTCGGATTCCGCAACCGCAGCCACTTCTCCACAGCCTTCAAGCGGCGCTTCGGCTGCACCCCCTCATCCCTCCTCCCCGACGCTGTCTGAAACCCCTTAAATCCACTTATCAACGACCCTTATAACCAAGTTTTTTTTGACAAATAAAAAGGCGAAAAATTGGAAAACTTTGTCATTGCTTTTTTGTTTCACTATTAGGACTAATTTATTTATTGAGAGACTACCAATACACGTTTTCAACCACCTTAATAGTGAACAATTATGGAGATATTACTCGCTGCAATCCCCATACTTGCGCTAATCATCATGATGGGCATCTTCAAGATGTCGAGTGACAAGAGCAGTGTCATCACCCTTGTCATAACCGTCGGGCTGGCAGTATGGTATTTTGGCTTATCCTGGGGCAATACCGGCATGACTTTCCTGTATGGAGCTACCAAAGCCGTATTCCCGATTCTGTTCGTGATCCTCATGGCCATTTACAGCTATAATGTGTTGGTGGCCACCGGGAAAATCAATGTGCTGAAAGAGCAGTTCTCCACCATCTCCACCGACCGCAGCGTGCAAGTGCTGCTCATCACATGGGGATTTGGAGGGCTCCTCGAGGGCATGGCCGGATTTGGCACAGCCGTGGCCATCCCTGCTGCAATCCTTATCTCATTGGGCTACAAGCCTTTGTTTTCAGCTTTGGTAAGCCTGATTGCCAACTCAGTGCCTACGGCATTCGGTGCGGTGGGTGTGCCGGTGATCGTGCTTGGCCAGCAAGCTGACCTGCCCGCGGGCCCACTGAGCGCCACAGTGGTGCTGCAGTTGGCCCCGCTCATGATCCTTGTGCCCTTTGTAATCACATTCCTCACTGATTCCAGCAAGAAGGTTATCGTCAAGAACATCATCCTAAGCGTTCTGGTAGGCGCCGTCAGCCTGGTGGTGCAATACTTCACCGCCCGCTACGTAGGAGCCGAACTTCCTGCAATCGCCGGAGCCTTGGCCTCGATTATCGTGATCCTCATTGCCGGAAAGATCATCGAGCACGGCATGCCAAAGGCCAAGAGCCCATATACTTTGGGCCAAGGGCTGCAGGCCTGGGCAGTCTACCTGCTGATCTTGGGATTCGTGCTGATTACCTGCCCCCTCTTCCCGAGCATCCGCAACTTCCTCAACAGCGTGCTGGTCACCAATATCCATTATCCCATCCTGGGCGATACCAAGACTGTGAGCATACAATGGCTCACCCAGGGAGGCGTGCTCCTATTCTTGGGCAGCTTCATCGGCGGCATCATCCAGGGGGCCAACGTGGGCCATCTTTGGACCGTGCTGGGCAAGTCGTGCATCCAGTTGTGGCAAACCGTGGTGACTGTAATCTCGCTGGTTGCCTTCTCCTCAATTATGGAATATGCCGGCATGACATTCATCCTGGCCGAAGCCCTGGCTACCTCCACCGGCATGCTCTACCCGATGTTTGCCCCTCTGATCGGCGCTCTCGGCACATTCCTCACTGGCTCTGACACCTCGGCTAACATCATGTTTGGCAAGCTGCAGGCCACTGTGGCCGGGCAGCTTGGCATTGATCCCAATTGGCTGGCTGCAGCCAACACAGCCGGAGCCACTGGCGGCAAGATCATCTCCCCGCAGAGCATATCAATTGCCACATCGGCCTGCAACACTCAGGGCACCGAAGGCATAATCCTGAAAAACGCTTTCCCCTACGCTCTCGCATATGTATTGATCGCTGGAGCCGTAGTGTGGATGTTCTAATAAGACTTTTATAATTTTGAGATATGAAAATCGGACTTTTTATCCCTTGCTACATCAATGCCTGCTTCCCGCAGGTAGGAGTGGCCAGCTACAAGCTTCTCAAAAGCTTGGGCCTGGATGTAGACTATCCTCTCAATCAGACCTGCTGCGGACAGCCAATGGCGAATGGCGGATTTGAGAAAGACGCCAAGCATCTGGCTCACCATATGGAGGACTTGTTCGAGAAATATGATTATGTGGTTGGCCCTTCGGCAAGCTGCGTGGTATTTGTCAAGGATAAATATCCCGGTCTGCTGCAAAAGGATGCTCACGAATGCATCGCTTCGAAAATCTATGAAATATGCGAGTTTCTCCACGATGTGGTAAAGCCTACTAAGCTAAAAGCCAAATTCCCTCATAAAGTCAGCATCCACAACAGCTGCCATGGCGAGCGCCTGCTGCATCTGTCAAAGCCCAGCGAACTCGTGGAGCCATACTATCACAAACTGCGCGACCTGCTCAAGCTGGTCGAGGGCATCGAGGTGTACGAGCCTAAAAGAGTCGACGAATGCTGCGGTTTTGGTGGCCTCTTCTCAGTGGAGGAAACCGACACAAGCGCCTGCATGGGCTCTGACAAGATAGCCGACCACATGAGCACCGGCGCCGAGTACATCACTGGCGCTGACTCTTCCTGCCTGATGCATATGGATGGCATCATCAGAAGAAAGAAACTGCCCATCCGCACAAAACACATTGTTGAAATTTTAGCCGAAGGATTATGAGCACTCACAGCAAAGCAGCCAAGGCTTTTTTAGCCGACAAAGAAAGGGCCAAATGGCACGATCAGGCTCTCTATTTCGTAAGAGAGAAGCGCGACCGCATGGCCAACGACGTGCCCGAATGGGAAGACTTGCGCCAACAGGCCAGCGATATCAAGAGGCACACCATAACCCATCTGCCTGAATACCTCGAAGAGTTTGCGCGCAATGCCGAGGCAAATGGCATCCATGTGCATTGGGCCGAAGATGCCGAGGAGCACAACCGCATCGTGCATGAGATTCTCCAGAGCCATGGGGCAAAGAATCTGGTCAAGAGCAAGTCGATGCTTGCCGAAGAATGCGGCATGAACGAATACCTCATGGAGCGCGGCATCGACGTGGTCGAGACCGACTTGGGCGAACGCATCATGCAATTCCTGCAGAAGCCGCCAAGCCACATAGTGCTCCCGGCCATCGCCGTGAAGCGCGAAGAAGTGGCTGAAATCTTCCAGAAAAAATTAGGATCTGAGCCGGGCAACAGCGATCCCACCTACCTCACTCATGAAGCTCGCAAAGCATTGCGCCAGAATTTCTTGCATGCCGATGCTTCAATGACTGGCGTAAATTTTGCCATAGCCGAAAGCGGAGCATTCGTGGTGTGCACCAATGAGGGCAATGCCGACATGGGCACCTCATTCGCCCCTCTCCACATAGCCATCATGGGCCTCGAAAAAGTTATCCCAGATTATAAGTCGCTGGGAGTGTTCACTCGCCTGCTGGCTCGCGCAGCCACTGGGCAGCCGTCGACCACCTACACCTCGCACTACCGCAAGCCTGTCAATGGCCAAGAGATGCATATCGTGATTGTGGACAATGGCCGCTCCAAGATTTTGGCTGACCCCAAGCATAATGACACGCTGAAATGCATGCGTTGCGGATCGTGCATGAACACCTGCCCTGTCTATCGTCGCACCGGCGGTTATTCCTACTCTTACTTCATCCCTGGTCCATTGGGAATCAACCTGGGCATGCTCAAGGATGTGAAGAAATATGCCGGCAACGTATCTGCCTGCTCGCTATGCTACTCATGCCAGAATGTATGTCCCGCCAAGGTGAACCTAGCGGACCAGATCTATCTGTGGCGCCAGACTCTCGACGAGAACGGCGTGGCCGACGGCACCAAGAAAATGATGGTGAAGGCTATGAAGACAGCCATGTCGTCGCCCGGCATGTTCCGCGCAGCCCTGAAAGGGGCCCGCATTGCCACCGACTTGCTGCCTCGCGCCATCGTGTACAATCCAATCAATGCCTGGGGCATTGACCGCGAATTGCCCGAATTCCCCAAAAAGACTTTCGAGCAGATGTGGAAAGAAGGCATCGAATAATGTGTGCAACGATTTAAGACTCCTAAGCCATGTCAAGCAAAGATAACATAATGTCGCGCCTGCGCTCGGCAGGCGTGGAAAAGGTGGCTAAGCCCGAATTCAAATTCAAAGCCACCACATACCCCGATCCCTACGAGCAACTCAAAAAGGGTCTCGAAGCAGCCGGCGCCAAATGGGTGGAGCTGCAGCCCGGTCAGACCATCGACGATGTGGTCCTGGCCACCTACCCCGATGCCAAGCGCATTTCCAGCAACATGCCTGAGGTGAAGTGCGCCAATGTCAATCCTGACGAGCTGGATGATCCCCGCACTCTCGACGGCACCGACGTGGGTGTGCTGAGAGGCGCTTTCGGAGTGGCAGAGAACGGCATGATCTGGGTACCGCTCACCTCGCGCTACAAGGCCCCGATGTTCATATCCGAATCCCTGGTTATGGTTGTGCCAAAGGGCGAGGCCGTAAGCAACATGCATGAGGCTTACGCTCGCCCTGAGATTCACAAGGATTTCGATTATGGATGCTTTATCGCCGGTCCGTCGAAAACGGCCGACATCGAACAGGCCTTAGTGATTGGAGCCCATGGAGCTCGAGCAGTGACAGTTATTTTCGAGTAATACCCCGTCGATGCTCTTGAGCGATACCCAATCGCCAGGACAACTGTCAAACTGATTATCGATGATGCGCAGGTTGTGATGCACGCAACCTGCGTTTTCTCTATTCTCAGGATGCACATAAATCACCGGTCCCTGGCATTGCTTGAAAAGATTGCCCCGCACAGTCACATCCCTTACAGGGCCAGACTCAAACCAGCCTGAGGCATCGTCAGCAATTAGTATCGCACTCATTGGCAGGCGGTCGAAAACATTGTCCTCAATCACCACCTTGCCGCGAGTAGTCACAAGCACTCCGCGAGTGGGCGACAGGGTGAAATAGCAGTTGCTGATGTTCACATCGGGAGTCCAGGTAATATTCTCTACTGCCAAGCCAGGCACAGCCATGTATTCTTCGGGCATTTCTTCGGTCAGAGTGACCAAGATTTCGCGAGGCGAATCCATCTTGGCCTCTTTGATTTGCCCAGAGCCAATCGGAAGCAATGTGGCGGGATTCACAAATTCGATGGAATCGCCCGGAAAAAATGATTGGAATCCGAAAGTCTGATCATGCATGTAGCGAAGGCGCAAGGTAGTAGGCGTGACGCGCTCTTTCACCACCAAGTGAGTGCCGTGCACGTTGATAGGATCGTCATGTGAGCCAGCAAATTGGCATGAGTCCACTGTGATAAGGCCCTTGCAGCCTGAAAATTGCAAGAAGTCGGCATAGCCGGCGGCTGTGCGCCCGCTTGCCGGATTGGGCATGAAATCCACATTCTTGAAGGTCACATCCTCGCTGCATTGGCTCACAATGCCAAAATTTCCGGCAAACCGCACCTTCACATTGTCAAAGGTCACATTCTTGCAATTGGCCACCAGGGCGCACACCTCATCGCGGTAAGAATCACGCATCTGAAAGGTCTGCCCATCGCGCAGGTCCCAGGGCATGCGGCCATTGTACCGGATAAGCAATACGCCAGGCTGTGTCTCCTCAATGCTTTTTACATCGCTGAATGGATAATGGCATCGCCAAGTACAGGCTCTCTCGGGATCATAGAGCTGAGCAATGCCTCGGCTGAACTCCCAGCCCTTGCCATACCAGCAGATGGTGTGGTCATCCTCAAGGCGATATTGGCTGTCGGGATGCACGCGCGCCTTCATCCAGTCATCGCCATGCTCCATCACAGTCATCTCTGTAAGGGTCGGATGCAGATTGTCGATGGTGAGATCCTTCACCACCACCCCTTTGCACCCGTCAAAGATCATGGCCGTCATTTCGCCATCGAGCATGAGAGTGGCGCCATTGCCGTTGATGACAAGGCCATCTTCTCCTCGGAAAAGCCAAGCCGCATGCTTGACTGCCTCTGGGTTCTCAGCCTCGGAGGTGGTGTTAGAAACATAGCAAAGGGTATCGACTGACTCTGAGCGGTCGATGTTGTACACTCGTGGTTCGAGATCGATAGTGCGAGCCTGGGCCCATAGGGCGGCTGAGGCAAGCAGGCAAAAGTAGATGATGCGTTTCATGTTGTGGATTGTTACACTGCAAAATTACTCCTTTTGTTTCCATCCATCAATCCCAAATCACCCATTATTTGGAAATTTCTCCTCAATTGGATTAAAAATTACTTAAAAATGGAGAAAACAAGTCAATCTATTCTCAATTATATTTGTAAATTTGCATCATTACTCCTCACTTTTCAATAATCATCCATAACTTTTCTGCCATGCGTCAATGCCTCTTTACAGCCTCATTCATACTTGCTTCTTTTATTGCCTCTGCTTCGACTCACAACATTGCGCCGCTTGCTGAGATCACAGCTTCTTCTGCCTTGGAGGGCTGTCCGGCCCAGAACATTGCCGATGGCATTGCGAGAGTTGACAATCAAGGCTGCTGGGTCTCGCAAAGCCATGAGACTTTCTGGGGGGAAATCGATTATCCATGGATCAAATTAGAATGGTCTGAGCCTCACGCTCTGGAGTCAGTGCTGATTTACGATCTCCCCAATCCGAAGAGCAATATTGCCTCATGCGTGCTGCGGTTTAGCGACGGCTCACAAGAGCGGGTGCTTCAGATTCCCGATGATGGAGCCCCTATCGAAGTTAGTCTGCATGGGAAGCTCACAAAATGGATTCTGCTTGAGGCCACTGACGGCGATGGTTCAAATCTCGGCCTTTCAGAGATCGAAGTCTTTCCTACTCCGGATGACCAGGGCGACCGTATAGGCTATGTCAATCCCTATATCGAAACTACCCGAGGCCGCTATTTCTTCTTTGTGACTGGGAGCCAGCCTTTCGGGATGATATCCGCTGCCCCTCTTACTCGCAACAAAAATCAGGAAGGCGGTGGCTACAATTACAATTCCCGCCATATTCTTAGCTTTCCTCAGATTCACGGATGGATGCTCTCGGGCATCGAACTGATGCCAGCATTCGACATCGATAAGAGAAGCGTGGCGCTGACTGGGCATGACGGATGGAAATCAGAACTCAGCCATGTGGGCGAACTCGTGGAACCCGCTTATCATCGCTTATACCTTGACCGCTACGACATTTGGGTAGAACAGACATGTGGCGAACGTGCCTCCCTATATCGCATCACCTATTGCCAGGATGGCGACGGAGCGCTCATTCTAAATCTCGGCGGCTATGTGTCGACATCCACCATGGTCAATGCGCATGCCCATTTTGAGGCCCCTAACAGAATCTTCGGATGGTTTGACACCGTAGGCCGCTTGTGGGGCGGCCCCGACAAAGTACGCATTTTCTTTGTGACAGAGACCGACAGGGAGCCATCTGCGATTGACACCTACCTCGACGGCGAAATCCTCCCCGGGGATGTCTCGCTTGAAGCTCCTGATCAATGGCAGAATCGCAATGAAGGATTGATGAGCTATGCCGATGCACCGACAGCCGGCTTTGTGCTGCATTTCAATGTCGAGGCCGGTGGAAAAGTTATGGCCCGCTCAGCTTTTTCGCTTACCAGCTTAGAGAATGCCATTGACAATTTGGCATCAAGTTGTAGCGACTGGGATTTTGATTCCCTCCGAAATGCTTCTCAGCAAGAATGGGAACGTCAATTCGCCAAAATCCAAGTCAAGGGCGGCTCCCTTAATCAACGCATCAAACTCTATACCGACCTGTGGCATTCTCTCTTAGGGCGCCATAAGATCAATGACCATGCCGGGACCTATCCTGACTATTTCGAACGGGATACTGTCATTGCTTCAAAATTCGACAAAGGGTCGAAGCTTAAAATCAGGCAATTGCCTCGAGGGAAGGATGGACTTCCGCTTCACAATACATATAATTCCGACGCTTTGTGGCTCTCCCAGTGGAACCTCAATAATCTGTGGGGCATTGCCTATCCCGAGGTGCTTGATGACTTCGCCGCTTCTTTCCTCCAGACAAGCATCGACGGCGGCCTCTTAGCCCGAGGACCTTGCGCCGGAGGATATTCCTACATCATGAGCGGCTGCCTCGCCACTACTCTCATAGCCTCAGCCTATCAACAGGGACTTACCCGCAAGTGGGATCCTGAGATCGCCCTCGCCCATATGAAGCGCAATCACGAGGCCAGCGGCATGCAGGGCTGGGGAGCTGAAAATGAACATGAATTCTATTCCCAAAATGGGTATTGCCCTGACCGGGGTGGACTCACTGTGCAATGGTGCTTTGAGGATTGGGTTCTGGCCCAGATGGCTCGTTCTCTGGGCGATGAAGAGGCATATCAGCGCTATTATGCGCGGTCGCATGGCTGGACAGAGTCGTTTCATCCCGAATGCCACCTACTACTGCCTCGTCGCGCAGACGGGTCTTGGCTCCACTCCGATCCTCTAAGCGGCTGGGGATTTGAGGAAGCCAATGCCTGGCAGACAACTTTTGGCCTTAGTCATGATATCCCCCTATTGGCTCAAATAATGGGAGGCGAAGATGCTCTGTGCGACAGCCTTCAGCATGCTTTCGTTATGGCGCAGCCTGAAGATTTTATCAAGGGCTATGGCAGCGGATATGTCAGCTATGCCAATCAGCCCGGTTTGTCGTCGGCCCATGTGTTCGGCCATGCAGGGCGTCCATGGCTCACCCAGTACTGGGTGCGACAGGTGAAAGAGCAAGCATATGGCGGCGTCACCCCGGATTTGGGCTATGGTGGCCACGACGAAGACCAGGGCCAGATGAGCTCTCTGTCGGCTCTGATGGCAATAGGTCTGTTCAGCCTTACTGGTTGCACAGATCCGGACCCCCTTATTGACATCACCGCTCCTGTTTTTGACGAAATCTCAATTCCGCTAAATCAGGATTATTATCCCGGCAAGGAAATCACCATCGTTGCCCATGACAATTCTCCCGATAATTGCTATATTCAGCGCCTCGCATGGAATGGCACGCCCCTTGATTCTTGCCAGATTCGCCACTCCCAACTTACCTCCGGCGGCCAACTCGACATCTGGCTCGGCCCCAACCCCCGCACTGACTGGTAACCCAACCTAATTCATTTTTCTTGAACAATAGTAAACCCTTATTTCCATAATGCAGAAATTCATAGTCACAAGCGACGGGCGCCTGAAATATGGCGACGTAAACATGCACAAAGACTTGCTCGACAAGGATGAGGCATGCATTGGCGGTGGCATGTATCAATTTGACTACATCAACAGGCGCCTACTGCTCGAGGGCAAGTCCTATGATTACGGGCGCCCCAAATGGGCATATCTCGATGTGCTGTACATGCCAGAAAGCCTCAGAGGATTCGAGCCCTATTGGGAAGGCATCCCGCTTACCGACTTTTTACCCATAAAATACGTATAATTAGGTCATATGATTGCGCGCTTTAAGAAAAAATTTAGTAACTTTGCTGATTAATTCAAAGGCCAATCTATGACAATGGATCATAAACAGCTTATCCTCGATAAGCGATATTTGCGCATGACAGCCATCTGGGCTGAAAACTCCTACTGCCAACGCCGCAAGGTGGGGGCACTTCTCGTCAAGAACAACATGATCATCAGCGACGGCTACAATGGCACGCCTGCCGGTTTTGAGAATGTGTGCGAGGACGAAGAGGGAGTGACCAAGCCTTATGTGCTCCATGCCGAAGCCAATGCCATTACCAAGGTGGCCCGCAGCAACAATTCCAGTGAAGGCTCCACTCTCTATGTGTCAGCCTCGCCATGCATGGAATGCGCCAAGCTCATAATACAAGCCGGCATCAAGCGTGTGGTATTCAATGAGCTTTACCGCATCACCACTGGCCTCGACCTCCTCGCAAGAGCTGGCATACCCTGCATTCACATCCCCGATCTCGATTAGTCCCCCTAACCCTAACCCCTAATAAAATGAGCAAAAAATTCTGGTTGCCTCTTTGCTTCGCCGCTGTTTTCGTGGGCGGCCTCTGGATTGGCAATCTGTTGCAAACCTCCTGCCGCATCAAAGGAAGCGGCCAGCAAAAGCTCATGGAGGTGCTCAACCTGATCCAAGACAAATACGTCGACACTGTCGACATGGACTCCCTGGTGGAATTGGCCATCCCTGCCCTGCTAAGCAATCTCGACCCCCATTCGGCCTACATCCCCGCAGCTGACTTCGAGGCAGTTAACAGCGAGCTGGAGAGCAAATTCAGCGGCATAGGCGTGTCGTTCCAGATTCTCAACGACACCATCAATGTGATCGAGGTCATCTCAGGCGGTCCCTCCGAAAAGGTGGGCCTAATGCCGGGCGATCGCATCATTGAGGTTGACGGCGAATCGATGACCGGACCGAAGATTACCAATAATGATGTCTTCTCCAAGCTTCGCGGCGAAAAAGGCACCCATGTCACTGTGACCGTGCAGCGCAACACAGCCAAAAAGCCATTGACGTATGAAATCGTGCGCGACGACATACCCTCGACCTCAGTCGACGCCTCCTTCCTGATCAATGACAGCATAGGATACATCAAGGTGTCGAGATTCGCCAAAGACACCTACAACGAATTCCTCAACTCGGCCAACAACCTATGGCGCAATGGCGCTACCAGCTTCATACTCGACCTCCGGTCAAACTCAGGAGGCTACATGGAGCCCGCTCTGCTGATGGCCAACGAATTCCTGGAGGCTGGCGACATCATCGTGTCGACTCGCGGACGCAATGCACGCGAAAACCAGATCATCCCCAGCGACGGCACCGGCTTCCTGCAAGAAATCCCCCTGGCTGTGCTCGTCAACGAATTCTCAGCCAGCTCGAGCGAAATCTTCACTGGCGCCATGCAAGACAATGATCGCGCCTGGATCATCGGTCGCCGCACCTTTGGCAAGGGCCTCGTACAGCATCCTATCATGCTCCCCGACAGCAGCGAAATTCGTCTTACCGTGCAGCGCTACTACACCCCGAGCGGACGTTGCATACAGAAGCCATACACTGCTGGCGACTTCACCGACTATGAATCAGAGCTGGTCAACCGATTCCTCAATGGCGAAAGCCTCTATGAAGACTCGATCAAGCTCAACAAGGATGACTGGTATCTCACTCTGGGTGGCCGCAAGGTGTATGGAGGCGGAGGCATCATGCCCGACCTCTTTGTGCCAGAAGACACCAGCTATGTCACCAGCTATTATCGCGATGTGTTCAACCACGGCCTCTTCAACAAATTCGCTTATGAGTATGTAGACCTGAATCGCCAGGACCTCTCTCAAGCCAAAAATGTGGAAGAGCTGATGCAACTGCTCCCCAGCAACGATGTGCTTCTGAATTCATTCGTCAACTACGCAGCGCAAAATGGCGTGCCTCGGCGCTGGTATTATATCAACATTTCCACTCCTCTTATTGTTAATCAATTACAGGCTTGGATTGCTCGCCATGCCTTAGGCATTTCAGCGTCGTACGAAGTGCTAAATCGCACCGACAATGTAGTGCTCGAGGCCATAAAGCAGCTGCAAAAGCCACTCGTAACCAATGACAATAATACCGAAGAAGAATGAAAAAGGAGGAGATTCGCCTAAAAATCAAAGCCCAGAAGGCTCTGCTATCGCCTCAGGACAAAGCTGAGGCAGCCGCCGCTGCATTCGGCCTGCTCGAGCAGCACGCAGCCTTCATCATGGCATCAAAGATATTAATGTATCATTCTCTGCCCGATGAGCTCTCAACTATAGCTTTCATCGACAAGTGGCACGACCGCAAACGTTTCTACCTGC
Source organism: uncultured Bacteroides sp. (assembly GCA_964440745.1). Lineage (GTDB taxonomy): Bacteria > Bacteroidota > Bacteroidia > Bacteroidales > Muribaculaceae > CAG-873. Next base: position 23,835 of record CAYTXF010000017.1, read on the forward strand.
CGCGCGTGAATGGCGTCAACCTCGACATACTCCCCTATGATCAGAGCAAGCTCAGATTAGGGGCATTCCATATCGAAGAGCCCACAGGCGACGACACAGCCAGCATCGACGACATCGAGATGATCGTGGTGCCCGGTGTAGCTTACGACCGCCGTGGCAATCGCGTAGGCCGAGGGAAAGGCTATTACGATCGCCTGTTGGCCGAAAGCAAGGCCATCAAGGTAGGCATCGCCTACGACTTCCAGCTTGTTGATGAGATCGATGCCGAGCCCCACGATGTGAAGGTCGACATACTCATCACTCCGGCAGGGATTGTGAAAATCAATCGCAGATAAGTGATTTCAATCAACAATCTCTCAGTAGAATTCAGCGCTAAGTCGCTCTTTGACAACATAAGCTATGTGATTAACCCGCGCGACAAGATTGCCCTGGTGGGCAAGAATGGCGCGGGCAAATCTACTATGCTCAAAATCATAGCCGGGCTGCAGCAGCCCACCTCCGGATCTGTGGCCATGCCCAATGACATCACCATTGGATACCTGCCTCAGCAGATGGAGGTGGCCGACACCACATCGGTAATTGACGAGGTAAGGAAAGCTTTCGGCCATATTCACGAAATGCAAGCGCGCCTCGACCACATGAATGCCGAGCTTGCTGAGCGCACCGACTATGACAGCGATGAATACCATCAGCTCATCGATCGCATGACCTCGCTCACCGAAGAGCTATCCATGGCCAATAGCGACAACTACGAGGCCGAGATGGAGAAGACTCTCCTGGGCTTGGGATTCGTGCGCAGCGATTTCGAAAGGCCAACCTGCGAATTTTCGGGCGGCTGGCGTATGCGCATCGAACTGGCAAAAATCCTGCTCACTCACCCTGATGTGCTGCTCCTCGACGAGCCCACCAACCACCTCGACATCGAATCCATCCAATGGCTTGAAAATTTCCTGATCACCAAGGCCAAGGCTGTAGTGCTGGTAAGCCACGACCGTGCCTTTATCGACAATGTCACAAGCCGCACCATAGAGATTTCGCTTGGCAAAATCTATGACTACAATGTCAACTATTCGCATTTTGTGGAATTGCGCAAAGAGAGAGTCGAGCAACAGATGCGCGCCTTTGCCAACCAGCAAAAACAGATACAGGATACTGAGGAATTCATCGAACGTTTCCGCTACAAGGCCACCAAGGCTGTGCAAGTGCAAAGCCGCATGAAGCAGCTGGCCAAAATCGAGAGAATCGAGGTTGACGAGGTCGACAATTCGCATATCAGCCTGAAATTTCCGCCAGCTCCGCGCAGCGGCGACTATCCCATAATCGCTGACAATGTGGGCAAGGCCTACGGCGACCATCAAGTATTCGACCATGCCACATTCACAATAAAGCGAGGCGAAAAAGTGGCCTTTGTGGGCAAGAATGGCGAGGGAAAGTCAACCCTGGTAAAATGCATCATGGGGGAAATTCCCTTCACCGGTACGCTCAAAATAGGACATAATGTAAAGATCGGCTACTTCGCTCAGAACCAAGCCCAGCTCCTCGATGGGGAAATCACTGTGTTCGACACCATCGACCAGGTAGCTGTGGGCGACATACGCACAAAAATCCGCGACATCCTGGGAGCCTTCATGTTTGGTGGCGAGGCCTCTGACAAGAAGGTGAAAGTGCTCTCGGGCGGAGAAAAGACGCGCCTTGCCATGATTCGCCTGCTCCTGGAGCCTGTCAACCTGCTCATACTCGATGAGCCTACCAACCACCTCGACATGCGCACCAAAGAGATCCTGAAGCAAGCCATTAAGGATTTCAACGGCACAGTGATCGTGGTAAGCCATGACCGCGCCTTCCTCGACGGCCTTGTGGAAAAGGTGTATGAATTCGGGGGCGGACAAGTCAAGGAATGTCTTGGCGGTATCTACGACTTCCTCGAAAAGAAAAAGCTGGAGAATCTCACCGATCTCGAGCGCAAAGAGATTCTTTCTGGTCCATCGAAATCCTCAGCCTCCACCGCAGGAAAGCAACCGGGTGCCAACGATCAAGGCAGCGACGACTCCAATGCCATGAGCGCTGGAAAGCTAAGTTACCTTGAGCAGAAAGAGCACGAAAAAGCCCTGCGCCAAGCACAGAAAAAAGTGGACCTTGCTGAAAAGAAAGTCACTGAGCTTGAGGAGGCAAAGGCTGAAATCGAGGCCCAGTTTGCTCAAGGCATCACCACCGAAGACCTAATGAAGCGGCATGCCGCCCTCCAAAAAGACCTCGACGAGGCCATGACCCTCTGGGAGACCGCCTGCGAAGAATTAGAGCAAATAACTAAAGCCTAAACCCCAAATCCCAAACCCCAAATCCCAAATCCCAAACCCCAAATCCCAAATCCCAAAACCCAAATGAAAAAAACATTAACAATCATTATTGCATCAGCATTAGCTATGACAATGACCTACTGCGCCTCATCATCGACTAAGGGCATTGACAAGGCCAACCTTGATCAATCGACATCGCCCAAAGATGATTTCTATCAGTACGCTTGCGGCGGATGGATGAAAGCAAATCCTCTGCCCGCCGAATTCTCCCGCTATGGAAGCTTCGAAGTGCTCGGCGAGCTCACCCGGAAGCAATTGCAAGAGCTGATCACCAGCATCGACCGCGCCACAGCCCCCACAGGCAGCAATGCCCAGAAAATCGCTGACCTCTATGCCTTAGGCATGGACAGCGTTGCCCTTAATGAGCAGGGCAATGCCCCTATCCTCGCTGACCTGGCCACAATCAATGCTCTCGACAAAGACGGATTGGCCAATGTCATGGCCACAATGCCCGGCGTATCGGCTTTCTTTGGCTCATCAGTGCAGCCCGATCTCAAGAATGTCAGCATGAATGCCATGTACCTCAATCAGGGAGGCCTCAATCTTGGCGACCGCGACTACTATCTCGAGGACTCAGAGGATGTGGTGAAGGTACGCAATGCATACAAGGCATATCTGCAGACCCTGGCTACACTGGCAGGATACACCCCAGAGCAGGCCGCTGCCCTGGTCGACAACACCCTGGCCGTTGAAAATCGCCTGGCTGCCGCCTCGATGGACCGCGTAACACTGCGCAACGACGAGCTCCAATACAACCCCATGCGAGTGGCTGATCTCGAGAAGAAGTATCCGCGCCTCAACCTCACCAAATATTTCCAGGCCGAAGGCATCAACGACATTGACACCGTGATTGTATGTCAGCCAGAATTCCTCGCTTGCGTTGACAGCGTGATCAAAGAGACTCCTGTTGAGGTGCTCCGCGACTATGTGGCTTCAGGCTATCTCACATCGGCAGCCAACTATCTGAGCGACGACTTTGTGAACGCTTCATTTGAATTCAACAAAGTACTCTCAGGAGTGCAAGAGCAGCAGCCCCGCTGGAAGCGCGCTATGTCAGTGCCCAACGGCATGCTCGGCGAAGCCCTTGGCGAACTCTATGTGGAGAAATACTTCCCCCAAAGCTCCAAGGAAAAGATGCTTGACCTTGTAAACAATCTCCAAGTGGCTCTGGGCCAGCATATCGACAATCTTACTTGGATGAGCGATGAGACCAAGGCCAAGGCTCACGAAAAGCTCAATGCCTTCACCGTAAAGATCGGTTATCCCGACAAATGGCGCGACTATTCTGATCTTACCATCGATCCCTCACTCTCTTACTGGGACAACATCAAGGCTGCCATCCTGTTCAACAACGCTTACTATCTTTCTGACTTCGGACAGCCCGTTGACCGCTCTCGCTGGTTCATGAGCCCGCAGACCGTGAATGCTTATTACAATCCCACAACCAATGAGATCTGCTTCCCCGCAGGCATTCTGCAAAAGCCTTTCTTCGATCCTGAAGCTGACGATGCCATCAACTATGGTGCCATAGGCGTGGTTATCGGCCATGAGATGACCCACGGATTCGACGATCAGGGCAGCAAGTATGATAAAGAAGGCAATCTCTCCGACTGGTGGACTCCCGAGGATGCCGAAGCTTTCGCAGCCCTGACCGAGGGCCTGGCTCAGCAGTTTGACCAAATCATCGTGCTTGGCGACACCCACGCCAACGGACACCTCACCAATGGCGAGAACATAGCTGACCAGGGCGGTCTGCGCGTAGCACATACTGCCTATCACAATCATCTGGGCGACAGCGAAGGCGAAGTCATCAACGGCTTCACCCCCGACCAGCGCTTCTATCTTGGCTATGCCAACGTGTGGGCCAACAATATCCGCGAAGAAGAAATGCTGCGTCGCACCAAGATGGACCCCCACTCTCTTGGCAAGAACCGCGTGAATGCCACTCTGCGCAACATTGAGCCCTTCTTCGAGGCCTTCTCAATCACCGAAGGCGATCCCATGTATCGCCCCGCCGAAGAGCGCGTAGTAATCTGGTAAATTATTCTTTGTCATCGTGGGGGAAGAGCTTGTCTTCCTCATCGAGATGGAAATCCTTGGCCAACAAGGATATGAACTTGGCAATCTGAGTGATTGCAGCCTGGGTCTCCGGGGTAATTTCCTTGCCCTGGAGACGCAGCATAAGCATCCCGTAGAGCGCATTGAAGCATGTCTCGATCTCCCCTACCTTGGCATCGCCTGCCTTGCTGCGAAGCTCCACGATATAGGGCAAAGTCTTGTAGAACTCGGCGCTATAATCAGGAAATCTCGGGTCCTGGAGCAGAGCCAGGTGCAAGTCCACAAGCTGGATGATTGTGTTCTTGTTGAGCTGCAAATGGCCTGATTTCTCCACACCCTCGCGGCGCATCATGTCGATCAGGCTTTCATACCAATCTACCATCTCCTTGCGCTGATCCGGAGTGAGATCAAATTTGTCGATGACATTCTTTTCGATCTTTTCCAAGTCAAGGTCATTGGCGCGAATCAGATCTTCGATTTGCCACATATAGAGAACATACTCCGCTATGTTCTCTTTTCTTTTTTTCGATGCCAGTATCATAATAGTAATATTTACAAATAAAACAAGTGACAAATGGATTTTGTCCATTTGTCACCTGTTATTTGTCATTAGTAATTTTTCATTACATCATGCCGCCCATGCCGCCCATGCCGCCTGCGGGCATTGCAGCAGCAGGATTTTCTTCTTTCTTCTCGGCAATCACGCACTCGGTGGTCAGGAACATGCCAGCGATCGAGGCTGCATTCTCCAGAGCCACGCGGGTAACCTTGGCAGGATCGATCACGCCGGCTGCCATCAGATTCTCATACTCGTCGGTGCGAGCATTGTATCCGAAGTCGCCCTTGCCCTCGGCAACCTTTTGCACAACCACAGCGCCTTCTACGCCAGCGTTCTCAGCGATCTGGCGCAACGGCTCTTCAATGGCGCGCTTTACGATCATGATGCCAGTGGTCTCGTCGTCGTTGACGCCCTTCATGCCTTCGAGCATAGGCACGCAGCGGATGTAAGCCACACCGCCGCCAGGCACGATGCCCTCGGCTATGGCAGCGCGGGTAGCGCTCAAAGCGTCGTCGACGCGATCCTTCTTCTCCTTCATCTCAACCTCGCTGGGTGCGCCAATATGTAGCACAGCTACGCCGCCTGCCAACTTGGCCAAGCGCTCCTGCAGCTTCTCGCGGTCATAGTCGCTCTTGGTCTGAGCAATCTGAGCCTTGATCTGAGCCACGCGCTCTGCAATCTTTTCCTTGTTGCCAGCGCCGTTGACGATGGTGGTGTTCTCCTTGTTGACGGTCACCTTCTCAGCATTGCCGAGGTCCTGCAGTGTGGCATTGGCCAGCTGCATGCCCTTTTCCTCGCTGATCACGGTGCCACCAGTCAGGATGGCGATATCCTCGAGCATTTCCTTGCGGCGGTCGCCAAAGCCAGGAGCCTTGACAGCGCAAATCTTCAGGCTGCCGCGCAGACGGTTCACAACCAATGTGGCCAGAGCCTCCTGATCCACATCCTCAGCGATGATCAGCAGCGGACGTCCGCTCTGAGCTGATGCCTCCAGGATGGGGAGCATATCTTTAAGATTGGAAATCTTCTTGTCATAAAGCAGGATGTAGGGGCTGTCCATCACGCACTCCATCTTCTCTGCATTGGTGACAAAGTAAGGCGAAATGTAGCCGCGGTCAAACTGCATGCCCTCTACGATATCGATCGTAGTCTCGGTGCCTTTTGCCTCATCTACAGTGATCACGCCTTCTTTCTTCACCTTCTTCATAGCCTCGGCAATGAGCTGGCCGATCTTCTCATCATTGTTGGCGGAAACGCGGGCCACGTCTTCAATCTTCTTGAAATCGTCGCCTACCTCTTCGCTCATGCCCTTGATGCCCTCGACCACTGTAGCCACAGCCTTGTCGATGCCGCGCTTGATATCCATGGGATTAGCGCCGGCAGCCACATTCTTGAGGCCTACGTTGATGATGGCTTGAGCAAGCACTGTTGCGGTGGTGGTGCCGTCGCCAGCGTCATCGCCAGTCTTTGATGCAACTTCCTTCACCAGCTGTGCGCCCATGTTCTGGAAGGGATCTTCGAGCTCCACTTCGCGAGCCACGGTGACACCATCCTTAGTGATATGGGGTGCGCCAAATTTCTTGTCAATTATAACATTGCGGCCTTTCGGGCCAAGGGTTACCTTTACGGCGTCGGCCAGTGCATCGACGCCTTTCTTAAGCTCTTCGCGAGCCTTTATGTTGAATTTAATTTCTTTAGCCATGATCGTGGATTTGGGTTTTGGGATTTGGGATTTAGGATTTATTCTACGACGGCGAGCACCTCGTTCTGACGCATGATCAGCACTTTGTCGCCATCGAGATTGAGCTCTGTGCCGGCATATTTGCCATAGAGCACTTCATCGCCTTCTTTGAGGATCATCTCCTCATCTTTTGTGCCATTGCCTACTGCAAGCACCTTGCCACGCAATGGTTTTTCTTTTGCTGAATCAGGAATGATGATGCCCGATGCAGTCACTTCCTCGGCTGCTGTGGGCTGTATTAGCACTCGGTCTGCCAATGGTTTTACTTTCATGATGTGATCTATTTTAATGTTTGTTATTTTTGTTTCGGTTATGATAGATATTGCTAAAACTGCACCAAACAGCGAAATCTGACAATTTGTCAGTTCCACATCCGATGCCCCTTTTTATCCAATAATTATAAACAATGTAAATATGGATAAAGTTTTCACTTAGGCTTTTTAATCTTCATCACGCATTTCTCGCCGTCGGCGCCAATGTATTGCCATGTCATGTGGTGCGACGAGCGCTGCGTGATCTCTATGTTTACGCGATTTGTAAAGCAGAATGGAGGCGTGAAAGATTCCTGAAAGGGAATCTCCACAGTTATCCCCGTGGAGGTTTCCTGCCAATAGCCTGTCCATTGCGCAAAATCCTGGTATTGGGTAGATTGCGTGAGCTGCACTATGTCGTTCTGGAACCGCCAAGAATACACCTCGTCGCGATCGCTCGCCTCTTGTCCATCGAATATCACCTTGCCGTCGGCTTCCACCTCTTGCACGATCCAAGAGCCGTAGAAGTCGCCAATGTCATCGCCATTGCGAAAGCAGCTCGCCAACAGGATGCCCAGCATCACCAACAATATGCCTGCCTTCTTGCTCATCTTTTCAGTCTTAAGAAATTGCCATTATAGCGCACGCACACCATAGCGCCTTGATTGCGCCCGCGGAGCTGTCCCCAGTCCAAGGCAAAACATGCCGTGACGCTCAATCCGGGAGTCACCCTGACCGCATCCCATTCCATCTCAGCCATAAAGCTCTGGTTGGTTTTAGCCTTATAGTAGGGATTATTGTAAGTGCCCAAGCCTCGCTGATACTGATATTTCAGGCGATATTGCCATGCGCTATGCACATATCCCTCCATGGCCAGATGGAAGCCCGATGCGCGATTGCATAGGAATGAAATATTGCCGTCGAGATTATAAATAGGTGAAAGCAGGAAGGGAGTGCCGAGCGACATGCCATAGGCAGCATAGCTGTTGTAATAGCCATTGTTGTAATAGTTGTCGCGGCCTGTCGCTTGGCTCATAATGTTGGTGCCCGGAGCGTCATCAGGGTTCCAATGTATGGGGCCGCTTTGATCGCGGTAATCAATGAATTCAGCCACTGCGCCGGTGATGAGATGCTTGCCGCATTTCTTAAATTCCACTCCCCAGATGCCATCGGAGCCATTGCTGCGACCTATGCTCGAGCCATCCTCCCAAGGACCCTGGAAGTAAAGAATTATTTCATCGCTATTGCGCAAGCGGTATCTGAGACGCAAGTCCCAAGAACCCAACGACGAACCTTCGTAATAATCATCGCCATTGTTTTCACTGGGGAAGAACATGTTCCAATATGCCTTAAGGCCTTTCTTATGCTCATCGATGCGAGTCACCATTCCTTTATAGTAGTAATATGTGGTGCCACCGAATGTGCCGGCCGTTTGCATGCCTACTGTCACCGAAAATGGCTTTTCCGGATTGGTGCGGAAATGGCAATACTTATAGGTATAAAGTTCTCCTAAGGTGATGTGATAGTTATAGTAGTTGTAATGATCCTTGAGATAATCATTCTGGGTCATTTTTCCGTAGGCCAATTCGCCACAGATCTGCACCCAGCCTTTGGTGAATGGGATGTCTACGAAATCAAGAAATCCCACGCGCACCTGAGGTATCGGGCGAGCATTGCCGCTATGAGTGAAATCGCCACTGCTCAGGCGCTGATTCAGCCACACCGACTCATATTCTCTAAGTCCCACTGTAAGGAAAACACTGCGATATTTTATCTGCCCGTAGAGCTCCTGCAGCCATATGGCAGGTGGTCCTTCTCGGCGCGTGCGCCATCCTATGCCCGGATAGGAACTAACCTCGGGTGAATTGGCCAAGTTAGCATCCCACCAAGAATATGTGTTCTTGGAACTGGCCCCAGCCAAAGCCGCAAAGCCAAATCCCCAGCTGAACCGCTTGCTCATGTCGATCTCCTTAGCCAGCCCTACCTCAACTAAGGCATTATTTTTCTGCACAATGCGCCCATGATTGAGACTTCCGATAAAGTAAGGAGCAAACCGCCCCGACGATGTATTGCCGAGGAAGCTGATATCATATGTGATATTCTCCTGAGACCAAGCCTGAGAGAATATTATGGACATAAGGAGAGTCCATATAAGTCGGTTCATACTAATGGGCAAATTATGTTATTTTCTGCCAAAGTCAGCTGGAATCTCACCCCACTCGTCGGTTTTCCACTTTCTTATGGGATTTCTCCATTCATGTGTTGCCACCCAGCGGTCAGCTCGGGCCAAAATCTGGGCCAGCTGGCTTGATGGATCCATTTTCACTGTGGTGCGGCTATGCCGCTTTCTCAGCCATGACTGCGCATTGACAGAATCGGAATATATAGGTGTGGTGGTGTCGCCCTTTTGGGCCAAGTATGCCAGAGCGTGCACCAATGCCAGGTATTCGGCAATATTGTTGCTCCCCCCAGGGAGCGGGCCCACATGGAAAAGCCTTTCTCCAGTGCCTACCTTTACGCCCTGGTATTCAATCTTGCCGCCTGGATTCTTGTCGCAGGCTCCGTCGACAGCTATCCCCTCCAGGTCAATTTCTGGAAACGACTGATAATTGGTAGCCACGGGTGCCTGTTGCCGGATAAAAGTATAAAATTTCAGCTCTTCGGGGTCCTTGTCGCCGCGAAAAGCCATCGTTGCCTCCTCGCATGTGTCAAATGCGCGGTATTTGGCGCCAGAATAACCTCTGACCTGAGCTTCGCATTCTTCCCAGCTGTCATAGATTCCTGGCTGATAACCATTGAACACCACGTAGAACTTGCGATTCGGCATGACTTACTGCTAATTATGAAAATTGTAAAATAAGCTTGATATCGACAGCGCGCATGCTCAGCATCGAAGCGACCAGCGAATTAACCGGCTTTCCGAGGAAAGTGAGCGCAGCGGCCTGCAATCCGGGATTGAGCATTAGGGCATTGGTAAGGCCATCGCATGTGAATATTTCCGACATGAGGGTCAGGAAGGCATTGCTCAGGGCCATGGCTGTGGTGCGAGGCACCGCATTGCATGGATTGATATAGCAGCCTCGGCGCCCCTCAAGCTTGAGATTCTCCAAGCTGCGCTGCCCCAAATCAATTTGCACAAGCGACGGGAACACCGGCTTGAGCTGCTTGCTCAGGTCGAACGCAATCACTCCTGATTTCATCTCGCCCACCGAATCGGGGCCTATTATCAGGGCAGGAGTCGTGGGCGTAGCGATCACCACATCAGCAGCCTGGAGCGCATGCAGCAGCACTCGGGGATGCAGAGCACTGCCCATCACCCCGGCGCCAAGTTCGCGCAGGGCAAGCCGCAGACGGTACACATCGTTGTCAAACATTCTCACCATGGCTCCCAAGCCCAAAGCGCTGCGAGCTGCGGCTATGGCATCGATGCCGCTGCCTAAAATGGTGACCTCGCATGGCACGATGCCCGCGATGCCGCCCAGCAGTATGCCTTTGCCATGCTCGGCATCGGCCAGCAGCGAGGCAGCCAGCGCTATGGCAGCGCGACCAGAAATCTCCGCCAAAATGTCAGAGAAGGGCTTATGCCCTACCTCGTCGCGCACCAAATCGAGGGCTATGCTTATGACATGAGCCTGAAGCATCAGCTTCATGGCCTCCACATTGTCAGTGAACGAATCGAACAGTGTCAGCAGCAATGCTCCGCGTTTCAAGGCTCGCGCATCGATCGTGGACAGTGGTGACAGACTCACCACAATGTCGGCTTTCATCGATTCGCGGCGGTCTACTATTTCGATGCCCTGCTGCTGGTATCTCAAATCTGTGTAATGTATCGTCTGGGCCGCTCCGGTCTCCATCTTTACGCAAAAGCCCTTTTCCACGAGCAAGCCTGCGGCTTCCGGAGTAAGCGGGAAGCGGTGATCGCCTGCTGCGTTGGGAGCTGGCAGCCCGATGGAGATTTTGCGTCTCTCCACCGCCACGCTTAGCATCTGCTCAAGAGGTGTAGATTGGAAGTCGGTCATACATTCAGCTTAGAGGTGTCACATCAAAGAATCTTCTGGCAGAATTTTCTGGCAGAATTTTCTTACTGAGTCAGCTATTTCTTCTTCATCTTCAAGCCACGAAGAGTCGAAGCAATGCGCGGCTTGACTATAATAAGGCTCTCGCTCATTGAGTTTGGCTTGAGCGAAAGCTATCATTTCCTGCTCGGACTGAATGTTGGCGATCAGGGGGCGCTTCTCGCGGCCGTCCATCAGGCGACTCAGGAGCCTCTCCATATTGGGCCTGAGCCACACGCTGGTGCCAGCGCCATTCATCAAGGCCATGGCTCCCGGGGCGCAGGGCGTGCCTCCGCCGCAGGCTATCACGGCATCGCTGAGCGCTGCTGTCTCCTTCAGGGCCTCTCTCTCCATCTGCCGGAAGGCCTCCTCGCCCTGATTGGCGAAGATCTCCCGGATGGTCATATTGGCCTTCGCCTCGATGTAATCGTCAAGGTCGATGAAGTCGCAATTCAGCGCAGCGGACAAGGCCTTGCCTAAGGTAGTCTTGCCGCTGCACATGTATCCGATCAGGAATATTGGCCTCATTTATCCTTTTTGGCCAACAAATCGCGTATTTGAGTGAGAAGCTCCTCAGTGGTGGGGCCTGCCGGTGCCGGAGGCTCGGGAGCCGGCTCTTCTTTCTGCCTTTTAAGTCTATTGATTGCTTTGATTGCCACAAAGATACAGAAAGCTATTATGATGAAGTCAACCACTGTCTGTATCCATGAGCCCCAGTTGAGGGTTACCAGCGGCTTTAGCACTTCCTGGGTGGTGCCGTCGATTACTTCATGCTGAATCACCAGCTTGTAATCTGTGAAATTCATACCCCCGGTAGCAACGCCCACAAGCGGCATTATGATATCATCGACCAGCGAGCTGACGATTTTGCCAAAGGCAGCACCGATGACAACGCCGACAGCCATGTCGATGACGTTACCTTTCATTGCGAATTCCTTGAATTCTTGCAAAAATTTACTCATGCTACATGTTTTTTATTATTTTTGCAAAAATAATGCTTTTTTCTGAAATGACAAAATCTCAGGGTTGTTTTTGCATCAGTGCATTTCAGCGAGCAGGGAGAGGTATTTTGCAGCCGATGTCACCCACACTTCCTTATAGCAAGCATTGTTGACTGATGGCCAATAAGGTGTGTCGCTGTCGTCGAGAGAGCGTATGCCCACAGGCATCTCGCCTGTCAGTTCGCCTGATGAGAACGAATCCATCTGCGGATAATTCCACCCCTCGCCGAATATCAGCGACTGGCCAAATGGGTTTTTGCCCACAATCCAGTAGAGCTGCTGTCGCGCCATATCAGTGAGCCGAGGATCGTCGAGACACTTGCCGCATATTGCAGCAGCCTTGGCCAGCGACAGGATGATGGCATTGTTGCCATTATAGATGTTGACCCATATCGGGAATCGCCTCACCACGAATTCGTCATTGACCCGCTGGCTGCTGGCTATCTTGCTTCGGAATTCATCGACACTCGCCGCATTGGTGAACTGATGCAAGGCGTCGAAAGCCTGGGTGTCTTCCCACTCGTCGACGCGGTAGATGCCGCTGGGCATCATGCCGTACGGGGCGGTCAGGGGCATCAGGGCCAACAGATAGTCGGCATACAGGCGCATGGCTCCGCGCCAGCGCTCAGCCTCGGGATGCTGAGGCTGAGTGAGGCACAGAGCTTGCAACGCTTGCATGTACGCCTGCTCTCGGCATTGGTGCACGCTGTGCACCACGCTGCGGCAATCGGCATCGCGATAAAAGAACCCACAATACTGCCCTTCCCCTATGGGCAGTTGCTGCTGGCATTGCAAAAATTTATCTCCTTCTTCAACGGCCGTTATAGCATATTCCTCATTGCCAGTCAATGCATATAGAATTGATGCCGCCCAACTCGCCGTTGCCGCAAATTGAGAGGGCGACGTGGAATATGTGTGTTCGTAAGGCTGGGTGAAGCTGTCGGCCCCCTCCCGCCTGTATTTTTCAAGGGCGTAGGCGAAATCCTCCTGCGCCACCTGGGTCAGATGCTGCTGCATGCTTGGATCGTCGGAAAGTGTCATGGCAGCCATGGCCTCCAGGGCCGCATAGATGAAATTGTCATATGCGCAGTCATTGACACGCACCGAGGTGATGTCGTCGAATGTGCGCAGCTTCCCGTCCTGCCATATCAGCAGCCCCATGCTGCTGGCATGGTAGCCATCGCCAAGCCTGCATTTGAGCACAAAATTGAGCCCCCACTCGGCCTCTTCGCGCATGCGTGCTGCCAGGATTGGGAAGGCATCCTTCAGAGCCTGGTATTCCTCGAGCAGGGCAAAGGCTGTCTCGGCAGTTTGCAGGGTCTGCTGCGACAGGTCGCCGGCGTCGTGCCAGCCTCCGCAATAAGGCACCAGCACCCCATTGTGCTCGCACAGGAGGTCGGCATGGCAGCTTCCGTGGACCCCGCTCACCGGATAGCCGCATCGCTGACAGAATATGAAATTGAGCACTCGCCATTGCGAGTTGACCCATATGTCGAAGTCAATCGGAAAGCATTCTGAGAGCAAATTACCAATCTGCAATCGGTACAAGCCCGGTTGCGACACTGCAGAAAAGTCCAACACACCGTACCTTCCGATTGACGTTTCTTTTACCTGCGGCTTCGCGGCATAGACTGTGTTGCCATCAGCGTCCAACAATCTGAATTCCTGGCACTTGGCGGCAACGTCAGGATGCACTATGGCGCTTTTTTCTCCCTGTGGCTCATATCCGGAATATGAGTAGACGAGCCTGTCGGGAGCGGGCAGCCAGCCCGATTGCGAATCTTCTGATTCAATGGCCTTTAAGCATAAGTTGGTAATAGCATATCGGGCGTCTCTCCCGGTGGTGAGATCCTGCCCCTTCTTGTCGACATAGAATAGCACTTTTTGTATGTGGTCGCGCGACAGATCGCTCAGGTCAAGGTAGCAATGATTGTCTTCATAATTGACAAGATTTATGAGATGGCCCAGATTGGCGACATTCCCATGATCGAAATCCTGATTGACCAGCGCCACATTGATGTTGACCACTCGCGCGCCATCGCACTCGGGCCTCACATCGAAGGTAAGGCGATCCCAGCGCTTCCAATCGGCATCATCGATGTCGATCTCGCATTGGCCGCGGCCGTAGATGGCATAATCGGGATCCTCAGCCGAACCCACTGCGCGCTGCTGGGGCTGTGTGTCAAATGCTATGCTCCACTCTCCGGCAATGGCCAGAGAATCAAGCACGCGCTGCTTGAGCGCTTGCGCTTCGTGGCCCTTTTCATAATGCAGAGGCAGAGCGGCATGGAGAATCGACGAATTGGCAATTTCCTCATCAAGCAGAGGATCAGGGCAAAATAAATAGCGAGCTCCCATGCTCAGGGCACAGGTCGCGCATAACATAATTGCTATATATTTGTCCTTATTCATATTACATGTTGATCGATAAAAATGTGAAAGATGTGGGTTGGTTGTTTGAAATTTTTTAGAATGGGGGCGTCACCCCGACGCCCCTTTTCTTTTACCTAAACTAATCCTAATTACATTTATACTTATATCTTAATCCTTAATTTTCCTTTGCTATGTAGCG
>CAYTXF010000018.1:0-14271 GCA_964440745.1 uncultured Bacteroides sp.
GCGCGAGCCCTTGGCTAAGGCCCCAGAGCAAGACTTTGCTGATCAAGACTAAAACGCCAAGACTACGGATTCAACGGATTAAACAGATAATCCAAGACGTAGGACCAAAAACTACGGATTAAACAGATTAAATAGATTATCCTATTGACGCTTAGAATATTAAAGTCTGTTTAATCAGTTTAGTCCGTAGTTTTTCCATTTATTTATAAAAATTATTTGTAAAATTGGGAAAAAAGCAGTAACTTTGCACCGCAAATCCCCAAGGAAAGATGCCGGAGTGGTCGATCGGGGCGGTCTCGAAAACCGTTAATCCCTTACGGGATTCCAGGGTTCGAATCCCTGTCTTTCCGCCAAAATCCGCTTAATCAATTGAACATCAATTAGTTAAGTGGATTTTTAAATTTAATGTCGGACAAATGTCGGACAAAATTACATTGGCGTTAGCCTGAATTACATCACAGGGATTCTTTTGGCCAGTTAAAAATGGCAAAAGAATTAAAAAATTATGTCTTCAGCCAGACGAAATTTTTCTCCCGTGAGTGAAGTTCTCGACTTCACCTATCCAAAACTTCATCAAGGAAAATCATGGTATGTGGACTTCTTTTCATACGACCCGGCTCTTGGACGGATGAAGAGAAAAAAGTACATGCTCGATTCGATACCAAAGGTATCGGATCGACGCAAAAGAGCAGCCGAGCTAATCGAGGCCCTGACAAAGCGTTTGCGCCAAGGTTGGTCGCCTTGGGTAAGCGTAGATGACAACCGGGGTTACACAACGCTCAATGAAGCTTTGGAGAAGTATTCGAGCAGTGTTGACAGAATGGACAAATATAAAACTCGCAAGAATTACTCTTCACGCCTGAAAGTTCTGCGAGAATACATCGACAGCAGAGTAGTTAGACCAAAATACGTGTATCAATATGACACAGCGTTTGTGACAGATTTTCTCGATTGGATTTATCTTGATCGAGAAGTGAATGCTCGTACCAGGAATAACTATCGAGGATGGTGCAGTGCTTTGGCAGCTTTCTTTATAGAACGACAGTACATATCTGTCAATCCAGTGGAGAAAATATCCAAGCTTAAGCAAGATCCCAAAAAGAGTTATTCTCCTTACACTTGCCAGTGGTCTCGTCGAGCTGGCCGTTATAATTGGGTATTATGGTGTTGAGGGTAGTGACGGCTTTCTTTCTGTCTTCAAGTGATCGGCTCTCATCGCGAGCAGCCTCCACAAGTCGGTTGATGGTGCTAATCTCATTTTGAGCATCATCTTGAGCCTTGTTCCTTATCTCATTCAATTTTTTCTGAGATATCGCAGCTTTGTTGGTGCTTGACGCAAAAGCGGATATTGAAACTGCAAGCATGCCAATTAAAACTATGGCCAATCTCCATGGTGTAGTTTTTAACATATTCGCCAATATTTTATATTCCTGATTCAATCGACGAACATTTCCGGTTCCCAATGCAATTGCAGTGTTAAGCGCCTGCTGAGCTACCATCATGCCATAAGACCCAGCCTTGCAAAGAGCTTGAACGCCAACATGTATTTTTGTCGCAATAGTTGCTGACTTTACTGCTATGGTGTAAGCCCCGATTGTTGCCACAAGCGTGGTAATTTCTATTATGTGATCGCTTAAAAATTTCGTGGCAGCTACAATTGTCTTCATAAACAAGGTTGTAGCATTTACGCTAAGGTGCATTATAGGCTCGAAAACCTTTCCAAGTTCTACCGAAGTCTCATGGAGTTCCTTCTTCGCTTTTTCTAACGATGCTTGCACCGTGCCATTCTGCACTGCAAATTCATTGTCAATCGAGGTAGCTTCTTCAAAAGCCTGATTGGCCACCTCTTGCTGTGCCTTCACATCGTCAATTTTCCCAGCCAAGGTGGCAAGCGTTTTGATAGCGTTAGAGCCCTTCTCGCCCATGTCTGCGAACATTGGAGAAAGCACATCCATGCCGCCCACTTGATTAAGCTTGTCAAGAAGATCAAGCATGGCCCCATTTATATCTGTCTTTACTTGATTGGAGAATTTCTTTACATCCATTCCTGCGGCCTTGGCATATTTTGCGGGGTCTTTGTAAAGGCGAACCAAGAATTGCTGTAACGCCGTAGAAGAAGCCTCTACGTTAATATTAGCAGTGTCAAGCACAGCTGCAAAGGCCATTACTTGTTGGGCGGTCAATCCTGACTGCGCTGCCACCCCTCCCATGCGCGATGTAAACTCAGCGATGTATGGAGCCGAAGCCGAGCAATTCTGGCTAAGCTCATTGATTACCGATCCCATCGAAAGAAGGGCTTTTTCGGTTCCCAGTTCTTTTTCTGTGCCGAAAATGGTAGTTAGCTTTGAAAGAGTCAGGGTAGCCCCGTCCCCAAGGTCATCGAGAGCCACGTTGATTTTGTCCGCAGCTTTTACGAAACCAAGCACATCTTCCACTGACTGCTTGCCAAGGCGACCAGCATCTTGAGCCAGCTTGTTAAGCTCCTCGCGGCTGGTGCGAGTGTCCATTTCCTTGAACGCATCGTTGAGCTGATTTACCTGCTCCTCGGTCATGCCCGTGTACTTGCGCACATTGGCCTCCTCCTGCTGCATCGATGCGTAATCGTCAACTGACTCCTGGATCGAACTTTTGAATTTTTTGAATACCGCAATAGCCGCCGTTGCGCCTCCAACTATAGCGGTTTGCCACTCTTTTATTTTCTTGATCCAGCTTTTGCTTTCAGACACGTCCCGCAGTTCTGACTTGACTTTTTTGAGTTCAAACTCGGCCTGTTTTAGCTGTGCGCTCAATTCTTCCCACTGTTTAGACCCTCTCGGCACTCTTCCGCTGTCAAGCTCTCGGTTGATATCTGCGATTGTGCGCTTAAGCTCCTTGGGCGTAGATTCGTTGAGCCTCTCCATGGCGGCCTCTACGTTGGCGGCGTTGGTTCGGAGGATTCGCATTTGCTTGTCAACTTTCTGCATCTCGGCGGCGAATCGGCGCACTTCCTTGGCATCGCCGACATCGAGGGCTTTTTGGAGCTCTTGGCCAAGCTTTTTGTAAGTGCGTTCGAGTTCGTTGTATTTTTGGAGGGCATCCTTGTTGTTGACCAAGAGTTTTATCTCGGCTTCATCGTATGTCATGGCTTATCTTTTTTTTTGCAAAGATAGGCTGCACGGACGCTTGTTGAAAAGACTTTGCACTTGGTCAGTAAGCGCTCTCGCGCTTACCTGAGATTTTACGCCAGATGAGGACACAGATTGCTATTGGTATGCTAAAGACAATTGCGAGGAATGCCCAAACAAACGGAAACAGCTTCCATATTGCCACGCATAGAAGGACGATAAGCCCTATAATCAGGCAAAAGATGCCGAAGTCGCCCAATGGGCCCCAGAAGTCTGCGAGTATCATGGTCGGCAGGTTTTACATTGTGAATTTAGGGTAATTTGAGGTTTTAACACTGCGAATTTAGCGCGAAAAACGCGAATTTCCAAATTTTTTGGGGAAGATTTTTTTTGAAAAAAAAAGAATCGCCCGAGGTGTCGGGCGAAGATTGGGCAGCATTTATTTTTCGGATTGACGCTCTTCGACATAAAATTCAGTGGTCCACTCCTGGTCTTTGATTTTGAGCAGAGCTTTGTATTGGCCCGGAGCGGGAAAAACGAATCGGCCGAAATTCAGGACAAGATTGAGGAATCCTATGTTTTTCCCAGCATCTTGGCTGGGAACGTCCCATGTGATCGGAGGACCAGCTTCCTGGCCGGTCGTGCAGTTGGCGATTGATAGACTTAGGGGGAGCACCAGAGAATCTTCGCCCTCAAGGATTACGCGAATCGCCATCGCAAATGATGCGGGGGAGGATATTGAGGCCACTACGATCTTGTTGCATGTGCCTACTATGACCATCTTGCCGTTGTAGTCCTGCGCGCTGTCGCAGAGGGTGAATATGTCAGTTTTCATTTTCTGTTAGCATTTTGGGGTTGACGGATGCAGGGAATTTTGATTGCAGATTGAAAAAGGGGAGCTTAATGACGCCAAGGGTGATGTTTCTGGTCGAACAGATGTTGCCTCCGTGGGTTGCGCTCATTCCTTCGCGCACCTTGAACGCTGGCTTCTTTTGGCATTCTACGTAGATAGTGATCTTGTCGGCACGAAGCTTGTCGCCAGCCTGGTAGTGGATGCCGAGTGAATCACGCTGGGCCTTTTGTTCATCGTTGTAGACTGGTGACTGCGACACTTCCAGAGACGAATTCTGGGAAAGCTCACACAGCCAAGCTCGGCGGTGAGTGAGGGGATTCTTTGCAAGGCCTTTGTGATCGGGTCGGCGAGTGAAGATTTCGCAAGCAGCGCCCTCGGCCATGTCGTTGAGGCCGAAATATTCCGAGCTCATTGGGCGATGGCGTTGGATAGCGACTTGTCGCTGATGGAAAAGAGGGAAGTAAAATCCTCGGTGGAACCGAAATCTTTGATTTTTTCGGAAACACGATAGGCCAGCTCGACTTGAGCCGGAGATGCATCTTGCGGCTCAGGAATCACATACTTGTCTTCGTTTTGGTCTATCTCCTGATTAAATTCTTCTTCGGTGATTGTGCCGTCGAGGTAATCTGTGTAAAGCTTGAAGAAGTTGTATTGGCGCGTCCTGTTTTCATAGGCCTTAAGGAGTGTGTAGAAGCTTGCGTCGAACATTGATTCTTCGTAGTGGAGTGTTCTGGTTCGCGTTTCGTATGTGACGCCAGTTTCGCTTTGCTTTATAGCTTTGCTTATTCTTTCGTCGTGGTAAATAAGGAGTTCCATGATTAAAGTGCGATTGTTGGCAGGTTGGTAGTTGGTGCAAATTTTGATTGGCGATGCGTGTCATTGACATTTTCACCTGCAAATATAACGCTTTTTCACGGGATTTAGTGCAAAATTTGGACTGCAATTTTGGAAATTGGCGAAAATTGCAGCAATTTTGGAGTTTTGGGTGGCATGCAAGGCAGCCGGGCTGCGGTCGTCGCGACCGGGGCCCGGCTTGCATCGCAATTTATGAAGATACAAAGCTATCGCTTCTGCCTGAGCTTTTCGATCAGGGCCTGGGCAGCGTCGATGAGGGCGCGTCGGATGGCGACCTTGGCCAGGATCCAGAGGCGGCTCATAGCGGGCGCCCCTCCCGGTCGACGCGGTAATAGCTCGCCAGGTTGTCGGTGCGCTTGACCTCGCGGCGGATGTCGGCGGGGTCGTAGCTGATGTGGATCCACTGCGGGCCCAGGTCGGTGCCGCGCTCCCACAGCAATTGGGTGAACGGCAGGCCGAGGTCGATGGCCAAGGCGAAGATCTTCTTGTGCTCGGCGGCGGAGCCGACGGATATGTCGGCGGCCATGCCCCGCAGGTGGTGGCTCTTGCGGGCCCCGCCCACGGCTGCGTTGACGGCTGCGGAGCGGTATCCGCTGGTGACATTGATAGGATGGCCCCAGGCCTGGCGCAGGGGGTCGAGGACTGTCTCGACCAGCGCCTTGATGTTGGCCTCGTGCTCCGGGGTGGGAGCGTTGCTGATGCCAAGGCTCCGGGCCTTGGCCGAGCGGGTGAATTCCGATAGGGTGAAATATTTCATGACTGGCTCTTGAGTTTGGTGATCAATTTCTGCACTTCGCGGTCGCGCACCATGTCGCGGTAGTTCGAGTGGTACACCACCCCGAACATGCACCCGGCGAACGTCGATATCTCGCCGTAGGCGATCAGCACACTCGAGTGTATCTCGCCTTGGGGAGGAGCATAGAAGCCGATGGCCAGCAGCGCCACGCCCGCCAGGCACAGCACCGCGCCAACGGCTTTCTGAACCCACAGTCCTTGCCCGCGATTAAGTTTTTTTTTCGTTGCCATATTCAATAATGTTTGATGCCGCTAATTTACCCCGGTCCAGCCGCAGGCGAAAAGACGGCGCCCCCCCTTATTCGGAGTCAGCCTCCAGGCACTCGCGGGCCACGCTCTTGGCGTAGGCGCGCCAGTCTTGCATCTCGTCAAATTCCGCCTTGATGGCGGTATCCTCGGGCTGCGCCAGATAGTTGTTGACCACCGCTTGCATGCGGTCGCTAGGGTACTCGGCGGTCACTATCGCCGCCACGATGGCGTCGTAGCCCCACACTCCGGTCTCGAGCTGCACGGCTTGCCACCGGCGAGTGTACTCGCCCTCGGTGCAGTCCTCGGCGCGGTATTTCACCGTGCGCTGCTTGCTGCCCAGCCAGTATCGGTAAGTGACCAGCGCGGGCTCGATTTCTGAATTTCCGTAAATCCATTCCATAATGTCGCAGATTTATTTGGGGTTAGCGAATAGGTGTTAGAATGCGGCAATGGCCCTTACGCTGCGGGCGTCGGTCTTGTTGTAGTTGCCCAAGCTGCCATTGCTCGCAGCGATGAACCAAGCGTTCTGTCCGCTGCCGCTGCTATGCTCGGCGCATGACCAGTATGAGCTGTTGAGATTGTTGTAATAGCCAAGCTCTTTGGCGCCGGCGAACTTGCCGGCATTCTGCTGGTACCAGATGCGGGCGATATCGCCCGGGGTTGGCAGGAACCACTTGCCTTGCTGGAAGCAGCTGGCGAGAGTCTCTGTCGTTTTGACCGCCGGCTGGTAGTAGTAGCAATAGCTTGCGGCAATGAAATACCAGAGGTTGTTGCTACCGCTCGCCAGACACGACTGGAAGGCGGCAAGCATGCCTGCGCCGCTGACACCTGACGCGGGCAGAGGGCACTTGGAGCTGAAGCTGGGATCTTTGATGACCTTGTTGCGAATTCTTATGATGTCAAGCGTATAGGCTCGGCCGACTGGCAGTCTGCTGCCAGTCGGGTAAGAGATTTCGTCGCCATCGTTCACTTCTTGACTCAGTTCCATGAATCCGTAGTTGAGGCCGGCCTTGGCAATGTTTTGCACCGCAAAGCCGTCGGCTTGCGTTGAATCCAGATACCCGGCATCGGTCGGATTGACCGATGCGCTCAATTCGGGCAATAGCGGAATATTGTAGCTTACCGTAGTGCTGTCGTTGAGCGTTGCGTTTGATGCCGGCCCCCAGGTCGCCCCGGTGATCAAATCCTTGGCCATGCAGCACAGGCGCTCTGCCTTGTCGTTCGGGTTTATGTAGAAGCAATAGCCCACCACCGTCTTGGTCGCGTCGATGGAGTCGGGGGCCGAGGTGGTGCCGTCGGCGTACACCGCATCGCCAACCTCCACCTCGCGCTCGTAGAGGGCCACGCTCTTGGTGGCTGTGATGTCGGCGCCGTCCTCCAGGTGGATGGTCAGCACCACGCTCACCGAGCGCGGCTCCGAAGCCGAGAACACCTGCTTGGCCCGGAACACGCCCGTCACCGGGTCGATCTCCGCGTAGAGGTCGCTCGTCAGGCTCCACTCGTAGCTGTGGAAGTCGTTGCCGCCCGTCGGGTTCACCACTGGCGAGAATGTCACGATGTCCTTGGTCGATGCCACATAGTCGGGGCCGACGATCGACACGCTCTGCAGGTGCACCCTCGGATACACGATCGTGAGCTTGTCGGGGTTGATCGCCGCCGATGCCAGGTCCTGCGTGGCCACGAAGTCCGCAGTCTTGCCGATGTCGGTGGCAGCAAGCGCCAGCTTCTGGGCGAAGGTCAAGGCACCGTAGGTGATCTTGCCCGTCAGGTCGTAATTGATGCGGCCAAGGGCGGCCAGGTAGTCGGGGCTGAACTCGTCCCAGTCGATGCCATGGAGGGTGACCGACTGCAGGACATTGTCGCTCAGGGCCAGGATGCGCTCCAGTATCTGGCGCGTGGCCACCTTGGGGCAGCCCGCCACGCTGAGCTTGCGCACCTTGCTCACCCCCTGCAGCGTGAATGTGGACAGGCTGGGCAGGTTGCTCAGCGCGATGTCGGTGACGTCGGCTCCCAATTGCACGCTCGCAAGCGCCGTGCTCTCGGCGAAGGTGACGCCCGAGCATGGGGTGTCGCGCAGGTCCACGCTGCGGAGCACCTCGCTCTTGAAATCGCACACGCCCGTGGCGTTCGGGCAATTGCGCACCACGATGCTCTCAAGGGCGATGGATGCCCCCACGTCCCACACGCGGCTGCTGAGGTCGGTATTAGCGTCCTTGTCGCTGTAGTCCAGCTCCAGGCTGCGCAGCTTGGCGCAGTTGCCCAGGCCCGTCACGTCGAGGCTGTCGCTGATGCCCTGCAGGCCGTACTCAGCCTTGGTGCCGTCGGGCTTCTCAATATAGGTCGTTATGGATGTCAATAAATCCGCATCATACACCGTGAAGGTGGTCTGGGCGAAGCTCGCCCCGGTCGATGGGAAGTAGCTGGGCTCGCCGGGGGTGATGTTGCGCTGGGTCAGGATGCCTCCGGCGCCCCAGTTAAGGGCCGAGTAGAGCGCGGTGGAGTGGCGCAGGGCCACGCCCGAGCCGCTGCCCCACAGGCGCAGCTCCAGGGTCTTGCTGGTGTTGGCCCCGTACTTCGAGTCCATGTACCGCTGGCGCCCCTTCATGAACGCCTTGGCCACCTCCCTCTTGTCGCCGTGGGCCATGTCGAAGCGGCCCGTGTTGGCGTAGCCCATGCCGTCGGCATCGTACAGCGCCTCGCACCACTGGCCCCAGAACTCGTCGAACTTCGCCATCATGTCAGCCTCGTTCAATCCCGCCGAGCGCATCGCCGCGTACATGCCCGGCAGGTCGCTGGCGAAGCCCCGGGCCACGCAGTCCCACAGGCCCGACAGTCGCCCGTTGAACACTGGCGAGCCAGCCGTGCAGTGCGCGCTCCACGTCCCGGTGGAGGCGTTGTAGGTCTCGCCATCCACCGCGCCGGTGGTGTCGGTGCTCTCGTCGTAGCTGTCGCCCCATTCGTGGTACACCTTCCACTTCATCACGCCCGTGTTCGTAAACACCCAGATAGTGTCCGTGTCGCGCAGGGCGAAATATGCGATGTCGCTGTCGGAGAAGAAGGCTACCGACATGTTCTTGTCCATCGAGTCGGTGCCGAGAATCCAGTTGCAGAACAGGAAGTAGGCCATTGCCGACTCCTTGCTCAGGTAGCCCGCATATTCGTTCTGGAACTTCGCTATGCGGTATTCGGGGCTGTCCTCGGCGTAGGTTGCGTCGCCGTAGGTCACGCTCGCATCCAGGGCCTTGTACGAGCCGTAGAGCGTCTTGTAGCGCTCGGCCACTGTCGGGTTGCAGCTCACCACCCAGTTGTGGAAGCGGCGCAAGCGGCGCCCCTCGGCTCGGGCGGCGGCCGCCTCCGAGCTGGTGGCCGCCTTGCCGTAGTCGCGCCCAGTGGTGGGCGAGGTCTTCGGCACGCGTGCGTAGTACAGTTCGGTCAGGCGGTCGGTCCACGCTGAGCCCGCGAACGACCCCTCGTCTATCTCCTCCTGGAAGAAGTTCACATTGTCCTCCACCTCCCACACCTCGATCTCGCCGCTGCTGTCGGCCCCGAAGATCGATGGGCTGTACTTGTTGTTGATGAAATTGTAAATGCTCAGGAATTTGGTCTGGGTCACTCCCCCGCTCGTCGCCTTGCGGTAGCCGATGATCGGGAAGCCGCTCAGGCTCATGCGGCTCGTCACCCGGCCGCGGGCCGCCAGCTCGCTCTTCTGCGGAGGGGTCAGCACATTGGGGTACTGGCTCGCCGCCCCGGTCAGGATCTGGTGGTACATGTTCATCGCAAGGATGTTGCCGATGCCCTCCGAGCTGGCGAAGTTGACCTTGTCAACGAACTCCGTCTCGCCGCCGTCGATTCCCGCGGTGATCGAGTAGCTCAGGATGGTCACGTCAGTGTCGCCCAGGTGCGCCGTCCATGTGCCGCCGCCGTACTTGTTGGCCCAGTTCTTGTACGGGTCGGGGTAGCTCAGGCTCGAGGTGTCGTCGAGGGCCACCGTGTGCCCCAGGCAGGTGAACGGGGCCATGGCCTGCCCGTCGCTGTCCTCGCGCCAGCGAGGATTCACAAACTCGGTGTCGCACGCCACATAGTCCTTCTTGCCAGTGGGCATTCGCTCCAGCGTCCATATCTTGTAAGGGGTGCTGGGCAGGGCCGCGCCGACGAGGTTGAAGTCAACCTCGCCGGCGCTGTTGAGCACGGCGTTGCGCTGGGTGATGGCGATCTTGTCGGCCAGCTCGGGGGTGTCGTAGGCGTAGTTGCCGATCATCTGCTTGTAGGTAAGGGCCTTGTCGTAGATGCGCAGCGCGTAGAGCTTGACGGTGCACGCATCCGAGCCCATCGTGATGGGCACCGGGTTGTACTGGCGCCAGCTGGCGGTCTTGTAGTCCATCAGGCGGCAGATCACGCCGTTCACGTAGAGGTAGGCTATGTTGCAGTCGCTCTCCTCGGTGCCGTCCACCAGCTCGTTCACGCAGTGGGTCGTAGAGCCGTCGATCACGAATCCCAGGCGGATGCGCTCCTCGTCGCCGTAGCGCACCTCGATCCGCGTGTCGCCGCTGCCCAGCACCGCATGGTCGGCATACACCTCGAATCCCACCCCGTCGGCCATGCAGCTGGCCACCAAGGCGGTGGTGTCGACGCAGTCCTGCGTCTCGAACTCTATCTCTATGGTCTTGCCCGTGCGCTGCGCCGCCGCGGTGTTGTTGGCCCCGAAGTCGGTGGCGAATGGCTGGCACCCCTGCAGCGTGATCGACTTGCCCAGCTTGATGGTGTAGGCGTCGCCGCCGAAGCCGTTGGCCGAGTTGAGCAGGAAGTTGCCGCTGCGCACCACCCGGGCCGTCACCTCGCCGTCGTAGCTGCTGGTCCAGTCCTCGGCCTCGGCGTCGGCGTTGGTCTTGCCCGCTGCCGAGAGCAGCACCTTGCACTCGGCCGCAGCCTCCAGCTCCACGCCCGCGTCGGTGATCGCCAGGCTGTGGTCGCACCAGGCCGCCCCCACCTTCACGCGCACTGTCACGTAATCGTAATCGAGCAATGAGCTCTCGCTGGGCACCCAGCGCAGCTCCTGCATCCCGCTGGTGCCGTCGGCCAGGGCTGTCACCACCTGCGTGCCAAGCGTGGCCAGCGTGGCGCCGCCGGGGGTGAGGATGGCGAACTCCACGCTCACCTCGTCGCCCGCGGCCGCTCCCGGGTGGTAGAAATAATATGGGATCACAGCCGTGCCGTAGAGGCTCACCGTGGATGCCGCCGCCGCCCCGATGCCCACCGATGGGGTGCTAAGGCCCTTCTTGGCGAAGTAGGTGGTGATTGTGTCGGTAGTCAGGCCGTACTCCGTGTTCTCGCCGTAGAGCTCGATCTTGTGCGTGCCGGCGGCCAATGTGTCGGCGGCGTCGATGGTGAAGTCGTAGGTGGTGTTGTTGACCGACGCCTTCGAGGCCTCGGCCCCGTCGATCAGCAGGTGCACGATCGCCGCCACCCCCTGCGTCTTCACGCGCAGCTTCCAGTTGCTCTCGCGCAGCTGGCTCTCGTCGTAGCTGCCGTCAAGGCTCAGGATCAGCTGCACCGCCTTCACGGCGAAGTTCCATGTGCGCGTCTGCCCGTGGGCGTTGCCTACGACCAGCTTCACGCTGTTGGTCTCCTGCGTCAGCCAGGGGCCCAGGTCGGCCTCATACTCGCGACCCCCGGCCACAAGGCTCATCTCCAGGTCCGCCACCTCGCTGCCGTTCACCGTGAATCGGGCGTAGCCAGCCTCGGTGTCCAGGTCTGAGGCGTCGCCCCAGTAGCTGTTGTATGTGAACTTCACCACGTTGCTCGCGCCCATCACCATGGGGCTGGTCAGCGTCTGGGTCACGCGCGCCGCCAGGGTGTAGCCCTCCGTCGCGCTGCCCACCATGTAGGTGATCGTGGCCAGGCAGTAGCTGGCGTAGGTCTCCGGGTCGCTCTCCCACAGGTCGGCGCGGTCGTCGGTGGCGAAGAAGCGCGCCGTCTGCGTGCCGTCGCCGTTGTTCACGGTGCGCACCTTGCTCAGCCCCTGGCCCAGCATCTCGCGCAGAAACTTCTCCACCTTCGTCTTCTTGTAGGCGTATTCGCCGTCGTCCCAATCGGTGTCGAGGTTGGGGATGTCGCCCTCGATCTCTTTTCTCTCGTCTGACATATGATATATCTTGTAATTTGTAATTTGTAATTTGTAATTACCACAGATCGTCGCCGCGCCAGCTCTGGTCGCGCAGCCAGAAATCCGTCCACGCTCCGCTCACCCGCTGCCATATCAGCCGCGCTCCGCGCAGCACCTTCCCGATTGCCCTGCTCCCCCGGTAGCGGGCCGCAAGGCTCTTGCCTGATCGCTCTATCATGATCGTTGGTGATTTGGTGATTTGGTGATTTGGTGATTTGGTGATTTGGTGATTTGGTGATCGTTACTGGTAGATGTTGTATTCCGTGTTGGCGTCGATTTCGCCGTTCAGCTCCAGCGTGTCGTATTCCTCCTGCGTCAGATACACCGTCGGGCCCGGCACGCGCGGATCGGGCACCACCTGCTCCCATGCGCTCCATGCCGCCTTGGCCAGCATGAAAGGCGCCGAGCTGTCGCCCAGGTTGCGGCGGTACACGTACACCTTCGTGTCCGTATGCTCCCCCGTCAGCTTGCCATCGGCCATCATCTCGTTGGTGATCAGCACCTGCGTCAGCTGGTGCCGCATCGAATCCGAGTGCATGATCAGCGCCCCCACGCTGCGGTTGCCGTCTACCACCGTGTAGTAGGTGGCCTGCTCCGCCGGAGCCTGGTACCATGCCAGGCGGATCTCGTCGCTCAGGTCCAGCTCGCTCAGGTCCAGCGTCCCCTTCACTGCCGCCATCTTCGCCTCAAGCTCCTCCTGCGTCTCCTGCAGGCTCTGGTCGTAAACCTCCAGCTGCGTCAGCATCTCGCGCTTCAGCGCGTTCATCGCCTCCGTCAGGTCGCTGCGCAGCTGCTCCAGGTTGCCGGCCGCGCCGCTGATCAGCGCGTTCACCCCGTCGATCAGGTCCACGAAGAGGGTGCCCACCCTCCACGCCGTGTTCTCGCCCTCCTGTGTCGCGTCGCGGATGTCGGACGCGGCCTCCTTCAGCTCGCTCAGGTCCTGGGCGTTGGTTGTTGTGTCGCTCATGTCTAATTCAGAATTTATTATAATAAATTATATCTTTTTTTTCGGTAAAGCGTGGAATCGGGAAAGCGAACGGCTGCGCATCGATTCGTCGATTTTCGTTTTTCGTCGATTTTCGTCATTTATTCGCCGCGTTGCGGGCGTCCAGCAGGGCTTGCTTGATTTCCTGCACGCACACCTCGCCTGTGATCCGCGCCAGGTCCTCCTTCATCGCCATCAGGCTCATGTACAGCTTTTTGCTCAGCCAGTCCCGCCTTTTGCGCGGATGGCCGCTGGTCATGCCTCCGCCCCATGCCGGGCCCACCTTCCGCGGGCGGTCCAGCCGGTGCTCGCGGCGGTAGCCGGGATCCAGAAACTCCAGGCTGCCCGCGTTGCCCCCGGCTCGATTGGAATAGCCGTAGCCGGTGCCAAGGGCCTGGTAGATGCCGTAGTTCACGAATTTCATCTCGATCGTCTTCCCCTCGGCAGCGTCGCTGATCGCGCTCGTGAAGCTCTCGTGGAGCCGCCCGGTGCGCATCACTCGCAGCCGCTCTATCGCCTCGCGCCATATCGTCAGCATCATCCGCGTCCACTCCTCCGTGTACCGGTCAATATCCTGCATCTCTCCTCCCATGGCTTGGTTTTAAGTTTAAAGTTTTAAAGTTTTAAGATGCCCCCGATTCGGGAGCTTGGGGGCTGATCCACTCCTCCGGGTTGTACAGCAAATCCACCGGCTCCGCCACGTCCACCATGAAGTAGAGCCCCGTCAGCCCCATCATGAAGTACTGCCCAAGCTCGCGGCTCAGGATCCGCTCCGCCTGCAGGCTCACCATGTCTCGCTCCAATCGCCGCTCGTCGACCAGCATCCGGCTCACCATCTGCCTCATCAGCTCACGGCACACCCCCAGCCACCGCGCCCGGTCAGCCAAGTCGCCGTCGCGGTAGCGGTGCAGCACGAACACCGTCATCGTCCTGTTCTTGTAGAAGCCGCCGCTGCGCCCCCGGGCCAGGCTGCCGTCGTTGGTGTCGTCCAGGGCGATGAAGGCCCGCTCCCTCCGCATCAGGTTCAGCGGCTCCTCCAAGGTTTGGATGCCGCTGCACGTGCAGAAGCGGAAGCCCTCCTCACGGGCCAAGAGGCTCCTCTCGGCCAAGTCCCGGAAGTATGCCTCCGAGTCAAAATAATGCTTCCCGTCAATGATCTTCTCCATATCTCTAAATCACTATATCACTAAATCACTAAATCACTAAATCACCAAATCACCAGATCACTTCTTCTTCAATTGCCGTTTGAAATCCTCAGCCTCCTTCG
>CAYTXF010000018.1:14371-38025 GCA_964440745.1 uncultured Bacteroides sp.
CCCCCGCTGCGGGGGCTGGGGAGCCTCAGCCGAAAAAGTAGCACGGATCATCGCCGCGGTTTTCGTAGGGTCGGTAATGGTTCGCCTCGTAGGCCCGGCTGTCGCGGTAGGCCGGGAAGCTGTCGAGGTCGCTCTCAAGGCCGCGAAGCAGAGCCATCTTGGCCAGCTCGCAGTCTGCCATGCTCCCGGCCGCCAGGGCCGCGATCAAGCCCACGCACAGGCCGATCGCCATCAGCTGGGCGCTCGTCTCCGTGCGCCGGCGCACCGCGTCGCATAGCTCGAAGTACTGCTCCGGCCCGATCAGCTGCTGCACCCGCATCTCAGCCCTCGACAGCAGCGGCTGCATCTGCCGCAGGTCGGTGCGGTGCGGCTCTGCCACCCCCATGTGGCGCAGCTGCTCGGCATGCCACACCAGGTGGCTGAAGTACTGCTTCGCCATCGCCGTGTCGCACCACCGCGCATCGCCCCGCAGCAGCTCCAGCAGCCCGTCCAGCGCGTCCTCCCACCCCTTGCGCATGGCCTCGCGCAGGGCTGCCACCCGCTCGCGGCTCGCCGGCGCCAGGTTCTGGTTGCTCACCACCCCGAAGCCCGTCCCCGATAGCGTCAGGTCAAGCTGCGGTATGGCGTTCCACATCGCCAGCATGCACACGTAGCGGTAGGCCATCGCTTGCAGGGCCATGTCCCCGCCGGTCTCGTCCAGCGCCTCCAGGTCCAGGTCGCCGATCTTCTGGTAAAGCCTCAGGCCAAGCAGCCCTAATAGGGCCCCCTTGGCGCTCTCCACCGCCCCGGCCACATAGTCGATCATGCCGTAGCCCACCGGGGCCGTGGCAGTGGAGCAGAAATGCTGAAATATCTTGTCGGTTATAGTCATATTCCTACAGAAAAGTCGATTTAAGATGTTAAATTCTTGCCTATTCTTGCAATTTCCACGATTTTAAGGCGAAAAGCCTTAAATTTTTTATCGTAAAAGAGATAAAGCCGATAAGCCGACGGCTGCCGCTAAGCCCCCGATTCGGGGGTTTGGGGGTTAACCTCGCCCACCCGCTTCGCGTCGGTGTTCTGGTCGAGGGTGGTCAGCAGTATCAGCGGCACCTCGGCCCGCACCTGCTCCTCCCAGCCGTTGTAATAGATGATCACCTGGTGCAGCTGCTCCAGGCAGTCGCGGGTCGCCTTCTCCAGCGATTGCTTCAGCGTGAACAGCTCGCGCTTGTCGCTGCCGCTGTTGTTGGTCTGGCTCTTGCCCGGCGTCGCGCCCACCAGGTTCGGGTGGATGTTGAAGCCGTAGCAGAGCATGTTCGCCGCCTCGGCTATGTCGTCGCTCCAGTCGCCCCCCTCCTTGGCCGTGTCGATCACGTTGATCCGCACCAGGTGCTGCTCCCGACCGTCGGGGTTGGTGTAGCAGCCAGTAATCCATGCCTTGCCGCTGTTCTCGATCCCGCACACGAACTTCTTGATCGCCTCCTTCTCCCGGTTGATGCGCTCGCGCTGCGCCACCGGGTCGGTGATGTTTTCCGCGTTCACCAGGTCCACCCAGAATTGGCGGTCGATCTCCACCTGGTACTTCACCGCCGAGTGGTTGCGGATCTTAGCCTTCTTGCCGCGCCCGATCAGGCGCTTCAGGTCGTACCAGTCGCCGCGGAACACTGCCGTGTAGTAAGGCACCGGATAGTATTGCAGCCACACCGTCGGGAACTTCATCACCACCCCGAACTTCCTGTTCGCGGTCCTCACCCGCGTCTCCCCGTCCGTGCCCATGCGCCGCCCCATCAGCACCTCCAGGTGCCCCAGCGGGTCATCCTCGTCGAGCAGCTGGATCACCTCGATGTCCTTCCGCCCAATGTTCCCCTGAGCCTTCCGCCACGGCCCGTAGAACACATGGTTCACCCTCCCCCTCCTGTCCGCCTTCTCAAAGCGGCAGTAGCACGCCTCCTTGTGACGCACCTGCGCTATGTGGCTCCCGTCGTTGCTCAGGATCAGCACCGCCACCGCGAAGAAGAAATGCTTCATGTCCGTCGCCTGGTTCAGGTACAGCTTGTGCAGGCTCTGCCCCATGCACCACCGACCGATCTCGCCCGCGGCCGCGCGCCCCGTCTTCAGGTCGGTATAGCGCAGGCCGTCGCCGTAGGCCGTAAGCACCGAGAAGTACATGTTCTGGCTCAATATCTCGTCGCCCCGGATCTCGCGCATCATGTGGTACGGCATCATGTCGTCGGCTCCCCACGGGATGTAGCTGTAGGCCCCCTCGTAGCCCGGCACCGGCAGCTCGCGGCTCCCGTAAGCGTCCTCGTCGAACACCGCCCCCGAGTCCGTAACCGTCGCCATCGCCACCCTCACCTGGCTCTCGTCAAGGTCGTAAACCTCGCCAAGCCCCACCTCGCACTTCAATTCTATCTTCTCCATCTGCTGCAATTTTTCGTCCTTTTTTTCGTCCTTTTTCGTCCTTTTTTTCGTCCTTTATTTCGTCCTTTGTTTAGCCTTTGTCTCTTAGGCTCGCGTGCCCGCCGCGTCAGCGGCGGTTGCCAGCCTATCGGTAGATCCGCAGCCCGTTGATTTCAAACAGGGTGATATCCCGGAATTCCCGTATCAGCCCTGAGGCCCCAAGCTGCACCCGGTGGTTCCCTCGCCGCCAGTGGCTCCCCACGCACACCGCGTCGCGGTATTCCAGCACGTCGCCAGTGCTCAGCTTCCACAGCCGCAGCCTCACCCGCTGCCCGCTCTCCAGCAGCGTGATCGCATCCTTGATATGTATCGCATGTTGCTTGCTCATGTCAAATTTCGGTAAAGCGTAGATTCCGAAAATCGGATAGCCGAACGGCTGCCGCGTCGGCTCGTTGATTCTCGTCAATTCGCGTATTCTCGCCCTTAATTGTAAGTCTCGTCGAATGTCGCGTCGAAGAGCCGCGGCCGCGGCTTCACCTTCCCCATCGACGCCCGCCGGCTTGCCATCCGGTAGGTGATGCTCGCGCTCTGCACCTCGCTGTAATCGTTCGAGGCCTTCAGGTCGCAGTCCGTGATCGCCACCTCATCCCCGGCTGTGCCGTCGTCGTTCAATAGGTAGATCTCCTTGCTCCGGGCCAGGTCGTTCACCACCTCTATCATCCCAGCCCGCAAGGGGCCTGTCTCGCACTTCCAGCTCGCTGTCTCATCGATGGCATACACCCGGTGCACGCCCCCCACCATCGCTGCCGACCGCTCGTAGCTCGGCTCCTGCTCCTTCTTGCCCGTGAAATATATCGTCTCCCACGCCCCGAAGTTGTTCCTGAACACAAATGCCGGATCCGCCGCCTGAGCCTCCCGCAGCACACGGTAGCGCATCTCCCGCTTGCCAGCCTTCACCGTGTAGCCGATCAGCCGGCCCCAGCTCTCGCTCTCCACCGTCACCGGGCTCGCGTCGATCGTCACCATCCCAGCAAGGCTCCACCCGCTCGTCGCGTTCTGCTTGGTGATGCCCAGCTCCGGGTCGTAGTAAAGCTTCTCCATGTTCCACAGCCCCTCGCACTCCTCCGTCCAGAACGTCAGCGTCTCCCTGCGCCCCGCCGCCGTGTTGCGCTCCTTGTGGTTGGTAGTGAAAAAGTATTCCTCCGCGTAGTCGTAGGCGTCCATCCCAGGGTCAGCCGCGTTGCGGAATGCCCGAGTCCTCGCCACGCTCGTCCCCATCTGCACGATCACCGCTGCCGTCATCCCGTCGCCCATCGCCCGCTCCACTATCCGGTCAAGGTCATAGACTGTTACGCTCGCCCCAGTCTCCGAGGCCTCCGCGCCCGACACGTAAGTGTTGCTGAACACGCGCTCACCGTCCACAGTCAGCGAAAATGCCCACTCAGCCCCGGCCTTGCCCACGGCGTCGGCCCACGTCAGCTCGGCCAGCTGGCTGAGCCAGCTGTAATCGCCAAGTATGCTCTTCAGTCTTATAGCCATCCTTCAAATCTTTTATACAAAAATAATCTCTCCTATTGCAGCCATAAAAGACAATCCCAGCCTCACGGCTGGGATTTGTCAGGACTTGTCTATACCTAAAAATGTAAAAATGTCTAAAAAAAATGTGTATTATTCGTATGTGTCAGAAATTTCAATGTTGTCGATGTGGCCCATAGCCCATTCGGGCTGCGATATGCCCTGGAAGTAGAGCTGGTAGCCGAGGAGGCTCATGGCGCGGGCGATGGCGTTGACCTCGAGCTGGCACACGGCTCCCATCATCTCCTGGATGTCGATCGAGGTCATGTTGTCGCAGGCTCGGCGGGGAGGGATGATCGGGCGGTAGTCGAGGAGCATCTGGGCCAGGTAGGCTGCTTCTTGGGGTAGGCCCATGGATTGGGGGTCGGCTTGTATCTTGGCGGCGATGGCCAGGTATTCTTTGTTGTTCATAATGGTTAGGCTGCTATTCGGTTATAGATTCTGTTGATTGGTCGGCGATACCACCCCCCCCCCCGGATTCGGGGAGGTCTTCGCACTCGTCGGTGCGGGGCTTGAAGTCGATCGAGACCATGGTGTCGCGGCCCCAGCCGACGGTGATGCCGGTGCGGTCGGCCTGGGAGAGGAATCGGCGGATGGTGTGCACGGCTTCGTTGAAGTCGTTGCGGCCCACTTCGCCCCGGTCGGCCTTGATGCGGTCCCACTTCTGGTCCATTATCTTCAGGGCATGGTTGTGGGCCTGCTTGGCGAGGGCGAGGTCGGTGTTGAATGATTCGCGGGCGGATTCGAGCTCTCGCTCGAGCTGGCGCACTTGGCCGCGGGCCGCATCGATGGCCACTTGCAGGTCGCTGCGGTCGGCGTGCCAGCGGTCGTAGATGTCGCGCTTCTGCAGGTGGTAGCGGCGGCACTCGTCGCGGATGAGCATCTGGAGGTCGTAGCCGGTGGCGCAGCCGTCGGCGCGGTCGGCCATGCGCATGGCAGGCTCTTCCCAGTCCTGGTCGAGGGCTTGGCGGACTACTGATTCGGGGATGTTGGGGTTGGCGGCGATAGCGTCGCGGAGGCGGTCTTGGTAGCTCATTGCTGTGCGGATTTGAGGGTGAACACTGAGGTGAGGGCGAGGGTCATGGATGCGGCCATGCACAGCACGGCGAGGCGCGAATCGGTGGCTGCGTACCATGCGGCGCAGGCGTAGGTCGCGGCGATCATCGCCGATGCCACGGCGAACTTGGCCCGGTTGGACCAGCTTTTGCGAAATGTCTTCTTCATTTTGCTTGTTTAGTTTAGCGTTACAGGTGGAAAAGAAAAACGGCCACCATTTCCGTGTCGCTAAACTAAACAAGACTTCTCTCCGTGCGGAGCAAAGGTGTTGTTGGAAATGGTGACCGAAGGTTTTTCATCCTCAGGGGAGCAAGGTCCCGGGCTCAGGCCCACCTTTTCTCCCAGCATGTCGGAATCTGGACTTCAATCGGGTATGTCTGCCGCGGTCGGCCATAAAAATAGCCCGGAGCGGCTTCCGAGCATTGACCGAGCCCGGCACGGATTGAGAATAATCTCATTTAGTTTAGCGATGCAAAATTAAGGCTAATTTTTGAAACCGCCAAAACTTTAACCTGCATTAACTGAGGTGTGCAAGCAAGATGCACATCTCACGCGCCTTGCTCGTATCTGACGTAGCGGTGAATCATCTCCAGCCCATCCTTATCCTCTACAAGCTCGCTTGAGAGGTAGCCCCTGCGGTTGTCTTCGCTGCCGTAACCCTTGTATGAGTCGTGGTACTCAGAAACAACTCGCACAAAGTCCAATGCCTCAGCTGGCGCCTCGAATATCAGCACGCTCTTGTCTTCGACAATCTCGGTTGTAAACCGCCCCCGCTTGATGATGTCCATGCCTATCAAGAACTGAATGCTTGAGTCTTTTGCCACATCAAATTCTCGGGGAGTAGATATGTATGGGCGCCCATCAGAGGGCCACACCGTGGCCTTTATCGCATACACGCTGCATACACGCTCCCCATTGGCCGTCTTCTGCCTCGCTTTGCCGATTTCCAGCAATTGCAATTCCACGGCCATCGCGTGGCTGATGCCAGAATATGCAGCCCCGGTGTCCCACACCGCTTCGCACTCCACAGTCCGATCTTCCGACAAGCTGTAAAGCCTGACCTTTGTCACCAACTGGTCAACAATGCGGTCGTATCTTACCTCAAGCCGCCTCATATCACAAATCTCGGCTCTTGCACTGTGTAAGCAGCCTCGCCCGGTATGCACAATTGTACCATAAAGGTGCCAGGCTCATACTTCGAGGCTCCGTAATCGTATGCCTCCTTGTCGGTGTCGAACGCTCCCGCCACCGTGAAGTCATCGGCCATCACGATGAACTTCCCGTCGAAGTGCCGCACCAGCTCGTCCTGATGCGCCAGAAAGTGGTAAAACAGCTTGGTTACTATCGACTTCATTTTTCTTTATTCCATTTGATTTTATTTGATTTTATTTTATCGCAAATTTAGCGATAAAATTCAAATCGACTAACGAAAACTATTATAAATAATCGAAAATAAGTGAAAATAAGTTATAAATAAGTGGCATTAAGTAATAATAAACATACATTAAGTTAAAAAAGGCGAGGGCCGAAGCCCACGCCTCGCCGGCCGCTCCCAAGCCGGTCTTCCGTAATCCCGCCACACATGGGGCGGGGAGCTAATAGCTTAATGTAAGCGCTCCCAGCCGCGCCGACATGTCGCGCAGCGCGTGGTTGAAGGTGTCTAATTCCTCAGCCGTGAACTTGCACGCCTTCCCATTCACCACGTTCCCATGAAGCCGCTGGCTCAGCCACGCATGCGACCGATGGAAGTACTTCTTTGCGATATAGGTCAGATTCAGCATGTCAGCAGCCTCGCCAAGCTGCAATGCCAGCGCATCGCGCCTCAGCTCGCCAACTTCGGCATCGAGGCTCTTCACCTCGCCGCCTACGAACCGGGCCAGCTCCATGCGCTGCTCCTCAGTCTTGCACTCAGCCTTGATCTCTGCGGCCAGTGCCATTGCCTCTTCGTATTGCCCGCCGCCCATCAGCGCGCCCAGTCTCTCAATTTTCTCTTTGAATTCCATATCACCTAAATTTTATGATTTATATTTTTTATAGAAAGCCCGCCCTTGGCGGGCTTTCATCGTTACTTCTTGTCGAGCTCCCTGAGGATTGCCTCGATGTCGTTCAGTCGGTCCAGCATCTCGTCCAGCTCCTTCTCGTACTCATTCACTCCCAAGAAGCGGAGGATTTTCAGCTTTGCGATGCACTCCATCTTTTTGTGGATTAGCTGCATCTTCATTTCATGCTTGTCCATGTGCTATTGTGTTTTGGATTACATTGCAAAGTTAATAATAATTTTATTATTGAACAAATTTTTCGACAGAAAAATAACAAATTTATTATTAAATTTTGCAAACAAAAAATTGCGCCATGATTCCCATCAGGGCGCAACCCGCATGAAATTACTCATGTTTTCGTCTTTCTTGCTATTGCATTGCTGTTGAACATTTTTATATGTCAATCTCACACGAAAAATAGAAAATTTAAATTTGCAATAATTAGAATAGATATACGACCATAAATATAATAATGAAAAAGTTATCTCTCAATCGCAATAATGAAAAGCTGCCGCTCACATCCTCGCTATCGCCCCCAGGATGGCCGCCTTGCTATCCATCCCCGCTTGGTAGGCGATCGCCAGCTCCCGGTAGTTGCACTCGCGCTTGTGGCAGCAGTAGCACACCCTGCCCAGTCCGCTGCACCGCGTATATGTGTGGCTCCTCGCCCATCGCCTGGCCCCTTCGCTCGCGTTCTCGTACAATTCTATCTTTTCCATAATCCAATTCGTTGGTTAAATAAAGGGGAGGGCGCGCATGAATCTACCATAATAATAAGCACTATTTATAAAGCAAAGAAAATGAAAGAAAAACTTCAACCCATATAAATTACCAATACTACCCATGCGCGCCCTTCCCTCCGTTTTGCAAATCAATTTATAATCATCGGCCTTGCTCCTCTGAGCCAGCCTTGTGGTTTCCGATTTTCGATTAAGGCGGCCGGCTCTCACCCGGCCGCCATTAACCAACCTAATTAATCATAACATAACTATAAATGAGCTCTTGCTTCTATCTATCGCGTCAGGAAGTACAGCACCGCATCGATTGCCAGCAGCGCGCCCGCCACCACCGCCAGTATGATGTACATCGCAGCGGCCACCGCCCGAGCCATCTCAGTGAAATTTCCGTCCTCCCTATTCATGACTGCTTCTTTACAAAAGGCCCACGCTCTCACCATGAGCCTCCAAGGTTTCCTACGACCATACTATAATTCTATGCAACAATAAAAAGCAGCAGCCCGAGCCAAATCCCCACTCCGGCCGCTGCCCACCATTGTTAAACGATACTATCTAATTCTTTGTCAAGATCGTCAAACAAGCCAGCCTGGGAATTGCGGCGTATCTCCGACAGCTTGCCCAGCTTGATGTCGATATTGAGCACGTCTTTCTTTAGTTGCGACAAGGCTTCCTTGTGGTAATTCATGCTGCTCTGTGCATTATCCTTCTGCTTCAGCAGCTCGTTCTCTTTGGCTATGATCTCTCGCTCGCGCTTCATGCGACCGAAAAAGTGCATAAAGAGCGCATGGTTGCACTCGCGCTGGTAATTGATGAGATTTTTCTTGGCATCCTCCGACACGTTGTTGGGGTGGATCGTATACACCCAGCCAAACACATGCTCTAAAGGAAGGCAACTCATCTGGTAGGTCTTTCCGTCGCATCCAGTCATGTCGCTCAGCGACATAACTGAAGCGAATGTCGGGTGCTCGCGCAGCTTGGCTGCCTGGGCTTCATACGATACGCCCAGCGCTTGGCAAATGGGCTTGATCGGCACGAGCATCTGCTCGTCGTTGCTGACTTGGATCTGCGCACCGTTGATGGTGCAAATCGTAGTAGTTTTCATGATCGTTGTTTAACAATGATTAGTAATGAGGTGTTATTTTTTTGTTTCAACCGTGGGGATTATCCCCACGGTTGAGCTTATCTATTTTGCTTCAAATCGCTTGTCTATTTTTCTTCAACCATGGTAGTAGGACACCATAGTAGAAGTAAAATTGACAAGCATTTTGTCCGATTCTCTCACCCATCTATTCCCCGTCTGCGGAATAGTTGATGGGCAGAACCCAACAATCATGCACCCTTCTTGTTCTGGCGCAAGATTTCACCAGGCTTTTGTATTTTGGGGCATTTATTTGGAAGATCTTCCATTTCTTTTACCAATTCATCCAAGCAATCCAATATCGCAGCTTTTTCCTTTGTGTCTGTTGATTTGGCAAACTCCTCCAAATAGAGATTGTAGCGCGCCTCAAGCTCAACAGATTCCCTTTTGAATTTCTCCATGTGCCCATAAATGGCTTCCACAATCAGATTCGCTCCTGTGATCGCTGAGTCTTTATCTTCTACCAGGCACTCGTCAAGAATTTCACCAGTGTATCCAATCCAGCCCAGCGACGAGATGAGATCGAATGCTATGGATTCGTAAATCACACCGTTAGCCGACACGAAATGTCGGTGCTGCATCATAGACTTAAGATATAGGTGTTGGTCAAGAAGCATGGCGTTGATATCGTAGTCGATACCCAGAGCTTCGCACACTGGCTTTATTGGCAGCAAGCCTTCTTGATTGCTTACTTCGATAGGCTTGCCGTTGTATGTGGTTATTATTGTATTCTTCATGTCTCTATCTTATTAATTCTTTAGAAAAGCAAGCCGCCGATCGAGCGGCTTGCCGGGTGTGAATTTTAAAGCGCAAACATGAAGTTATCGCTCAAAGAGATTTGGTCCTTGTTGCTGGCGGTCGATGCGCTTCTGGCGAATTGACTCCAGCTTATCTTCTGCATCCTTTTGGCGAGCCTTAGCCTCGTCAAAAGCCTGTTTGGTCTCAGCCACGTTTCTTTTCGCAGCCTCCACTTCATTGAAAGCCTCAGCCTCCAATGAATCTTCCTCCGCGCGGATTTGCTCCTTGCGATGATAGTAGTCATAGAGTGCATCATAGCACTCGCGACGATATTTTATTACGTTGGGGCGAGCCTCCTCTGATACGTTCTGCGGGTTGATGGTAAACAACCATCCGTACACATATTTTTCGGGCAAACACACCATCTCGTAAGACTTGCCATCAGCTCCAGTTGTGACGCTGAGCGTCACAACTGAACCGAGAATTTCATCTTCTGCTATCTTTGTGCGTTGAGGTGAAAATGCCAATCCCAATGCTTGACAGATAGGCTTGATGGGCACGCTGTGCTCATCGTCGTCGCATACCTGAATAGATATGCCATTGATTTTGAAAATTTCTTGAACCTTCATGTTTGTTAAATTTAATTGAATAGAATTTAGTTTTTGTCGATCTCGATTGAGCTCGCTTTAAAATTCACCTCGCAAAATTAATAGATTTGCAGAGCAAAATCAATAGTTTTGCTCATTTAATTATAGTAGATTTGCTATATTTGTTTTATTTTGCGACTTCTTTGCGCATTATTGTTAAATAGAAATTTATTTCCGTATATATTTCCCGATTTTTTCACAAATCATTATTTTTTGGCCGCAACCATCCCCGAAAAGGAGATTTTCCCAACCATCGCAAATCCCTTATTTCCAAACCTATCGCCTATCAAAATCGGCACAAAAGCCCCCGATTTTTCACAATTTTGCAATCCTCAGCGTCCACAACCCCTCATTTTCAACCTATTATCCTCCAAAAGCATTCAAAAACACCCCAATTTCGCCCACCGCACCCCCCACTGCCCTACGGCATCGAGGCGATTACCCTCCGATTTTCGGCGGTATATGTAGCAGGGTAATCGCCTTCAAACAAAAAAGGCGAGAGCCGAAGCTCTCGCCCGCACTTTTACATTATGAAAAGGCTACGCTCACGCGCGGCTAATATCTTTAGAAGTTGGCATCTTGCAATTCCTTGGTAAAGGACTGTATGGCTGCTCTCAGCTTTTTTTCACAACTTTTTTCAAAAAGATTTTCACAGCCCAGAAGCCACGGAAATCAAGCCACTGGTTACGGGGAACTTCTCGCACCCGATGCAGAGGGTGTCGAAAGCGTCGCTTCCATCGGTGCGAGCCTCGAGCCTCCCCTCAGGACTGTCAGTCTCGGGAAGCTTCTCGCCACGCTTGTCCTTGCCGCCATTATAGACGCCGGCAGTTTGGACGGAGATGAGCAGATCCTCATTATTCTCACGATTGAAGAAAGGCATCAGCCGCGCCTGTCCGGCGAACATGCGATTGATCAAGAGCTGCTTCTCGATGTGACGCATTGGCCTGCCGATATACACCTCCTCGACCGACCAGCCATGGCGAATGAAAGCCTGAGAAATCACAAATCGGAAATCCTCCTTGTTGACCGCATAGTTGGAGCCAAGAGCCGTGGAGTCGTAATAGAACACAGCGTGCTTGCGCCGATGGTGGCGGTAGTAATCGCAGAAGTCGCCAACCAGCTCATTCAGCTTGCGCTCGTATTTCACGAAGAAGGACT
The DNA here is from genome assembly GCA_964440745.1 of uncultured Bacteroides sp. GTDB lineage: Bacteria > Bacteroidota > Bacteroidia > Bacteroidales > Muribaculaceae > CAG-873. Next base: position 25,839 of record CAYTXF010000018.1, read on the forward strand.
TGATAACTCGCAACTCATTCTTCTTGACCTGCCCAGCCACAAGCCAGTTGATGTTGGCGTTGTAGTCGAAGGCCACGCAGATCGGAGCGTCAAAGTCAACGTCGGCATCCATGAGCGACGATTGCTCCCTCAGCTTGTCAAAATCATATTCGGCTCGGTCGTAAGCGGCCACGTTGGGGGCAGAATATTTGTGATGCTCAGTCATCTTGTTATAAAAGCCATCGCGAGCAATGCCTATGCGCTTGCACAGCACCGAAGTTTGGAAGGTGAGCGGTGGCAGGTCTCGCTTCAGCTGATTTATAAAAGCTTCGCCAAGCACCTGCATGTTGTCGATCGTAGATACTTCGCGGTAATCCACTGCCAGGAATCTCAGCTGGCACAAAGTGCGATGCATTCGGCGCAGTTCTGATCTCAGATAAGCTGGCGGCTCCTCGCCCTTGGCATTGATGTCCCTGACTCGCTTCTCCATCTTCCAAATCTCATACGCCAGTCCGCGAATGGCAGTAATCAATTCAGGATCGCACTTCTTTTGGTAGTCAAGAAACCAAGACCCCTTCTTGGTGACTGGCATATCCGATGTGATAAGCATGGAATGGTGGTAGAAATGGGAGCCGAAATACTGGCGATTTCCACGAAGGGCAGGGAGGGTCTCATCGCTCAGCTGAGCGAAGTCGATGAATTTTGCCTCATCGATATCGAGAGCATCATAGCTCTGCGAATTGGATGTGCCAGTGCGATCCTGGGAAATAATATAACCCACCGAGCCATTATAGAACGAAAGCACGTTTTCGTAATTTTGCACTGGAAAAATGGGGCTGCCCCAATGCCACGTCTTAGGAGGCTTGATGCCGATTGCCCAATGCACATTTCGCTTAAATCCCCACTTCTCCCAATGGATAAGCATTGACGGAAGGGTATTAGTCAAGGCTCGCTTTGTGTTGGCCGACACAAAGCCGATGCAGCACCCGGGCATGCGCTGCATGTTGCGAAGATTCCAAGCAGCATGAAGCACGCCCTTGCCAAAGCCACGGCCAGCAACGATAACAGAGGTGCGAGCTTGCACCCCGTTTATAATGTCGTTTTGCACATCGTTAAGGTAAACCAGCGGCTTCTCCATTTTTCTTCGGATTAAACAGTTGATCCTCGTTAAATTCTATCGGCTCGAAATCCACGTCAACCACGTCATCGTTCCAATACTGCTCCTTCTTCTTTTTGATCAATTCGCGAATGTTGGGCACTGGAGTGATGCCCATAACCGATGGGTCATCAGTGAAGTGGAATGCCTGTGGCGTGATATCGAATCGGCGGTCCTCATCGTCGGGCTTGTCGAGCTGGTGGTACTTGGCTAATGTGTTCCACCCCTTGATCACGGCATCGAGATTGCCCGACTGCTCAGCCTTGTCGATGGCGCGAAGTATGCCCTCGGTAAAGCGATACCGAATGTAATCCTTGGTATTCTTCTGCAATGCGCCAAGCAGCTCCTTTATCACGTTGAGGTCGTAATAAGCCTGGCGCTTGGACACTCCCCTCGCTTGCAGTTCGGACACGATGTCGCGGTCGCGCTTGTTAGGGTGGGAAAGCCAATAATTATAGACATCCCTGAGCCTGAGCACATGGTCAATGGTGGCGGACGGAATGCCCGCCAGCCTCATTTTGTCGGAGTCCTCGAAGAGGTACTGCTGAGCCACATCGTAGATCGCTGGCAGCGGCATAGGCAATTACAGATTCACGCCGATTGATTTCAGGAAAGAAACAGTTTCGTCGGAGAAGGCTGCGCCATGCTTAAGGATGGTGTCAACGCACTCCTGCATCTTGGCTCGAGCGCGGTCCTCATCGGCTGGGGTATCGGCATTGCCGAACTTGGCGCGCCACTTCGAGAGATTTTTGCGAGCAGCGGAAATCTTCTTGGCGATGTCGGCAGGATCCCCAGCCGAAGGCTCGGCAGTCTCAGGCTCAGAGCCCAGCACATAGGCATCGTAGGCAGCGAGATTGTCATGGTAACGCTTGTCGGCCTCATCGAGGATCTTCAACCGCTCGTAGAGGTCGCACGGCTGAGCGCCAGCGTCGGTCATGGCCACGCACTCGTTGTAAAGCAGCTTGATTTTCTTGTAGAGGTCGAAATTGCCTTCCCACAGAGCCTTTATGCGATCAGGCAACTGGTCGTGGTCGGCACGGCGACCTTTGGCCACCGCGGCATCAGGCAGCTCGTCATCGGTGCTGATCACTGCGGCTGGCTCGTCAGCCACCGTCTTGGCGATGCGAGGCATCACCTCGCGCTGCATGGTGTTCACATCCTGGAGCGTCATGTTGTCGAGGCGGTAAACGAGATGCTTCTTCAATTCATACTCAATCTTATCAGCCATCTTCTGCGGACGCTGGACGGCCGCATTGTAGATGGCTCGGTTGCGCGTGAGCTGCAGCAGCATGGTAGCGCCAGCCATAATGTCGCGCTTGGCTGGCTCGGTGGCAAGCCACGCTTGCATCTTTCGGGTAAATTCGGGATCAATCTGATTCATGCGTTAAGCGGATTAATTAAAATAAAAGGCGCAACACGCAACGTAGCACGTCGCGGTTGCGCCTGGGCAGAGTTGGGGGTGGTGTCCGTTGTATCTATCTATGTGGTTTCAGATAGTCAGTGGTCAGCCGCCCTTGGCAGTGAACGCGCCAGTGGAGCAGTCAATCGAGCCTCCAGCCAACACTATCTTGCCAGTGTAAACGGGAGCGGGAGCGATGTCGGTCACCTCGATTTCGAGGGTGGTGCCAAACTCGTCGCTGAAAGCCTTGCCCGATGCCATCTTGGGCTTGGTGTTGGTGTGGAAGAGGTTGTTGCCAAGGATGCGGTAATTGCCGCTGCGCTCGCGCACGATGTAAACTATATCGTCGAGGTTGGCCAAGCGGCAGAAACCCACAGCAGCGGCGCTGGTGCCAGGATATTTGAACTCGGCGGTATTGTTGAAGGTCTTGGAAGGCTCGTCGCCCTGCGATTCGGCATTGATCTCGCTGGCATCCTCGAGAAGGTCGATCTTAAGAAACACCTTGTCGGTGGCCATGGTGATGTCGGTGGATATGGTTCCGGCCTTATCCATCGTCATGCTCGTGTCGGTGAGTTTCGGCAAGTCGGGCAGAGTGGCGATGTAAGACTTGGGCGCGTAGTAGAGCTCGGTGTACAGCCCAGCGAGTTTGACCTCGCCGCGGCAGTACTCCATGCTGGCATATAAATCAATTTCAGTGCAAGCCATAATCAATCAGTGTTAAGACGGTGTATAAGTCTTGTTGGTTTCCTCGGATGTTGTGGTCGAGGTGCTGGTGCTGGTCTTCACGGCGCGAGCATAGATCACAACCGAAGAGCTGTAGCCGCTCAGGCTGATGGCTGTCGAGTAGTCAGTCCAGGTCTGGCTGTCGCCGATGCGGTATTGCAGCGTCACGCCACTGTCGGTGGTGGTGATTGTTGCGGTCTTGCCCTCGGTGTCAATGGTGATGGTCGGCTGTGCCGGCTGAGTGTCGGATGTAGCCTTGAGGAGACCAACCAGCATGCGGTAGGATTCGAGCTCCTGGAAGTCGACGCCGAAGAACATGGTGGCGAAGAAAGTGAGCATCACCACATCGTGCTTCTCAACCACGAGGTCCATCTCTTCGCCCTTGCGGCCGAAGCCCACGAGCATATTGTCCTTGGTGGTGAGGTGGATGTACTGCGAGCCTTTCTTCTGAGCCATAGGCTTCAGATGGATGTTCTCAAAGCCCTCGATATAGTACTGCTTGAACTCCTTGTTGTAAGGAATGGCGCCAGTGGTGGCCTTGTAATCATCGAGATAATCGTAGTACACCTGATAAGGCACGATCAGGTTGAGGTCGGGCTTTTCGATAAGGTAATCGTCGGCAGCGCGGCAGAATGCCTTGAGCATATCCACTGCGTTGAGCTTGGAGATGGCCTCGTCGAACTGGTAGAGGTTGCCCTTGGCCACAGAAATGCCGCCATCGGTAATCTCATCCGAGGTGATGGTATCCCATCCGTTGAAGAATGTGGCAGTGTCAACGCCGGTGTCAACGTGCTTGGCCGAGAAGATCTTTTGCAGAATCTTGTCGGCTGGCTTGCGAGAAATCAGGTTGAGAGCCACGCGGGCAGCCTCCACGCCTTTCAGGCCCTCGCCCTTGGTGATGGGGCTCGAAAGCTTGGAGTGGATGTAAGCGTTGGGGTCGAACTCGCGGCGCACCGAGCCGAAGAAGGTCTTCAGGGTGCGAGGCTTGATTGTGAGATCAAGCTGCTTGGTGCGAGTGGGGTCGTAATTGCCAAACTCGAGGTCGGCATCGTACTGGTACTGCTTTTCCTCGAATCGCACGTCAGGACGGAAGGTGGCGAAAGCGGCCAGGGTTTCCATCAGGCGACGTACCGGAGCCATCAGAATCTCGGGGCGGAAGCGGCGAGCGCCTTCCATCCAGTCGCGGTCGGTGCAAATGATATGGGTTGTGTCGGGTACAGCCATGGTTACAAAGAATTAATGTATGCGTCAACCTCGGCGGTGGTCATCACGCGCGAGGGGTCTTCCTTCACTTCCTGGGTCTCGGCTCCGGGAAGCTTTTTCATAGCCTCAATCTGAACGTTGAGGCCGGCGATGGAGCGGTCGCGGTCGGCCACTGCGGATTCAAGCTGCTGCAAGCGGTCGTTGACCTGCTGCAGCTGCTCGGCAGTGAGCGACACGGATCCATCGGCATTGGCGGTAAGCGAAGCTACGGCCAGCACAGCCATCAGGGCTGCGTATGCGGTATTGCTCATGTCGGATGTAGGGGTTGATTGGTTTTGTTGCGGCTGAGGCTCCACGGCGGCAGCGTCCTGCTTGCGCGAGAACACCGAGCGCAGAGTAGCCAGAATCTGGCTCAGGATTGATTGGGCCGACTGGGATTCATCGGATGTGTGAGCGGCGGGCAGCGGCAGATTGTAGGCGCACAGCTTGGTGCGCATCTCATCGGTCACGTCTGCCTTGGTCTCGTTGGCATCCTCGATAATCTCATCGATAAAGCCATAGTCGAGGGCTTGCTGCGCAGTGAGCCATTCGCCGCGCTTGAGCACATCGAGTATGTCGCCCACCTGCTTGCCGCACTTGTCAGCATACATCTGTGCGAGCACGACGTCGATCTTGTCGTTCTCGCGCTTATTGAACTCCAGGGATTCAATAAGCTTGGCCATCTCGTCAGCATTGTAATAGCCCCAAGCGTCGATGAAGTTAGAGCATTTATGCACCAGAAACATGGCATATTTGCTCATGCAGATCCGCTTGGCTCCCATCGCAATCACTGTGGCAGCCGATGCTACGAAGCCGGTGAGGTAGGCGGTGACATCGCCATGGTCAATCAACTGCTGCCTGATATCCAAACCGTGGTTGAGGTCGCCGCCGAGCGACGAGATGCGGATATCGACATGCTTGCCCTTGTATGGTGCAAGGCTCTGGCGGGCCCACTGCTTGGAGTAGCCCCACGCTGAGATATCGCCATCGATAATGATTTGGTAATTCATTGTTGCAGATATTGATTTCGACGCGAAGATAGCACCCAAACCCCACTGCGCAAAAGACCCGTCAATCCAGCACGGGCATCGGCCCGAGGGTATCGGTGTAAGTCACCGACAGTGTGCAGCCCGATTTTTCGGTCTCGCTCGAGGGCATGGAGAGGGTGATGTTGGTGATCGGATAGGGATGCTCGTTGAGCCCGATCAGGTATCGGTGGCCGTCGATGGTGGTCAACAGGTAGCAGAAATGATCAACCGAGAGGTCGAACTGCTCTTCAAGGTGAGCCTTAAGCGTGTGGCTGTAGGTGTGCCCATTGTTTTCAAGGGAGGATTCGATGGTGTACTCGCCCAAGCCCACCACGGGCAGGGTGGTCCAGGCGCGCCACATGTTGAGCATGATGCCCACGCCGGGGATCACGGTGCAGTTCATCAGTCGGCGAGCCGCGATGGCTTGCACGTATCTTACGTTGAGAAGCAGGGGTTTCATATCTGTGCGGTTTTGTTCGGAGTTGTTCGGAGTTGTTCGGGTTTGTGCGAGCTTGTACGCGAATCAAGAAAAGGTGTGGTTCTGTGGGTCTCTTTTCGATGAAATATTGCGCAAATTTATGCCCGACTCGGTGAACGAATCGCGCATTCGGTAATAACACTGCCTGACAGTCTCCACGCGGTCGAGGCCGATGCCGTGCATCTCGCACCAGGCAGCGATGCGAGTGTTGAGCCCTACGGGGGAATCTTCGAGGGGAGAGATGTCGGTCCACAGGCTGCGCTTGAACAAATCTTTGATCACCTCCTTCACCGCCTTCTGCCCCTTCTCGCCGATGTAATTGTAAACCGACCGGGGCTTGGCTTTGGAGTCGGGAATCACGATGGCGGTCATGGTGCCGTCGTTGAGATTGGGCCTGGCGCCGGCGGGAAGCTTGGTCAGGAATGTGCGGATGACGGAGTTGGCATGGCTGCAAGCCGGGAACACTACGGGGTCGCCCAAATGGCTGGTGAGCCATTCGGCCAGATATTTTTCAAGGCGGATGTAGATAACAAAGCGCTGGTCCATGGTGGCAAGTGATTTTATACCACAAAGTTACTAAAAATATAGCAGATTTGATCGAAAAACCGAGTAAAAATTTTTGATTTCAGGACACACATTTTAGGCGCAACAGTTGCAACAGTTGCAACAAAATATGTAACACACTGAATAAAAGCATTTTAGGTTTTCAACACGTGTTGAAAACTTTTCAACAATCGTTGAAAATTGACCGATTTGTTGAAAATTTCAACATTTTTCAAAATTTGTTGAAAAATGTTGCAGCGTGTTGAAGTTAAAATTTTGATTAATACGTTGATAATCAATTTTGTTGCAACTGTTGAAGGTGTTGAAAGGGTTTCGATGAAGTTTTTTGAAGTTTGCTTGCCATTTTTACCAAAACTAAGTATTTAATTCGCATTTTGGTCGAAAAAAGCGAGCCGCGCCTTCTCAGGCACGGCTCGCGACCCCAGAATTGTTATAATTAAAGCACCTATTGGTTATAAGTCAAAGAATCTGGGCTGAGCCTGTTCGCGAAGAACAGCGTCCACTCTCTTTATTTCATTATCAATGGCATCCTCCTGCTTGGCGCATTCGCGAGCAGTCACATCGTCCATCGGGTATCGGTCCCGATGCTTCTGCAGCTTGCGCATTCGGCACACGGCTGCGAAAAATTCTCTCTGGTTCATATACGGATTGTTTAAAATGGCAGGCTCTTGTCTGTTGCCTCGACATCCTTCTCGTCGATAAGGTCGGTCTCGGTGGATATCTCCAGATTGATTCCGAACTTGTCGGACACTTGAAGGTAATCGAAGCAGTAGGCTTGATAGGCTTTGGATGTTCGCAGCATTTTTTTGCGTCCGGGCTCTTCCTCTACGGTGATTGAAGATTCTTGGGGATTGTTCATAAGCAGGAATCGGCACGCCCGCTTCTTGCCATAAAACTCTCGCGACACTTCAAGATAATTCTTAAGGGTATTGGTAGGAACTACGGTATCGCCTTGCTGCTTTGCGAATTTCTGATACGAGCTGAGTATGATTTCATAATTGAGGTAGAGGATAGGCCTCGGCATCTGGAACTCCAATTTGATGCCATTGCCGTTGAGGTCGCACTTCAGTCCTCGCTCGTAAACGATGCGGAAATCCTGACCGCTGAAAACCAAGCCTTGGGTGTGCATCACGTCCACGGCAGTCCAGAACTGCGCCAGCTCGTTGTTGCTGCGAGTTTCGGAATTTTGGCGCACGATGCAATCGATGCAGATCTGCAACATTTCTTTGTAATCAAAGCCGAGATCGAGCACTCCCGAAAGAGTGCGAAAAGCGGCCAACGGGATTACCCATGAGCGCAGTATGCGGTCATCGATGCTGTCATGCTCCAAGGCTGAGACTACATCGCTCAGCGCTGATCGGTAATTGCCGGGAAATTCCACCTCGAACTTTTTGCGGTGGCCAATGATCTCCACAGTCAGGTGGGTACACCCCATCTTGCGCATGTCTTTCAGCTCGTCGAATCGCTTTTTTGCTTCGGTGCTAAATTCTGTCTGGTTGAATGTGAGGTATAGCAGTCGGGAGAACAGCGCATTGTCGATGGTCGGCATCTCTTGACCTGAGATTATAACGCCACAATCCACAGCAGTTATTTCACGCTTTTTGTCGCGATCCATATTCATGCGAGTGCGGCCGGTGCCATCGTAGAGACCTTTCAGGAACTCTCGCCTGGTGATATCGATGGTATTCTTATATTCATCGAGATGCACCAGAGCGTTGGCGCACTGAGCCACAGCGTCGGCCAATGCGGCATCGGTGGAGTTTTGAAGATTCGGAGGCACATTCTCGGCAATGAAGAAGCTCATGAGCGTGTGACCCATCTCGGATTTGCCTGATCCTTTTTGGCCAAAAAGATTCAGCAGAGGGAAGTTCTTGGTGATGCCCGTCACCACATCCTTGAACAGCGTGGCCAGCAAAAAGCAGATTCCGACTTTGGCGTTGTTGCCAAACACTTCCACCATCTTATTTGTGTACTGTCTAAGGCTAACGTGAGAGTAATCGGAGTGGACGAACCTTCGCTCAAACTGGAATAGCTTGGTTTCGCCTCGATAGATGACGCTGTTGGCAGGAAGGTAGAAATTGCCAAGCGATCCAAGCCTGACGATGCCGTAATCGTCTGTAGGGATCCATTGGCCGTCACATATGGCTCCGTTCCCGAATGCCCAGAATCCTTTGGGCTGCCATCCGAGCTGGATGATTTCGGTGGCTGTTTCTGTTTGCTCATATAAAAACATTTTTAGCTTGTTGAGCTGGTCTTGCTTGGCAAGCCAAATGAAATTGCCCAAGCCTTCAACTCGCTCCGAAAACCGCGCAAGCGAGGTGAGATCGCTTTGCTTGAGCTCAATGATCTTTTCAACGCCAGATTGATTTTTGATTTTGTACAATCGCTTGGGCAAGATGCTGTCCTCGATATGGAACAGCGGAACCATTATAAAATTGCTCCACTTGTATTCCTTGCCTCCATCACCGATGGAATAATAGCTGTTGTTTTCATCCTGGCAGAAACCGTATTGCTCCAGCAGGCTGCGATCTATATTCTTTGAGCGTTTCTGCGATTCCTCTTTGTTCTCCTTCTTGGCTGCAGATACTGCTTCTTTCCACTGCTTGCGCTGCCCCATGTCGCGGCTCAGCGTATTGATCAGCGAATCCGCAATCAGATTGGATTGGACCAACGCTATCAGGCTGGCAACGTCCTCTATAATGCGCCCCTGCTCCGACGGCTCGGCATTGCGCACGAACACCTTGCCAAAGTACCACAGCACGAAGTCGCGGGTCTCGATGGATTTGAGCACAGCTTGGCTCGTAATAAACGAGTCGGGATCTTGCTTTTTGCCGTCCTCGCCAGGCTGAATTTCCTTGACCGAAACATCGAGTCCCATTTGCATGGCGAGCCGGCCATTCTCCATCACCTTCTTAACCCCGGTGCCGTAACGCTCCCCATCCTTCACTTCATCGCAGTCGGGAATAAAGCAGAGCCGGGCTTTGTAGCGTTTCAGTCGCTCAAAGTGCTCGCGAGTCCATGCAGTGCCAAGCGTGGCGATCGCATTGGTGGCTCCGATGGACTGCAAGCGCAGCACATCGGGCGCTCCTTCAACCAGATAGAAAACCCCCTCTTTGACCGCTTTGTTGACTGCTTGGTTGAGTCCGAATATCAGGCTGCTCTTATCGTAACAGTCGCTCGATCGACTGTTGACATACTTGCCTCCCCGGTCATTGCCTGGCAACTGTCGGCATGTGAATCCGACTACTGCATTGGCTCGGTTGAATATGGGAATAATCCACCGGTCGCGGTATGCATCATACACTTCGCCCTGGTCGTTGCGGCCAAGCAGTCCCATTTCAATCATGAGCTCAATGCTCAACCCCTCAGCTTTGGCAAATTCAAGAAGAACATTGCCCTTGGGAGCGTAGCCGAATTTGGAACTGCGCACAAATTCCTCTTTGAATTTGCGGCCAAAGATATAATCGCGAGCTCTCTTGCTGGATTCGTTGGGCTTCCACAATTGGTCGGCATAGAAGTTGCACACATGTCCGTTGATGATGCGCATGGTCTCAACCTTGATGCGCTTCTCGCGCTGCTCCGCTGTTTCGGCCTTGTCTTCATCGATTTTTATGCCGAATCTGGAGCCTACCTTTTTGACCGCCGACGGAAAATCGCAATGCTCCATCTCCTGCACGAACTGGAACACATTGCCGCCTTTGCCACAGCCGTAGCAGTAATACAAGCCTTTGTTGGAATCCACCTTGAACGAGGGGGTTCTCTCTGAATGGAACGGACAGCAGCACTCAGCCTTGCCTCCCCGCTCTTTCAGGTCGGGAACATAGTCTCGCACCACATCGACTATATCGACGCGATCGAGTATGCCCTGGATGGTGCTTTCTGGAATCATGGCGATAGATTATAATTCGAGGTCGCCTTGCGGAATTGGGGTTTCGGTAAATCTGCGATAGCACTTTCCCTCGTGATTCCAGCAAGCTTTCACTTGCCCGAAAGTCTTGTGCGATATGATCTCCCCAATAGCCAGCCTGACCAAACCAAAGCTCAGCTTTATTTCATTGAGGCAGATGCTATAATCATCATGATTTTTATTGTAACGATCAATGGCCGATTCAAATTCCGATATGCTGTATTTATACTTTGTTTCCATGGTTGAAATGTGTAATGATTTGAGATGTGGATTTGAGACCGAGGCGGTGGCGAATGTTGGCGAAGTGGCGAGTGACAGTAAATGGAGATATGCACAGCTCGTCGGCTATGGCGTTGCGGTCATACCCTCTTAGCAACAGGGCAACCACTTCGTTCTCCTTTTCGCTGAGGTCGGTCTTAAGCATGGGTCGGCACACTATCCCCTCAAGCTTGCATTCGCCGCGCATGGGGCAGTTCACGTGCTCGAAGTTGAAGCTGCCCATGCCGTCAATGTCAAAGGTGAGGCCGTCATACTCTCCGAAGTTGCAGCGTATGAAACGATGCACAATCTTGTATTCAAAGAATCGCTTGTTGCGGCTGCTGGCAGAATACAATTCTGACAGCGCAGCGAAGGCTCCGGGATAGAGATCGCGTATCATGATCAACACTTCCTCTACTATTTCTGTGCACGACTCGTCGAAGATTTTGGTAGGCTCGTTCTTTCGATGAATATTGATCGAACCGTCGGGACTGATGTAAAATTCAATGTTCTGAAGCATGGCTTTCTATGATAGGTTTGATTACCGCGATCTCTGTTTTGGTGAAATTGCGCTTTCTCATCTTGTAATAGAATGTGGTCATTGACCAACCTGTTGCATCCAAGATCATGTCCCTGAGCGAGACCTTGGTTTCGCTTCGATCGCCGAGGAAGCTGTAGCCTCCGTGCTTCAGCGACTTGTAGTAGTCAATTATTGCTACTGCTTCATTTTCTACTATTTTCATTAGGTTTTTCGAGATTAATTGTTTAACTTTGTACTGCAAAATTAGCAATATTAATCGCAAAAACGATTAATAATAGTAGAAATAATTTGCTAAATAATATTAAATTAATATATAAATATGTATAACGGTCAGATAATCAACCAAATGCTCAAAGAGCGAAATCTAAAGGCTGCCGATTTGCTCGCTTATCTCGGAGTGCGCGACAATGGCACCATCGCCCGGTTCACCGGCGCCAACGTTAAGGCTTCGCGCCTGGAGCAGATAGCCGACTTCTTCGAGGTCAGCACCGACACTTTCTTCATTCGCAAGCGCGATTACAGCAGTGGCAACAGCGTGGTGATGGGAGACCAGAACCGCACCCGCGACATCAACGTTGGCTCATCCGCCACCTCCCGCGCACGCGAAGCCGAGGCCAAGGTCAAGTCCTTGGAGCGCGAGATAAAATCCAAAGAAGAAATCATCAAAGAGAAGGACGAGCGCATAAAGCTCCTGGAGCAGATGGTATCCCTCCTCACCCCTCCAAGCCACCCCTGATCCGCCCTCTCCGTCTCGGACAAATTTCGGACAAAATATATAAAAATCAACCAAAAAGCAAGCTGATTTTTAACCTTTTACAGTGGAATAGAATGTAGTAAAGACTCTCGTCCTCTCCGCCAATAGGCTCTTAACCAACCAGTTAAGAGCCTTAATTTTAACAGTTCCACACTATG
>CAYTXF010000019.1:0-36545 GCA_964440745.1 uncultured Bacteroides sp.
TCTCTGTAAATGACTGTGCTTCAATATATTAGGAATGTGTTATATAGAAGGTCAAATCTGTAACACTTTTGAAAGTGTTACAGATTTGACCTTCTATATAACAAATTCTAAATTCTTTGATTTATAATTAGTTATGCTTGAGCGATTTCAGAACGCTCGGGGCAACCTGTCCCCTTTTGTAACACTGGGGGTTAGGCTTGAGAGAGGTTTTGGGTGGGCATTATCGTGGGCATTGTGCCAAGGCCGGTAATCTTATGCCACATCTTCTTGCACCAAGTGAAGAATCTCTGGCGAGAATCTTCAAGCTTTTTGAAGAAGGGGAGCTCATTGATCTTGTCGTTGGCTTCCCATACTCCCATCCAGGTCAGCACAGGATTTAGCATCTTATCAAAGACCCACTTGAAGATCTTGTAGCTGAAGAAGAGCCCGATGACGCTCGAGAAGAGCACGATGGGCCAGGCAAATGAAATCAGCGAGCAGATGAAGCCTATGGCAAATCCCGTAATCCAAAGGCTGATATGGATGGCGATCCATCCGAAGAGCATGAGTAAGGCAGCGCCAGCGATAAGAATAAGCACTTGTGCTGCGCCTTGCCAAGATATGAGGCCACGCGATGCCTTGTCGATGACCTCGCCGCGCTCCATGCCTGCTGCCACATTGATGGCGATGAGCTGAGCATCAGGCTCAGTGCTGACACCGGGCAGATTGCCCTCAAGAGCTGCCATGTAGGCGCTGAGGCTCACGTAAGCCTTGCGGTCGAGGTCGCTGGCTTCCTTGCGGATGTACTCTTCGGCAGCGCTCATCTCGCCTGCGCTTACGGCTTGTGCCATAGCCTGAAGACCCTCGATGTTGATCATGTTGAAGGAGTTGCACTCGAGCGTGTCGCGCAGCTGCGCGCGAATCTCCTCAAGCATTTCGGGAGTTGCCTCCACGCCCTCGGCAATGTGGTTCTCCTCCATGAAGCGGTTGAACTCGGCCATGACATCAGCCTCGTCTTTGCCCAGCGCCTCGGCCATGCACTTAGCATCGATGGTGCGGATCACTGCCATGAAGTTGAGCATGCAATTGGCTTGTTCATCGAGCGGCTTATCCTTGATGCTTTCGGTGATTTTTGTGTAGAGCACCTCAGTGATGTTCTCGCCGGTAGCCTCGGCCTGAAGCTGCTTGAAGGTTTCGTTGAAGTTGGTAACGCCATTGATGATGTCAACACAAACCTTCTGAGCCTGATCGGGGGAGAGTTCAGGATGGCGAGCCAGGAGAGCCACCATCATGTTGTATTGAGTCGAGCGGCTCTTGTCGGCATGCTGGATCATGCCCTGGGCATTCAGGTAGAGCTCATCGAGCACTTTTTGTGAGATGTTGATTGTTTCCATATTCTTAAGTTTTTGGTTTTTCAGTTGGTTTACATCCTTAATACTGCTGCTCGTGCTTTCGGTGACAAAGGCAGAGGAATTTTTTACACTTTTTTGAGAAAATTCTTTGTCAAAGATTTCATCCAAGAGCCGGAGCAAGATGGCCGGATTGGCAGCATTGGCCAATTTGAGGTTGTCTAAAATGGGCTGCATCTGCTCAAGTTCGCCATTGATGTGGAGCTTTTCCATTGACATCTGTCGGCGAATGGCGATCACTTGCAGAATAAGATCAGGATTTTCAATCAAGTATTGGCGAACCGCTTCCTTTTCTGAAGCCGAGCATTCGCCACGGGCATATTTTTCAATGTCTTTTTTGGTCATGTCAATAAATCGAGATATTGGGATCGGTTTTGGAAGAAATTCCCGGAGCATACACCAGCTGATCGCTTGCGCGCACTATTAGCGGACGCTCTGCCTGCTCACCCATGGGAAGCAAGAAGAATTTGGCCCACTCTCCGGATGGCTGCTCAATTATCCTGACGCCATGGTCTTGGACAAGAGAAGAAATCTCAGACATCAGGCACTGCATTTCTGCAATTGTCTCAGTGGGAAGGCCTTCTGATAACTGATTTTCGTACTGTTCGTTAGAGATGCGTCGCAAAGTAGGCTCTAAGGCATCGAACAATTGGGTGTAGAAAAGGGGCTTGCCCTCAAGCCTCTGGCATTCCTGCTCCCACATTTCATAATTGGCCATAGCGGAAGCTCCATCGATGCTTTCTTCTGGGATAGGCTGAGGGGTTGCCACAGCCTTGTCGTAGATTACCAGCTTATTGGCCAATGGCCATAGGTACAAGCCTATGAATCTTTCCAAGCGTTTGTTCCACCCCGTTGAGTCGGGGTCATAGCAACTACGCGCGGCAGAGATCATGTCAGCTAAAGAGTTGAGGAACCCAGAGTCACCGGAAAGGAAATTGGAAGTAACCTCTTCGCGGCGCTGTGTTTGCTTGAGCGAGTCAAGCTTGGATTTGAGCTGCAGAGCGCTCTTTGCGATAAAATCAGAATACTGCTTGATCTGTTCTCTTTGCTGCGACAATTCGACTCTGAGATTGGCTACTTCCTGGCGGAGCTCCTGTATTTCCACGCGAGTCGATGCCACACTCATGGCGCTTTTCTGCAAGCCCTTTTTGAGTTCGGCCTCGAGATCTTCACGCACAGCGGCCATCTTGCGCTTTACGGAGATTTTCACCAATTCGACGATATCATCGTCGGTCAGCTTCTGCTTTGAATTATCTTTATCCTGAGCCATTGAATTATTGGAGAGAAGATTCATGGAGAGTATTATTGATAGAGGTGATAAAATTCTGAGCAGTGGCACTGAGCTGCTGAGGGTCAAGATCTTCGATTTGCGGATTGCTCATTTCTCGGAATGTGGGCAGCAGGCTTTTCACCTTGGCCACAGACTTGGCTTCGCGACAAGTCCGCGCTTCTTGGCGCTGACGGCTGTCAATTGCTTGCAGCTTTACCGGATCCGGATTGAGGCCGGGGGCGCATCCGATGCTTTCCATGTAATTCTGCTTATGCTCAAATCCTGAAGCCTTGGATGACGGCAATCCCCAACCTTTCTGTGGAGAATAGAAGCCATTTGCTCGGCTTAGATTTATCAGAGCGGTGATGTCGCGATCGCGAAGCATCATGGCCAATTTCTCGGGATTGTCGGCATACTTATGCATGGCTTCCTGCATGCGGCTGGCAATCTCAGCCACACCGCCATCGCCTTCGAGGAAATTGGCGCACTTGTCGGCTTGGCCGCGAGCCAGGAGCAACTGGTTGTAGCTTTCCCAGCATTGCTGGGCCAATAGGGCAATGCGCTTTTGGGCATTTTCTTTTGCCTGCTCGATCTTCTGCTGCGTGTTATAGTAATTCCACGCAAAAGCACCCACGCCTGCTCCTACGCAAGCGGCAGCAATGATCCAATAGCCTGTGGTGGTCATAATTCTTCAGGTTTTAAGGGTTGAGCGCTCGCATAGATGGCGCCATTGGCGTCGACTCCCACGCGAAGCACATTTTTTGTCTTTCTCCAGGGATTGCGGAAATTGGAATATGTACGTCCTTGGGATGTGAGAAGCATGATCTGTGCACCGGATATGGCAATCATTACTATCTTCTCATCTTCAGGGATCATCATGTCCTCGAGGGCATCGGGAGTGATTAGCCGAGAATATGTAAGCACTTGGCCATCAACCAAGGCCACGAATCCTCCTTGGTTGTCAGCGCATACCTGCCAAAGGGCCCCTTGAGGGAAGCTGGCCGGCTTAGTGACTTTTCCGGTTTCCAGGTCAGTATTGAGGATCTGAGTAGAACCGTCGTCGAGGATTTGGCTTTCTATGCGGTGGAACGGCCCGACTGATTCATGATGGAGCACAGCTGTCAGCCCGCGATCCTTGAGCAGCAAAGTCACGGCATGATTGGCCTTTATTTCGATTTTAAGGGGACCAGCCTCCACATATGCGCTTCCTTGAAGCGAATTGTTAACCAGGGTATGGGTCCTCAAGATGCCGGGAGCGTCCTCTTTTGCCAGATCCAGTACTACTGATTGCTCAGAGTGGAGGGCGGTGTAGGGTCTTTGGGCTTCGGGATTTGGGATTTGGGATTTGGGATTCGGGATTTGGGATTCGGGGTCTTCTCGGTCTTCAGGGCCTTCGGTCTTCGGGGTCTTTGGAGGATTTGGGATTTGGGATTCGGGAGCCGGGATTCGGGATTCAGGATCTTTGGGGAATGGGGTGGGATTCGGTTCGGTGCCTAAGGTGACGATGGGTGAATAGGACTTATGGCCTAAAGCGCTGATCAGAAGCTTTTTGGCTTTGACTCCATCAAGCTTTGTCTTCTTTCCTCCTACGCTGCCTTCAAGGCTGCCCGAAAGATCGTCGATCATCCAATGAATCTGCCCTTGCTGCTCTTCCACGTCGATGGCAGCACCGCACATCACTCGTGCCAGCGCCTCGAGGGTGACATCGTATTCTTCAAGACCCACAAATATGTCGGTGTCTTCGACAATCTGAGAAGCGATTTCCACCATGCGGTTGAGATCGAAATGCTTTTCGAAATCGTCGACAGTCATGATAATGTGTCCGTTGACTTGTATCATTTGTGTTTGTCTTTATCGTTTTTATGATATATCAGATCTGCTTCGCGCTGAATGGCTGCATGCATTAGTTCGTCATAACCATTGTATGGGCCCGAATAGGCAGGAATCTTGTGCTCACGGTAGTCTACTTTGCGCAGATCCACCACATCGCCCTTAGAGGAAGGATAGAATTGGTTTTCAGCCAATTTGAAGAGAGTATTCACCACTCGAGGCATGTCGGTCTCAGAGTAAGTGCGCGACTCATCGATTGCCTTTATCAGGGCGTCGCGGAATCCAACGCTGTCATACACGTAATTTTGACGGTTGCCACTGCTGCTGTTGACGGCATTGGCATAATAATAGAATTTTGCATCGTCGACGATGCCTTGGATGTCGGCTCCAGTCATGAATTTGCCCTCGCGTCCGCAATATTCAATGATCTGGTTGAGAAAGCGTTCGCTAAGGATGACTGGGTCAAATTTCGACTTATTCTTCTCCCGCTTGCCCAAGAGGATGCCGCGGAATATGCTCAGGCATTCGGCCTTTGATGGCATGAAGGTGAAAAATTTCTTGTCGAATCTTCCGCGACGAGAAAACTCAGGGGGTAGGGCAGAGATATCATTTGCAGTGGCGAAGATGAAGCAGGGGCATGTCTTTTCTTGCATCCAGGTGAGGAAATTTCCAAAGAGGCGCTTGCCTAAGCCTCCATCGGCATCGCCCGAAGAGGAGGCCGATGAGAAAGCCTTCTCCACCTCGTCGATCCAAAGCACGCATGGCGACAAGGCCTCGGCCAAATTGAGCACGCGGCGCATATTGCTTTCGCTCTGGCCAACAACGCCGCCCAATACCGACCCCATGTCGAATTGATATAGTGGCATTTCCAGCACATTAGCCACAGTCTTGGCCAGAAGCGACTTGCCGGTGCCCGGAATGCCATTGATTAGAATGCCTTTGGGCGCGTCGATGGCCCAACCCTTCTTCATTTCGATAGGATCAGACAGCACCTTTTTGCGGTCGAGCACCCATTTTTTCACCAATTCCATGCCTGAGGCCTCCTTATCATCGAGATTGACCTGGCGGAGAAGTCCCTCAGTTTTGAGCATGTTGCTTTTGGCCTGACCAATGATGGAGATGCCAGTGCGCTCGGTATCGGCATTGAAGATGCCTCCGCATTGAAGCCGTATTCTGCGCAGCAGCTCCTCGATTTTGCGTGCCGAGAAACCGCGCATCGCCACAGTGAGCGAGTCAAGGCACGACTTGTAGGGCTTCTCTCCGCATTGCTGGGCAAAATCAGTGATGATTTCAGCAATCTCCGAATCGACGAGCGGTGGCACTGTGACTACCTCAACATAAGATGACAAACCTGGAGGAATGTCCACCACGGGGCTTTGCAAGATCACATGGCAGCGATGGATGCCGTCGCCTTTGGGGAGAACCTGATGATAGGCAACCAAGCGCTCGAGGATGGTGTCAGAAGCAGATGGCATGCCATTGGCAGGGCGATGGTAGTTGCGCACGGCGAGCAGCTGGGGGATGCCGCCCTTGACATTATTGCCCTTGATGTAGTGGAATTCCACATCGTCGGGCACAAAGCTGGAGCAAGGGAACTTCTGGCTTTGCAAGCCATAGCTCCATTGGCCGAAATCCTTGTCGATCTGGCCATTGCATATGTAGACATTGGCAGGCGACATGGGGTAGTCGGGGTCGTTGCGGCGAGTCCATTTCTTCTCGTCATTGAAGTACCAGAAGGGCACAATGCACTGGCTGCGGATCACCTCGTCGAGCAGGCCGATATCGTCGGTCTCCAGGTAGATGATGGGCATGCCAGCGTTGATGGCTGCCTGGCATTGATGGATCACATATTCTCTCTGCTTCATGCTATCACTTAAAAATAGAGAGCTGCCACGTCGACAGCCTTGTCGATTATGGGATTGAGAGTTACGGTAAGCTGCTTGGCAAACTTATTGCCGGTTTCGCCTTGCAGAATCGACTGCACCAAGGATGACCGTATGCTGTTGATGGTCTTATCCTTTTTGTCCTTGAACGCTTTCACGGCCTTCTTGCGGTCGTCAGCGTCCAACAGTTTGTTGCGGTTATTGGCCACAATCTTATCAAGAGCTTTTGAGATGCGGCCGTCGAAGATGGCGTCAAGCATCCAGAGGCCCATTGCATAGATGCCAGTAAGCACCAGGAAGAGCACCACTTTAGTGAACTTGGCGAACTCAGCCTCCAAGTCGATGTTGCTCAGGATAGCCTCATCGAGATTTAAGCTACCAGCCCCTGAGAGACTGGATACCAAGCTTTTCCAGTCTTCCTCCTTTATGTCGATTTTGCCAAGGTTCTTTTCATTGAGTCGGCCCGGGAAGTATTCTTTGAAAAGCTCGTTGATGGTGCTCACGATTTGGCCGCGCAGCGACTTGCTGTCAGTTTGCATTAGGAATTTCTGTACGGCCTGGCGCACCACTTGATCGATCTGTGTCTTGCGCTTGACTCCCTGGGGAGTGGAGAAATTGACGAAGTCTTGTTCCATCTTTTTGCACAGGTCAGCCATTGTGACATTGTCACCATTTTTCTCCCAATTTTCAAGTTCGCCCTGCGCGAAGTTGTACACGATTTCTGAGAGGGGCTCAGCTATAAGCTCGCGCAGCGGACCAAGACTTGTGGTGACTGTGGACCCGATCTTTTCTTTTGCCTTGGATATGAGCTGCAGAGCCATCAGGTCGGTATAAGTAGCCCATGACAGACCGCGCGACACGCAGAACGAAGCCTTGGTGTCATAGACAGTCTTAGCCTGATTGGCCGGAAAGACATCGAGGGTGTTTTTGGCTATGAAATGCATTTGCGATGCGCCGCCGGTGAGCATCACCACCCCGGTGAAATTCTTGCCATGATTATGAGCTGAGATCTGGTTCTTGCAATAGGAGAGGAAAGAGTGATGCAGATTCGACCAGGGTCCCTTGACATTGGGGTCGGCCTCGGTGCTGTATGATACCGGATCCACCGACTCCACATTCTTCATGAACTCTTTGCCAATTTTGGCTTTGATCACATCTTCCTCGTTGATTTCGATGAAGAGTTTCACCTCATTGTCGGGATCCAGATAGTAGGCTTCCTTGGCATCGCGCACATGGAGGCGAGTCTGCAGCGGATTGTCAATGTCATTGACAGAAAAGCCTTTCTTGGCCAGCAAGTTGCGGGTCATGCGCTTGTCGATCAGAGCGGCTCCCAGGGGTATGCTCGCATCGAATTGATGATTGGTATTGAAATCTATGTAGGTTACATCGAAAGTGCTCGAGCCAGCATCCAGCACAATCACGCCGTCGAGCAAGCGGTCGCGAAGGCTCGATTCGAGGTTCTCCTTGTACACTTTCATCAGAGAAGCGCGCGACTCGGGCATTACCATCACTTTGAGCTTGTGGCCCATGCCCTTGATGGCCTCTTGTATTAGGCGCGCGTACTCGATGTCACGGTTGTCCTTGAGCCAATCCTCGCTCGAAGGGCAGCCCACAGCCAAAATGCCTTCGCCAGAAAAGTCAAAGTCAGTATTTAGCTGGAAAATAGCGGAAACGGTCTCGGCTGCAAAGCGCTTTACGATTTCTGATTTTCGCACCGTGGAACCCTCGAAGAGTTCGCCCTTGAGCAGACGGCGCGGGTTAGCCTTAAAGTTGATGAAAAGGTGACCCTTTTCTTCAGAATAATTCTTCAGCTGGCTCATTGTGCCGATGATGGCGCGTCCATCCTTGTCGTAGATGTAGATGCCGCTCAGGATTTTGTAGCCGCTGCCTTGATTGACGAGCTTAAGGTCGCGTGGCTCCTTCACTGGATCATCGAGGCGCCAGTATGAGGCTGTGACCTCGCCGTCGCCGAGATCAAGCCCTATGATGTACTTGTATTGATTTGCCAGCACGCTTTGCAGCGAGATGCCAAATTTTTCAAAGTTAGATAAAGCCATTATGTCTATTTTTCAGCATTCAAATTAATTTCTTCACCATCCTTGGGATCAAATTCGCCCTTGGCTTCGGCTGGAGGATCCATATACACGCCCATAAGCGGCGATTTGTTCTCTTTTGATTTCTTATTGACATAATCGCGGAGCTCGGGACGCAGCTTGTCCACACTGATTTTCATCGATGGACGCATCTGAGCAGGCAGCAGGTTGACTCCAAGCTCGGGATTTTTGATGAGAGTATCCATGTAGAGAAAGGCGTTGAAGGGATTGAGGCCTTTCTTTTCAACCATATCGTTCCAGGTGATGTCCTGGCATTTGAGGCTTACGTCTTTGTCATGGAGATACCAGTCGGCAAAAGCATCCTTCACTTCGTCGCATGCATTGATCAGGCGCCAAAGTGTGTGCACCACTTCTTGCCGGGTGTAATTATAGTCAATCATGAGGCGCTTGCGCAGCTTGGTGTAATTTACCAATATGGGGGCTGATTTCTTATTAATCATAGCAATTCCGGGTTAAGTGGATAAATCATTTGCAATTCTTCATGCATTCTTCTTCGAAGAGGCGAGCGTCAGCCTCAACCACTTGCTGCTGGTAGAGGGCGAAGTCAATGCATGCTGGTATATAGTCGGCAAAATTCAGGGCCCAGAGGCGACGCTGCTCTTCGGTGCCGTAATCTACTGTGCTGTCAGTGACGGCTCGGTACTGATAGGCATGCCGACATTCGTGGAATACTGTAGACACCATCATGCGCAAAATCTCGGGATCATCGGTGGAAAGCACGTCGACATTGATGCAAATGCCCAGTGTGTCCATCGAGAAGAAGCCTAAGGTGCCGTAGCCGATCTGCTCATTGGTAAGGAATCGGATTTCGGTGAGTTTGACCCCATAGATGTTCTCGCACTCTTGGAGCAGGCCTTGGATCAGTTTTTGGCGGTTTTCGATATTCATGTCGCCCATACGGGCTGTGATGCCCTCAGGGAACTCCTCGGCCAGCAGTATCTGACATTTTTCGGCTATCGCGATGTCTTGCTCGGTAAGCTCGGGAGCTACCAAAAATTCTTTGGCTTTTTTGCGGTATCGGTTGGCCTTCCATTTGTTGATGCCCCAAACGACAGCTTGGGTAGCACCCTCGGATACTAAGAGCACGCCGAGAAAAAGGATGATGTCGTCAAGTACGATCATAAGGTGCAGTTTAAATGGTTACTATATATACAGAGTAAAAAGGACTTAGTGACAATTTTTATTGATATTGTCGAGATTATTTTTCGCTTTTGATTTGATCAGGCGCGCCATGCGGCTTCCGATTTGCTTGGCATTGCTTTCGGTGATGCCGAGCTGCTGGGCCATCTGCAGGTAGAGGCGTCCCTCGGGCCTTACGCCATCATCGGCCTTCAGGGCTGATGCTAAGGCATAGGTGCACCATATGTAGGCTTCGCGATCTTGGGCCTCGTCGAGCTCTTCGAGGGTCAGAAGCAGGGCTCGGTATTGCATGCGTCGGAAATCTTGGTCTTCGGCATCTGTGTCGGTAATGGGGAGAGGCTCGATGTCGGTCTCGATGGCGCTCAGATGGCTGCGCTTGCTGAGCCAGTCATTGGCGAAGTTGCCAAAGGCGCGAGCGAGATAGGCTGGGAATGGCTCTTGATCGTCGTAATGGGCTAATCGGTCTTCACCTGTGGCAGTGGGAGTGAGCCAGTGATTGTAAAAATCTGAAATCATCTCGTCGACCAGAAGATCAGCATTAGTCATCTTCCCAGCCTTATTGTAGGCGATGCCCTTGAGCAGGTCGAAATATCGGCCATAAATCAGTTCGGCCAGGGCTTGAGCCTTAGCTTCCGACTTAAGAATAGGGATTAATTGATCAGTTGGCAGCAAAGAGAGGACTTTATCTACGGGTTTCACTGATAGAGCAGGTTAAAAGAGAAAATAGCCTTCATAATCAACAGATAATTACGAATATGCAAAGTTATAAAATAAATTGGAAGACACCCAATTTTTTTCTACAAAAAAACATATTTGAATTTTGACATTCCTTAAACAAATATGACTAAAGAACGAGAAATCGAATTTCGGTATAAGTTTCTTATTAAATGATTAAAAACTCGAAAATGCCTTGTTAATGGGGCCTCAATGTCTTAATTTTGCATCAACAAAAACCATTAAAATCCTTTTTTAACCATGATCGGATTGCACGCACAAGAAGAGGAAACACAAGCAAAGCATACTGTAATGCCAACGATTTCTCCTTCATATCGTAAACAGATCATCAATAGTGAGCTGCGACAAGAAAATGTCGGAGTGCTCATTGCGACTGACAGGCACGGTGCTGATAATAGTGGGGTTAAAAGTTTTGGATGGAAATAGCTTTTCCAGGGTTGCAATGCGACGAGCAATTTTTTCTGCATAAGATTTTGTTACAATGAATTCTCCCTTGCAATATTTCATCTCACAAACATTTACCACATCATCGGCTCGATCAATGAGAAGGTCAATCTGCATCCCTTCATGTCCATCATCACCATGAAGTATAAATGAGGATTCTTGAGAAGATACTGCGCCTATTTGCAACGCTCTTTTAATCTGCTCAACATGGAGCTGACATATTTCCTCAAAGGCTATACCACGCCATGAACCTATCTCCGATTCTCTGAGATGGTGCATCCAGTAGTCAGTTTCAACTATATGATTAAATTCCTTGAAATGCAGCCAAAACCAACAAAATGGATCAGCCAACTTATAGCGAACCTCTTTGTGCTCGGCAGTGCTGAAGGGTTTGTATTCTACAATAAAGCCACTGGCAGAAAGCGCTCTCATTATTTTTGTGAAATCTCCGTTGGGATTTGACCGGGTGCGCTGGGCTAATTCCTGACGTGTAAATCCACTATGTCTTTCTCCAAGCACTCTTACAATGTCCATGCATGCTTGCGGCTTGTCAAAGACTGAATTGAATAGGCGTTCAAACTCATCACCAAGTTTTGCTTGGCGGGAAAAGAAGAGTGAATCAATGTTTTGAGCCAAACTCATCGATGGGTTAAAGTAGTCAAGGTAATAAGGAATGCCTCCAAGAATCATATAAGCCTGTACTATGTTGTATCTTGACATTTTGATACCGCGACTTATGAAAAAATCTTCACATTCACGCAAGGTGAATGGAGACAACCGAATTTCACGAGTCAAGCGACCATAGAGACCGCCCTTATTGTTGATGATGTTATCGAGCATCCATGAGGTTGCCGATCCACAAACCACCAGGCAAAGATTGTGGCGGCTACACGCCCAGCCATTCCAAAAGGCCTCAAGCGCTGTAAGAAATCCTGAACGAGGAGTGTCCATCCATGGTAATTCATCGATAAATACCACTTGACGAGTCCCATTGTCTTGTCTTTCCAAAAAACGTTCCAATCGGAAAAATGCTTCCATCCAAGACCTTGGAGCCTCGCCTCCATCCATACCATGACGAATAAGAGAATAATAGAAATTCTGAAGTTGATCGCGTAGCGTTACTTTCCGTTTTCGGTCGTAGGGAGACAAGCCCGTGTGGCGAAACACTATATTGTCACGAAGCACTTCGTTTATAAGAAAGGTCTTGCCTACTCGTCGCCTTCCATAAACAGCTACGAATTCAGCCCGACCGCTATCACAAGCGCGGCTTAGGATTTCTATCTCTTCTTTTCTGCCTATTATTTGACACATGTTTAAATTCCAGCATTAATAATCATGATGCAAAGATACATATTCTTTTTGGATTATAGAATAATCAAATGTTAAAAATGGGATAAAAATGACTTTATTTCGCTTGGAAGGGCTCAATCGAGCATCTGTAGCGGAATAAACCCAAAATTATACAGGTTTTATAGTGGGCATCCTTACCTATGTAACACTGAATTCTACAGAACCAAAGAGTTAGGCAGGGGCGAAAAGGTCGTCGAGAACGACCACAGAGTTGATGTGACCAGAGTATTTGTTTTGTTGACATCTACAAATCCTGAATAGTGTAAAGGATAATTTCCGTTCGTTTAATTGTTAAAAATCATTGATTATTTAATGATTTCATTTTATTGTTGAGGAAGTTAAATTACTAATTAATAATGAATTATCCAAATGAAAACAAAATTATTAGTGTGCGGAATCTCCTTTTTTTAAGGAGATTCCGCACACTAATAAGGAGGGTCTATATTATAAACAGACTCAAGTTTCGTATATTATTTTCGGTCTCAGGAATCCCATAGGGATTCTTTCGCATAGCCTAAAAATCAGTTATAAGTTTCAAAATTGTAATTTGATGTTGATGGGGAGTAGAGGTGGAGGAGCCTCATCCCATAAGGGAGCCTTTTGCGATAAGGCGATGACAGTGATCAAATACCATATAGATAGGGATTAAAGAAGTACCCCCAAGCAGTGGGCTGTTAGTGAGATGGGCCTCGCCCATGTATCGACGGAGCTGCTTACAGGCTTCCTCTATCTTTGTATCAAGACTTTTGGTCTGGGCACTCAGGTGCTTTAACTCAATCAAATAACTATATTTTACTGGATTATTCTGTTGCGAACGTGGTACCATCAAGATGTCGCAGTAACCATCGCCAAGCTCGAGTTCGGGCCACACGTCATAATACGGATTTTGACACAAAAGTCCTCGCAAGAAAGCTTGTTCTTGAGGTTCTGTATTATTGCGGAGGCTTGAATATTGATGGCATAGATTGCCCATCTCCTCTACCATAGGTTCCCATTTGCCTTGCTCACCAGCCTCTTTTATCAAGTTGTAAAGTAGATTTAATTTACCTCCGATCGAAAATCCTTCATCCTCAATTATCCTTTGCATGTAATTGAGATAAAGATCCCGCATCGATTTGTTAGGCACGATTAGCTTACGGAATCCATTTTCATCAAGGCCACCATAGGTAAGAGTACCATAGTAGAAAAGCATACTTTTAAAATTCCGTTCTTCACCTACGGTTCCAGCTTGGAATTGAGTCTCTACATTTCCAATTGTATAACCTTGCGATATTATTTCCGAGACAATGTCAATGCGTTTCTTGCGGTCGCCATAATCTTCTGACATCACCAAGGAATTAAGTTTTTGAGGATCTACGCGTGCACTGGTATCAAGCAATGGTTCTGGAGCATAACCCTTCTCTACCAAGCTATACATATAACGTAGAACCATTTGAGTATTATAAATAGGTTGTTCAATACCATAACAACGGTAAGCGAAACAGAAATTATCATACCATGGTTTCATCTCAGCAATAATATCCTGAGTACTGCGCGAAATTGCACCATGTTGGCGATAATACTCAATCATCTCTACCAATTCGGACTCAGTTACCCCTATGGCAGAATTGAACCATTCTTCAAGCGACACCACATCAGCGATGTTAAAGCCCGATGTGAGGTCATCATAAGTTACAGGACTAACGCCAGTGAGGAAAATGCGATCGAAAGTGCCCTTAAATGCACTGAAGAAACTGCGATAAAAGCCCTCGTCATGAGTGATTGCCTCATGGGCCTTCACTCCCCGGGCAGCAAGCACTGTATTGGTGAAATTATCATATTCATCTATGAGTAAGAAAATCTTTCTTTTCTTAAAATGCGTGACAAGAACCAAATCTACAATAAGATTCTTTAGGTTTTGCCTTGACAGAATATCTTTGATTTCTTGCTCGGTGTAAATGTATTCATACCTTTTAAGAAAGTCCCTTATGCAGACACGACAATATTCGTCAAAATTTTTAGATAGATTGTCAATATCAGTATTGTCAATATGGGAGAAATCAAACTTCAACACTAAATATTGATTAGCCCATTCTGTGGGATTTTTACCAATCTCGAGGTTTCCAAAGAGTTCTTGGAAACGGTCCTTTAGATTAATGTCATAATAAGCCAAGAGCATACTCGAGAATAGAGTTTTACCCATACGACGAGGACGCACAAAAAGAATAAACTTCTTTTGGCGTTCAAAGAGTCGTATGTACCCACTCTTATCAAAGAAATAGTAATCCTCTTCTCTAAGGGTCACGAAATCACTAACATCAGTAGGAATTTTCTTCATCTCTGATTATATTTGGATAAGTGCAAAGTTACATAATTTCACCTACATTTCCAAAAATTCTTTGTTCTTTCCATAAAAGTGTTTATCTTTGCACCCGGAATATTAAACAACATGCCATCAAGAACTTCAGTGAAAAATAATTATAGAGATTTTCTCAACTCATAAAGCGAAAAGATGAATAAGAATTATGGGAAATAGGACTGAACCATTTTTTAAGCCTTGGGTGGGAAAGAATTATGCTGATGGCTTCGAGGGGGCGCGTATTATGGTGCTCGGAGCTTACCACATCTGCAGCGACCAATGCGAGCATAAGTCAAAGTGTTGTAGCCGGAAAGAGATCAGGGACATGGATTGCGAATGCCCGTCGTATAAATCTTTTGAAGACCAAAAATATTATCGCCTGTCCAACTCCAATGAGATAGAAATAGACTCCTTTATCGACAAGGAAGCCCATTACCCAGCCTACCAGGCCTTTACTTGCTATATGTTCGGTCTGCGCGACCAATGTCCCAGCGAGAAGCGCAGTGAATTGTGGGAGTCTGTACTTTTCACCAACATGCTGCAGCATTGGGTGCCTGATGCCGAGGTCGAGTTGACCGCAGATGATTTCGATGAGGATTTTGACGCTCTATGGCAAGTGATATCCGAATATAAGCCCCAAGTGATTTATGCATGGAACGCCAAGGTAAAGGA
This sequence comes from uncultured Bacteroides sp., assembly GCA_964440745.1. GTDB lineage: Bacteria > Bacteroidota > Bacteroidia > Bacteroidales > Muribaculaceae > CAG-873. The sequence continues at coordinate 15,165 of CAYTXF010000019.1, forward strand.
GTGCCTGAAGCGTCATCCTGAGCAATTGATATGCCTGGGGAATGCCAATATGGCATTTTCGCTCAATGTGAGCGTGTTCTTGCCAATTGGCCATGACCTTAGCGATGGTGAGATTAAGAACTTAAAGGCGCGTAGAGGAATCGTAGGTGAGCAGTGGGTCCTTGAAGATTACCGCAACGCAGTAAAGCGGCATCTTGATCATGCGTTGCCTGCGAAACCAAAGTTGCGCTTCAGTTATGTGGCTCTAATGGCTTCTATCTTGCGCGAAATGGTGGGGAAAGGCTACCTGGAGACATGCGAGTCTGGCTCCCTTAGGTTCGTCCCGAAGCGCTGGAGCAAGGAACTAAAATGCTATTTCAAGCAAGCGTTGCAATCCAATTTCAATCTCGACAGCGAAAGCGCTGGCATTGCAGCTCTGCTTGGCGATCCCCGCCTTGGCAGTTATGCTTACCCTAAAGGCTACGAGCCCAAGCCTGCCCATCTTCCCCTTCAGCAATACCTCGACTCCATCTGGAAGCGCAGCAACAAACTCTGGCACCACTGACTCTTCCTTTTCCATTTGGTTGATTTAAAGTTGAATCGCATATACACAAGACCTTGTTTATCAATCTTTTGCACTTTATTAAATCATTAATAACTCGAAAATGCCTTGTTAATGGGGCCTCAATGACTTAATTTTGCATCAACAAAAACCATTAAAATCCTTTTTTAACCATGATCGGATTGCACGCACAAGAAGAGGAAACACAAGCTCGATGGCACCGACACGCTACCGATTTGGGAGATGGCGAAGAGCTGGCAGTTGACGGACTGTTGTTCCGAGGCAAACCCCAATACTACGATGGCAGTTGGCATCGCGAAAAGGACGAAGAGGAGGCTCAGTGGGCCAAGGCACGACGAAGCCTGCTCATCCTTACCAAGGACCTCAATGATGAAGAAGCCTGGGACATTCGTCATGAGACAGGCCGCTACAACACCGTGGTGTTCAACTACGACCGCGCCATGCCATTCTATAAGAACCTGCGCATGTGGAGCTACGGTCTGCTCAATGCCACTGCCGACGGCTATCCTGACTACTCCATTGCCAGCAACCAGCAAATTGTAGGCCCTCACTATGAGTCGGCTCCCATTGCTCGCGTCAATTGCAAGAAGCAAGTGGGGGGTGGCAGCATCTCCAATGCCACTCTAAAGAGTTATCTTGAAACCTATGCGCAGTTCCTGGTTGAGCAAATTGGCATTTACAAGGCATCGATAATTCTCTGCTGCGGCAACTCTGGCGAACAGAACCTGATTCTCGATTTCGTAAAGAGCCAATGCCTGCCTGACTTGGAGTATGTGCCCGATTCTGATGGCTGGGTCTATTATTCGCCCTCCACAAAGACCATCGTCATAGACAGCTTCCATCCCTCTGCCCGCATAGGCTACGAAGAAACCTACAACCAAATGATGACCGGCTACGTTAAAGCCCTCCGCCACCTCAATCTGGAAAACCCTTGACCAACTACAAGCAAAGCAAGATGCTCACGCCCGGAAAATAATTGCTAAAAAAGTTGTAGAATCCAAAAATAGTTTTTATTTTTGCGATATGATTCCATCTCGATGGAAAAACAACTGATTGTCAAACCATAAAAACCAATCAACAAAAAACAGAGATATACAGAATTAAACATACAATGACATAGAACCACAAGACTGAAGTCACGACTTGTTGAAATCTCGCAAATTCCAACCTACGTGTTAATCGACATCAGTACTTGCGCTTCACCCCGAATCCGGGCGTGAACCGCAGTATCCCTATCGTTAACACAGGCCATGCGAGAGCCCCAACAAGCGAGAACGGAAACCCGGTTCGCGCTTTTTTTATATACAAATATAAATTTGATAATATAATTTATTCTACTAATGGATCCAAAAACGTCCTACCAAAATATTTGGGCTCTGGTGATTCCATGCATGAAAGAACCACCAGAAAAAATACCATTTTTCATGGTACCGGAAGAGCTTTCTTTTACAAAGAAAGGCCTAATTAAAGTAAAGGGACAAATTCTGTCAGGTAAAGTAACTGAGGGCGCTTACTTAAATCTTGATCAAGTAGGGCTCTGTAAGTTTTCTTATGCAATACCAACAGGTTCTGAATACAATACCCGAGTTTCTTCTGTAAAAAAGGATGATGATTGTTCTATATTCTTAGAATTGCATACCCAGAGCGATTCTGAAGATGATAAAGAAATTGAACTTCCAGAAACCTCTTCATATCTTTCGATATATGCAAAACGTGAAATTGACTTAAAAGAGCTCTCCATCAAACTAAAGGAGGCGTTTAACGTTCAAATATCAATTAGAGATTTAAAGGGGTTTGCCAAACATGATGATTGGGGCTATTTTGTTTGGAGAATTGACAATACAATTTCTCAAGCACTTCAATCTGAAGAAGAAAGTATAGAAGAAACTCCTGCGAATTCATATCAAGAAGAATCGGCTCAACCCGAAGACTCACCTCGAGAGACATATACCACGGAACAAATCGCTGCTCAATTTGAAGGCTTTGCAATAAACTATACACCTGATCAATCTTCATTCTTCGGGTCTATTGTCAATGCATTTGCAAAACCCGTGTCACGCGTTATAATAGATAATTCCAAATTTAAAGACTATTATCTTGATCATGCTCTAAAAATGCATCCTAATGCGAAGGGATATAAACTTTTGTTTTATGCTAAATCAGAAGACTGTTCTTTCTTGGTTCATTCAGGAGGCATCTCTTATCAAGACATCGAAGGGATTTTCCCAGTTCAGTTCATCCCTTGGAATGAATTAGAATCGATTTCATATAGTGAAGAGGAATTAAACTTCATAGTAACGGATGATGCTTTAATCTCACGTTCTTTCACGGTTAAGACCGCTTTGCCTGTTGCAAAAGAATGTTCTGTTGAAGACTTCGTACAAGTTATATTATGGGTTGGTAATATTTTCACTCCAGAACCAGAAACCAGTCAAGATGCAGTAACAAATCCTCTCCAAATTTCTCAAGTCTCAGAGACTGGAGATCCTACAAAAGATCCCGCAGTTATAAGAGCAATCGAAAGATACAAATTACAGGATGTTCTGGAAGATAAGAATTTCATTCAATTTCTTCCTGCGATTGCCCTAATGAATCAGGTTGATGAGATGATTGATAACATCTCAAAGACTGCTGCTTTCGTTGATTCTAGCATATCTATGTTAAGAGAGGAGATTGCAGAATTAGGCGAGATGGTCAATGAGGGACTTAGTTCCTTTGGAAAAAAGACAAGTGGAGTTGTGGCAGAATTGGCCCTTAATGTTGCTGGCGAATTCTACGCTAAATATAAAGAAGAACAAAATCGTCAACGAAAAGAAAAGCAACAACAGATTATCAAAGAAATGAGGGCTAAAATCGCTAAGGCTCGAATCGATAATCTGTATGAGGCTCGCACAGTAATGGTGTCTACCTTTCCTAAAATTCTGAAACTCTATGAATTGGAGAAAGGTAAGACTTATTCTATGGATGATGATAAAATAGAGAAAAAAGTTAAGGCCTTTCATCTGATTTTTATACTCTTCGCGAAATCGACCTACCTCAAAAACCTTACGTGTGCATTCATTGAAATCTTCGGAAAATGGAAAGAAGGGACCTCTGCTAATCCTAAACTACCAAAAACCGAAGAAGTGTTCAATTCCCTAATGGAGGATTGGAAATTAAGTGATGCAGAGCTTCACCAGTACCTTACCCAAGAATCTGGTAAGATTCCTGTAACCTTAGCTTATGCACTACTCAATCCCGCAGTGGCTAAGATCCTTCTTCCCTTCAAGGAGTTAGAGAAGGATTCGGATGATTCAAAGTTGCCGCTTTCACTTGCTGGCGTTACGTATAATTCAAAAGAAGAAACTCCATTTGCACCAAGTATACGGAAACATTTGGAGAAAAATGAATATTACAAAAAAACAGTTAAACTCTCAGTAAACAAGCCTGAGGGAGTGTACAAATTGTGGATCTATGCCTTCATAGGATCTTTGGTTTGGATGTGGTTTGGAAGCGCCAATATCTGGAATATCCTTCTCCTTATAATATCTATTATTGGGTGGATTTGGGGATACTGCAAATACTCATCCAATATAAGTGCATGGCAAAAAAATGCACAAAAGGAAATGGTAAATTTTAAACTCACCTGATATGGAGGAAAAACTTATAGAATACCAAGAGCGATTCAATGAATCGGTTGGGCAAGTCAATTGTGCTCTGAACACTGTACAAGGTATAGTGGGATGAGCCCAAGATATTGTAACCACATATGCTGAGATGGAATTGGCTATCCATCAATTAGACACTCAACTGACAGCATTCGTAGCTATCTTAGAGAATGACCTTTCTAAGTACAACAAACGTGCTGATATCGTTAAGGAGCAACTTAACAATATAAGCAAACGAATGGACAAGATGCTCGATGTTGTGCTTGAGATGGATACTGATGACGAAAAGAAACTTGATTTTAAACTTAAGCTTCTTGAGACTCTCAACAATCACTCAGGTGATCTCGGCAACATGGTTATGCGCTTGCTCTAATTCTACTTACCTCAAAGGTACAACATGTTTCATAATATAGAAACTTATGTCACGAGTATTTCGCATAACACCTAAGCGCATCAAGCGCGTGAATGGGACGGTGCTGACACCTGAGATGGAGGTTACGGTGACGATGCCAATGCATTGCGCCACGCCGTTCACGAACGGAGCCAAGGAAATCATCGCGCAGTACGATCGCATGTATGGTTTTGACTATCGCAAAGCATGCTGCAGCACCAACGATTTCTCCTTCCGCCCCCTCGACTAATCTCGAGAGTAACCCCGACTCCTAAACCAAAGCCAAGCCCTCCAGAGCGATGGGCTTGGCTTTGGTTTAGGAATCTAAACTCTCCTTTCCCAAAATCTTTTTGGATATTTGCTTTGTTAAATCAAATAAAGTTATTACCTTTGTAAACTAAGTAATTAAAGTAATGACTACAAGGCTATCGTAAAAAATAATTACATGGATCTTCTCAACTCAATAGGTGATGAGATGAAGTTGATAATTATCAATAATCTAACTAAAAGTTTAGTCTCAAAGAAGAAATCTAAATTAGAATCTTTATTTGGTTCTTGGAAGGGCATCCGAACTACGGACGTAATTATTGCTTAAATTAAGAATTAGGATATTCAAAAAAATAAAATATTTTGATTTATGTCAAAAGAAGAAGAATATAAGATAATATATATTGATTACTGCATTCATAAGTTTGCAGAAACCTATGATTTGAATTTAATCGATGCCTTTAATTATCTTTATGAGAATAAAGGGATGGAATTCTTAGATGAATGTTATGAAGCTGAGCATCTTTTATCGCTCGAAGATGCTGTGTCAGATTTAACAACAATTTGTCGTCAAAACGGTGGAAAAATATGATTACACTTTATCACGGAACCAATCTTTTCTTTAGAGACATAAATTTAGATTTATGTAGCCCATACAAAGATTTTGGCAAAGGATTCTACTTGACGCCTGATTTTAAACAGGCACAAACCATGGCTCAACGTAGATGTCGTTTGTCAAGACAAGGCCAACCTGTTGTACTAAAGTATAATTTCGAAGAAGATATTCTAAACCATGGTTTACTAAAAGTCTTAAAGTTTGATTCTCCTAACCGTGATTGGGCTGAATTCATTTTAAAGAATAGGTATCCTGAAAAAATGGAACCTCATGACTTTGATATTGTGATCGGACCTATCGCTGACGATGGAGTTGCTTTTCAATTGGAACGTTATGTACAAGGCATTATTTCGCTTGATCAACTTGTAGAAGAACTTTCATATAGAAAATTAGATACACAATATTTTTTTGGCACAGAGTTGGCCATCTCTAAATTAAAACAAAGATATGACTAAAGAACAAAAGTTTTTAATACAAAGTATAACCGAACGCATAGTAGGTTATCTTATGCGTGACCGCAATATTTCGATAGTGGAAGCTTTTAAGACGATTTTTCAGTCGCCAAAATATCCTCTATTAATGGATGTAGGTACAGGACTTTATATTCAAAGTCCACTCTATGTTTATAATTTCATATTTAATTAGGAAAAGCTATCATCTCTGGTATTTTAAGATATGGTTGATTAGAATTTGATTCACATTGTGTTAATCCTTTATTTTTCAATGCTTAATACCACATTAAATCAGTAATAACTATAAATTGACTTGTAAATACCGCCTCAATGCTTTAACTTTGCATCAGTTTAAGTCAAACCCCTTAAAACTTAAACCTTAACACTTAAACAAGAATTTATGTTTAGAGGATATGCTCGATTCAAATGCGACAAATGCGGGGCCACCTTCAAGGCACCCGACATTGAATACATGGCTGCCATGTGGAGCACGCCGCAACCGTGTCCCGCATGCGGCTCACTCCACACCTGGCCATGCGGCCTGTTGGGCTCCATCTTCGGCTGGAGCCCTACAAAATACCCCTACACCACAATCTGGAAAACCCTTGACCAACTTCAAGCAAAGCAAGACACCTCACGCCCGGACAATAATTGCTAAAAATGTTGTAGAATCCAAAAATTGATAAACACGCTGCGATGGTACCGCAAATAGCGTTGTGATGGTACCGCTCAGCACCGTGGGAAAGGAATTCCGTATCTAAAATTCAGTTTTCAGGAATTCGCGAAGATTCATAAGGTGAATGCCTGGATAGCCTTCAACTTCACCTGAGATTGGGTCCATTGAAATCACATATTTAGGATAGCTGTCCTTGATTGATTGGAGGTTGCCAAACTCTCGGTCAATTGTCTCTTGTGAGGGAAGGATATAGGCCACTTGAAAATAAATGACCTTTTCAACTCTGGTGGCTACAAAATCAATCTCTCCTTTACGCAGGACACCCACAGTAATCTCAAATCCTTGGGTAAGCAAATGATGCCAAACTGCTGTTTCCATCAGACGCTCTATATCACGACGTACTTGCATTCCACATAAATAGTTGCGAATGCCAAGATCAGAGAAATAGTATTTGAAATTCTGTTCGAATATTTTCTTTCCATGAATATCATATCTCCAAACAGGTCGGACTACCAGTGCATTGCACAAGTGAGTGATGTAAGAGTTGGTCATGGGGCCAGAAACCTTTTCTCCTTGTGAAATCATAGTGCCAGCAATGCTATTGGGTGACACAAGCTTGCCAGAGGTGTCGGCAAGAAACTTCGCTAACTGCGTCATGAAAGGGAGGTTCCTGATTTTCTCTCTTTCTACTATATCGCGCATCATAATGGTGGTGTAAACACCTTGTATGTAATCTCTCACTTGACGGATGTCATTGAGATTGAAATGGCGCAGACCTGGAAGCCCTCCTACCTTTAAGTACAACATAAGGCTGTTTTCCTCATCTGGCAGATTATGAAAAATCAGAAATTCAGTATATGTAAGACTGTAAATGGGGATTTCAATATACCGAGCGCCAAGACGGGTGCCCAATTCGGTGGAGAATATTTTGGCATTGCTGCCAGTAGCAACAATCTGACATCTGTTTTCGGAGTAAAGGTTACGAAGCGCTACGTCGTAATTTTCTATATTTTGTAATTCATCGATTAACAAATAATTCCTACCATTTTCAGGTAAGGTCTCGATTACTGTTTGGTAGAGTTCATCAGCACTTATCAAGGCCTCACCAATACGCTGCTCACGGTCGATATAAAGAACATTGGCATTTGGCTCATTTTCTTCAAGCCATCTTTTAAGGTCAAGTAGTACGAAGCTTTTTCCAACTCTTCGTTGACCAACTAACATCAACATCATCCCTCGATTAATTACCGAGAGTATATGGTCAAGATACAGAGGCCTACGAATTATGTCTTCAGTATTCATAATTAAAATTTTCTTGCGAAATTAGCAAATTATATTTTAAACTCCAAACAATTTTGTATAAATTTTAAACTGTACTTTTGAATTTAAACAAAGATGAATAAATTCGAAAGTATATTTTAGAATTTCAACAAGATTGTATTGATTCCAAAGTGTACTTTGGAATTTTGACAAAAGCGTATGAATCCCAAATTACTTTTTTATAGGACAAGGGTGAATTTGGTGTGGGGGAGGCGGGTGAGGGTGAGGGAGGCGGAGTTGGCCGTGGCGTAGCGGCGGCTGAGGCTGAGGCCGATGCCTGAGCCGGAGGGCCGGGTGGTGAAGAAGGGCACAAAGATGTGCTCGGCAACTTCCTCGGGGATTATGGGGCCATCGTTTTCTACGGTGATGCTGATGCTTTCATCATCGTTGAGTTGGGCCACGATTTTGATTTCTGTGGGATTGGCCTCTATGGCATTCTTCACAAGATTGATCATCACTTGATGCATCATGCCCTCGTCGGCATAAAGCATCAGGTCAGTTGGCATGACTGTCAGGGAGCACTTAATGTTTGGATTAAGTCCATGAGCCATAGTCACAGAGCTTTGCAGGAAAGGCTGAGCCTCGAAGGCCGAAGGTTGAGGCTTTGGGATAATGGTGAACTTGCGGAAGTTCTCTACAAATTGCAGCAAGCTCTTATTACATGTAGCGATAGAATTCAGGCCATCATGAAGCAATTTCTGTGAGATATTGGATGAATTTTCAAGCAGTGTCTCAGCGATTGAATTCACCGGAGTAAGGGAGTTCATGATTTCATGGGTAAGCACTCGGGTGAGTTTCACCCAGGATTCGTCTTCCTTAGTCTGCAGGGGCCTGCTGATATCATTGAGAGCGATAATGCGCATGCTCTTATCATCCATCGTGATGGCGGTCACATCCAAAGAAAGAGTGCGCCCGTCCACCACGCAAGAATTGAGATTCATTGCTAAGGCCGAAAACAAGCTGGGTTGCGAGCGCTGGATTTGAGAGAGATGCGTGAGCACCGCCATATTAAGCAACTTTAGTGCGGCGGCATTGTGATGGGCAACATTTCCTTGTTCGTCTGCCACTATCAGCCCGGTCATGGCTTGATCCAGGATCAGGCCATAATAATGGTCGGCGTTTCGGGCCTGAGTGGTAAGGGCGTGAAGGTGGTCAACAATGCGGTTAAGCGTCGCATTGGCATTGTCGGAGCCATTGAATCGGTAAGCGAAATCATTGCTTAGGGTGGCATCAAACACATAGTGCAGTTTTCGCTGTGTGCTTCGCGTGCGCCTCCAATAATAGAATGCTAACATTAAAGCAATTATACTGATTGCACCGATTAATATCTCAATCCACAACGATTCCACTTATTATTATTCATTATTCATTATTCATTATTAATTATTTCATAGGTTGTATTTCTTTATCTTATTGTAAAGAGTCTGGCGCGTGATTCCCAATCGCTTGGCAACCAACGACATATTGCCTTGGCACTCATTGATGGCTTGGGCTATCATGCGCTGCTCCATGTCCTCAAGGGTGGTTTCGGTTGCAGATTCCAATGCCGCTGAGGGCTGAGGCAAGTCAAAATCAGCTGAGGTGAGCATTGGTTTGTCACATAGGATCACGGCCTTTTCTACGCAATGTTGCAATTGGCGAATATTGCCTGGCCATTGGCATTTGAAAAGAGTTTCCACTGCGCTATCGCTCAGCTGAGGAGCCTCCTTTCCATATTGCTTTGAATATTTTTCGATGAAAAGCTTGGCTAAAGCGGGAATGTCTTCGCGACGCTGTCGCAATGGCGGCAATTCCAAGCGTATGCTGTTGATGCGGTAAAAGAGGTCCTGACGGAAGGTGCCTTCGCGCACCATAGATTCAAGATCGCGGTTGGTGGCGCAGATTAGGCGCACGTCGATAGGGCGCGCCTGATTGCTGCCAACGGGCACCACTTGGCGCTGCTGCAGCACAGTGAGGAGTTTTGCCTGAAGGGGCAAGGGCAGGTTGGCGATTTCGTCGAGAAAGATGGTGCCACCATGGGCACTCTGGAATTTGCCAATGCGATCTGTCTTAGCATCGGTGAAGGCTCCGCGCACATGGCCATAGAGTTCGCTTTCGAAGAGGGTGTCCACTACTGCGCCCATGTCCACAATTTCCATGGGACCTTGGGCTCTGAGCGACTGCGCATGGATTTCACGGGCCAACAGGTCTTTTCCCGTGCCGTTTTCGCCAGTAATCAGGATGTTTGCATTAGTGGGAGCAACCTTCTCTACAATAGTCCTCAGTTTTTGCATGACTGGGGAGGCACCCCACAACATGTTCGGGGTCCTGGGATTTGGAATTTGGGATTTAGGCTTTTGGGAGATGGCTTTGAGCAGGGTCTCAGCCATCACCTTATTGTCGAAGGGCTTGACAATGAAGTCGGAGGCTCCCTCTTTCATCCCGGTGACCGCCCGCGACACATCGGCATATGCGGTGAAAAGCACCACCTTGGTGGCAGGCGAAAGGCGCTTGATTTCCTTGAGCCAGTAAAGGCCTTCGTTGCCGCTATTAATGCCGGCATGAAAATTCATGTCGAGCAGCACAACATCTGGCTTTAGCTCTTTGAGAAGCGAGGGGATTTGACCTGGATTCAAGCATGTAACCACGCTTTCGAGCTGGGGCTCCATCAGCAAAGCCACTGACTGCAGCACCGCCCGATTATCATCCACCACCAATAATCTGCCTTTATTTTTCATTCATTAAGATATACGAGTTCTTTTAATGACAAATTCAGTATGATCTAAACCCATATAGCGGGGTAATTTCGAAGTTCTCTAAAACTCTGTTCACCTAAAGGATATGTTATTACTTCATCGTCGAATTCGAACATAATCTGAAATTTAAAGAGGTTTGATTGGCAAATTTACGAAATTTTTTTGTAAATCTGCCAATCTTCCAATATATAATGCCTTTATGCTTGATTCTAAATAAGTCGAAACTGGATGCTTCTATATTCATTATTCATTGATCTTGTATTTGACCGTCGAAAAGGCGGATGATGCGGTGGGCATATTGGGCATCATGGTCGCTGTGGGTAACCATCACGATGGTGGCGCCGTCGCGATTCAGTTCGGTGAGCAGGCGCATCACCTCTTCACCGTTTTTCGAATCGAGGTTGCCGGTAGGCTCGTCGGCGAGAATAAGCTTGGGATTTGCCACCACAGCTCGGGCAATGGCAGCGCGCTGCTGCTGACCACCGCTGAGCTGCTGCGGAAAATGCTTAGCGCGATGGCTGATCTGCATGCGCTCGAGCACCTCGGCCACTTTTTTCTTGCGATCCGAGGCTTTGACACCGAGATAGTGTAGGGGAAGTTCTACATTTTCCTCGATGTTTAGTTCGTCGATGAGGTTGAAGTTCTGGAACACGAAACCGATCTGGCCTTTGCGCAGAGCTGTGCGATCCTTTTCTTTGAGACTGTCCACCTCTTTCCCGTCGAGGGCATATTTGCCGCTTGTGGGGTTGTCGAGCAGGCCCAGGATATTGAGCAATGTTGATTTGCCGCACCCCGAAGGGCCCATAATGGCAACAAATTCTCCGTCGGCTACTTCGAGGCTGACATTGCGGAGAGCGAGAGTTTCCACATCCTCAGTGCGGAATGTTTTTGTGAGGTTTTCTACTTTTAACATGGTGGTTTGGTGGTTTGGTGGTTTGGTGAGTTGGTGGTTTGGTGGTTTGGTGGGTTATTCATTTGCATTTAGGGCCAGGGTGGGGTTGGTGCGGGCCGCATGAGAGGCGCGGAACAGCACGATAGCCAGCACGATGGCATAGAGAGCGAGCACCACGATTACAAACCAGAAGATGCCCAGGTCGATTGCCACCGAGAATTTCTGCAACCATAGGCCTGAAGCAAAGTATGCTCCAATCGCTCCTACAATCAAGGCTGGAATGGCAAACCAAGAGATATCGCGAGTGAACAGCCGGCGGATGTCGCTTGCTTCAGCTCCATTTACTCGCCGCACGGCTATTTCTTTGCGGCGACGATTGACATCATCCTGTACATAAGCCCATAGGCCAATCAAGGTGATAATCAGTGCAATCACACTGCAAATAGTAATCGAATCGCGCAAATTCTTCTCGTTCTGGCTGAAAAGTGCCATAAACGTAGAGTAAGCGGTGGCTTCAAGGTTGCGATTTGGATAAAGGCGCTCGATGGTGTCGTTAATGCTTTTCACAGTGGCTGCGTCAATGCTTTTAAGTTTGATAAGCAAGCAATAAGCCTCCACCAGGGTATTATTGTCATCCTGGAAGAAGACAACCGAGGGGCGCTCATCGGTGGCCTGGGCCATTCCCAAGCGAAAATCTTCATACACTCCAATCACTGCGTAAGTGGGATGATCGCGGTTGAAATGCTCTGTGAAGACCAACTCTTGACCAATGATTGAGCCTTGAATATCGGTAAGCTGATGAATCTTATCCACAAACTTGCGGCTTACCATCACCTTGCCATCATTGTCGCGACCACTTTCAAAATGGCGACCCTCGATGATAGGTATCTCCATAACATCGAAATAATTCTCGGATACTGTATACAAGTCGGCAAAATTGAAGAGCTCATTATTGTCATCAGGGAGGGATACATTATTGCCTGATATTGCATCTAATGGTAAATTATAACTATAAGCCACATCATCAATGCCACTAAGCGACTTCAGCTCGTTGCCAAGCAGTTTTCGTTCGTCATCAGACAGCTGAGACGAAGGACACACATAGAGATTCTCAAAAGCATAGCCAGGATCGCTATGGTTTATATGATGGTATTGTCGCGAGATGGTCACAAGCATAGCCACAATGAAGCCTGTGGCAAGCAATTGCACAACTAACAGAGCCATCTTCCAGGCTCTATTGTTCTTCTTATGCGAGCGGAAAGCTGCCGACACGGGGATTTTCCCGAAAGCATAGGCTGGCACCAACGAAGTGATTATCAGCACAACAATGCATATCACCGAGATTACAATCCAAGCCTTGCCTGTGAGCAGTGCGCTTAGGGGAGCCTCCAAAAGGCCTTCGGCTAAGTTCTGGAAGAGGAAGATCAGGCCAACAGCTAAAAGCAAAGCGATGAAAAGATGCACAAATGATTCGCTCAGTGTCATAGAGAATATTTGTCTCGGAGAAGCTCCATAGCATTTCTTCACTGCTATCTCCTTGTGGCGATTTATGATTGTGGAAACTACCAAGAGCAGATAATTGAGCACTGAGACAACTATCAAAGCGATTGCCAAAACTGACAACAACGAGCATGTACTGCGCACGTCCTTGTCGCCATTATGAATATCGTTGAGCGAAGTGAGGGTATATGTGAGTTCAAAACCATGCTGTTGGAGCTCTTGCATATCATAATGCCTCTCTTGCATCTTGCGCAATTCATCGGCAAGGCTTTCGGGCGTCACACCGGGCATCAGCTTAATAAAGCTGATATAACGGTCATTGCCAAGCCAATTATTGAGGCTCCACTCGCTAAAGAGTTCTATAGAAGCAACTACATCATAGTTGAACATCGAATTCTTGGGAATATCCTTAAATACTCCGGTAATCTCATATTTGTAATCGGGATCATTTTTTAATGATATTTTCTGACCAAGACACTCTTCAATTCCACCAAGCTTTTTTGCTGTAGTTTCTGACACGAAAGCGCGGTCAGCATGACCTAAATCCTTAGTATTGCCAATAAGGATTGGACGCTGAAACACATTGAAAAAACAAGAGTCGGCCAAATAAATCTTCAGATTTATTTCTTCCTTGTCCTCGGTGACCCATGGAAGTCGTTCGTCGTAGGCAAATGAATAGCGTGTGGCGGATTCCACTCCGGGAATCTCAGCAGCAATTCCCGGAGCCACAGCCCCTGGTGTCTGAGGCCATTCCTTGGCCTCGCCATTTTGGATGGCATATTGGTTGACACGGTAAATGCGTTCGTAATCCGGGTAGAAAGTCTCATAGCTGCTCTCAAAATACACCTTTGAGATTATAAGACAACCCACGGCCAAACCGAGGGCCAAGCACACAATCTTAATTACATTGCTGCGCCCTTTCCGAAAAAGTGTCCTTATCGCGTATGCTATATTATTCATATTTTTTGGATTTTGGATTTTGGATTTAGGATATAGACTTGGTACTTTTACCCAAATCCTAAATCCCAAATCCTAAAATCTTAATTTAAAGCTATTACCTTTTTGTCGCCGAAGGATTCATAGCCGTTGACTATGACTTGTTCGCCAGGCTCGAGACCATCAAGCACCTCGTAATAGTTGATGTTCTGCCGACCGAGACGGATATCGCGGCGGTAAGCCTTCTTGCCGCTGCTATCGAGCACGAATATCCATTTTCCTGCGGTGGTGGCAAAGAAGGTGCCTTTGGGGATAAGCACGGCTTCTGACGATTGGCCGAGCTGAAGATTTACGAAATATGATTGGCCAGTGCGGATGTTTTCGGGATGTTCGCCTTCAAATACCAGGTCTGTCTTGAACTTTCCCTCGCGCACCTCAGGATAAACCTTGCGCACTCGCATTTCATAGTTGGTGCCATTGCGCTCGACGGTAGCGGTAAGGCCCGTAGTGACGCGGTCGATGTAATGCTCATCAATGTTGGCTTGCACCTTGTAGTTGCTAAGATCGTTGATTTGTCCTACTTTGTAGCCAGCAGCGATGTTCTGGCCAAGTTCGACATCCAACAGGCCGAGTTCGCCGTCGATCGGGCTAACCACATTAAGCTGGTTTTTGCGTTCGCGAATCAGGATTACATTCTTGCGCATGTTGTCAAGATTGTCCTCCATCTGATCCATCTGGCTCAGGCGGTAGATGCTGTCCTGCTCCAAGCGCTGCACCACAAGACTTTGCTTTTTAAGTGCCAGCTCGTAGTCTTCTTTGGCTTGGATATACTCTTCGCGTGTGTTAAGCTTTTCTTTGTAGAGGCGTTCTTGCTGCTGGTACGCACGCTTTTTGCGCACTACTTCAAGGTCAAGCTGGGCCTTTTCGTTGCGGTTGTTAAGGCGGTCCTGCTCCATTGATATCTGGGTGTTGCGCAGGATATTTTGCTTTTCGGCCAGTTCGGCCTCTGCATTGAGTATTTGCAGATCGAGGTTGCTGTTGCTAAGGCGGGCTATCACATCTCCCTTGTGCACATATGCGCCTTCCTCCACAACCTTTTCACGCACAATGCCTCCCTCCTCTGCACTGATTTGCACCACTGAGATGGGCTGCACGCGGCCATCGACGCGCACGAAGTCGTCGAACTGACCTTGCTCCACTTTGGCAATCTTTATGCCTCGGCTATCCACGCGCAGGGTAGAGCTCAGGTCGCTTGTCGCCAGCCATACGCATGCGCCAATCAGAGCGGCACCGCCTATTATATATACCCAGGTCATGGGCTTTATGCCCCTCAGACCTTTCTTTTTCTCTATCTTTACGTCCATTTGGTCTTTGGTCTTTGGTCTTTGGTCTTTGGTCTTTGGTCTTTGGGATTAAATTAGGATGGTTCCCAAATCTAAATCCTAAATCCCAAATCCTAAATCCAATTTTATTGATTTGATGTTAAGGCTTTTGTGGGATTGAGGTTGGCTGCTCGGTAGGATTGCCAAAGCACTGTCAGGAGGCTGACTATGAGGCAGCCCACGCCGCTCACGGCATAAATCCACCAACTAAGCGAGATTGTATAGGAATGCTCTGAGAGGAAGAGATGGCCAAGCCAATAGATTAGCGGACAGGCTATCACGAAGCTGATCAGGATGTATTGGCCGAATTGCCAGAGCAAGCGGCCAAGGATGCCGTGGCTGTCGCTGCCGAACACCTTGCGCACCGCAATCTCGCGCTCTCGCTGCTCCACAAAGTAGGTGCTCATGGCCACCAAGCCAAGCAGGGATATCACCAGGGCTATTATTGTAAAGAGCACTACGATGTCGGCAAGTCGCTTTTCGCTGGCATATTGTTCGGCTATTTGCTGCTCAAGATAGGGCGTAGAGGTGAGTGCTGCATAGTCAAAGCCCAATATTTCCTTACCCACCTCAACCACTTGGCGCCATGCCTCGGCTTGATCACCTACGGTTTTGATGCTTACAGCCCAGAAGAGATTATCTTTATCATCATATTGGGCGTAATTGTCAATTACATTTAGCCATATCGGGTGAGGGCTATCCTCGATTGTCCCTAATCTGATATCGCTGATGATTCCTCGAATCATCATTTTCCCATTTCCTTCATTGAGTGGAATGAATTCAGCATTTTCATCCACCCCGAATTCTTCTAAGAGCAGGCGATTAACATACACCCCTTGATTGCTGGTTTCTTTTTCTACATTTATTTTATAGATGTCCATCCACTCGGGGGTTACAGCAAAACGTTGGATTGAAATAGTTTTTCCATTATAGGTCATGGTGTAATTGTCTCCGCGTGAATAAGGAGAACCCCAGTCGAGGCTTACCTTTTCCACACAGCTCAGCTTTTCGCATTCTTTCTTGAATGTTGAGAGCTTGTCGCCCCAGGGATTGAGTGTAATTATATCCTTGGTATTGTAACCGAGCGGGGCGTTGATCACATGGTGGACTTGCATCAGCATAGTGATTGACATTGCCACCATTAGGATTGTGGCCGTGTTTTGAATGATGATGAAAATCTTTGAGAAAATCATCTTTGTGCGCCGGCGGAAAGTGCCACGCACAATATCGATTGGCTTATTGCTGCTTATAAGCAAGGCAGGTATAATGCCAGCCAAGACACCAGCCACAATCAAGATTCCTAAGGTGATAGAAATGGTGCCGATATTTATGCAGGTGCCGATGTTCAGGTCAGTGTTAAGCAGATTACCAGCATAAGACTGGAAGATAAATGCCAGTCCGATGCCAATGCCAAACGACAGGGCGCAAAGCAGGGTGCTTTCGATGATTAATCGCCAGAAAATGGCAGTGCGTGATGATCCTAACAGGCGGCGGGTAGCCATCTCCTTGGCACGGAATGCTGCTTGCGCAACGGTAAGATTGATATAGTTGGTGATTGCGAAAAGCAAAATAAGGATGCCAACGATGCTAAGAACTTTTACCATCCATATCTGACCTATTAGCAAAGTGCCTTGAGCACTAATGTAGTTTGCAAAATAGCGTTCCTTTAGTGGCAGGAGTTTTACCTTGACGTCCCAATCGGGCAACCGATACAACCAAAAATTTTCTTCCAAGAATTTTTGAAACATTTCGGTTTTATCCCTTAAATCCACGCCCTCAGGTACTAAGAAGAATAAATCAGCGGCAACGGCGTTGCTTTTGTCCATAAGACTTGGATTAATTGAGCCAACTCGTTCGTAACGTGCGATTACATCTACTTCTTCTCCCTTGGGGCACTTAAAGGCTGTGTTTTCAAACGAGGGAAACACCCCCATCACCACCATTGGTTTCATGTCGCAAAGCATGGTGAGGCTTTTTCCAATTGGATTTTCATCTCCCCATATTCGACGTGCAAAATTTTCGGATACGAGGATGTAATTGACATCATCGAGGACATGCCGACGGTCACCACTCACCAACGGAAAGTCAAACATCTCAAAAAAGTTGGGATCAGTGAAATAAAAAGTCGTGCGGATGTTTGGATCGTTTTCTGAGGATAAAAAAGTGTAGTTCTTGATTATTCCGCATGAATTTTCTATTTCTGGGAATGCTGCGCGGATGCCTTCTTGGAGCGACCACGCGCCACCAGTCATTTTTTCACCATTCATATCGAAGGCGTATTGGTAGATGCGGTCGGCATTATGGTGCCAGCGGTCCACATGAGTTTCTTGCCACAGATATGTGCCAATAAGAATTATAAACATAAAGCTGAGTGCCAGGCCCAATACATCAATGGCAGTGTAAGCTTTGTTGCGTGATAGAAATTTAAAGTAAGATTTTAACATAATGGTATGCCTTTATAGTAATTTACTAATTTTTCTTTTAAAATATAAAGCATTCTTCGCTGTAGCAAATTTAACTTGCTTTCGTACAGAGTGTTGGCCGAGAGCTGCAGGTCGATGAGAGAGAGGAGGCCCTCTTCGTACTTGCGGCGATTGAGATCATAGGCCAGGGCGTCGGCTGCTGTCTTGTTGGAGAGCGAGGCGATCTCCATGGCATATCCATCGCGGTCCATTACAGCCTGGGCGATGTCGTTGTAAAGCTTGCGCAGAGTTTCTTCTTGCTCGAGCTTGGCTGCCTCAAGCTGATTGCGGTTGCGCTTGATGTTGGCGAGGGTTGTGAGATTGCTGAACAGGGGTATGCTCAATGATGCGTAGATGTATTCGCCTCGATTGTTCTTAAACTGGCTGCTAAAACTGGCTGCTTCATACTCGCTATGCAATGTCTTATAGTAAGATGTGCTGACTCCGCCTTGCAGCGAGATGGTAGGCCATAGAGCGCCTTGGCTGACGCGGTAGGCGAGCTTTTGCTTCTCCACGGAATACTTAGCATCCACGGCTGCGGGATCGTTGTAAATGGCAAAGGCATAGATGTCGTCGATGTTGTCATTGCCAATTTCTGGAAGAATGGCTTGGATTGCAGTATCAGCCTTTAATGATTGGTCACTGGGAAGATTCATGGCAGTGGCCAGGGTGAGGAGCGCCTGATTGTAGAGATTCTTGGCATGGATGAGCGAGTATTCGTCAGCGGCAGTTTGCGATTTGGCAGTGGCTACATCGGGGAGGCCTTTGATGCCAAGCTCTTCTTGTACCTCGGTCTTATGCTGGGTGGCTTGGCTGGTAGCAAGTTTTTCCTGAGCAATTTTCACGGCGCCGTCGTAATAGACTACATCTACGAACGCCATCATCACCTCGATGGCTTTGTCGTCGCTCTGCTTTTGCACTGTGTTGAGCGCAGCTTGGCGAGTGACTTTTGCCTGCTTCCAGCGATTGATGGTGCGTCCGCCATCAAAAAGAGTCACTGAAGCATACAGGCCGTAGCTATTGCCAAATGTGGTGACATTGTTGTAGGTATTGGTCTCGGGATCGATATTGCGTCCCCAAGAGTATTGGGCCGATGTGGAGGCTGCTACCGATGGGAAGAAATCGGCAAGGGCTGACTTCTGATCCATCTTGGCTGTGGAGGCATCAAGGCGCTTGCTCTGCACTGAGGCGCTATGTGCCACGGCATACGCCATGCACTGGTCCATGGTCCAGGTCTCTGGAGCGACTTGGGCCATGGACAGCAGAGCCGGCACAACTGTTGTTAAGAATGATATGAATTTTAATGCTTTCATGCCATTCTTACTTACAACTCACGTGCCAAATGCGTAAATGGTTGTGATTTAGTGGGTTGGTGATTTGGCGATTTGTAGGTAGTGTCAAAAATTTTGACACTCAATGTCAATTTTTTAGACGAGAGATACGTATCTCTCGTCTATTATTGGAGCATGGTCAGGAATTGGTCCTCGTTGATGATGGGGATGCCCAGGGCCTGGCATTTCTCGTACTTCGCTGGACCCATATTCTCGCCAGCGAGCACGAAGCTCGTCTTTTTGGATATGCTGCCAGCGTTTTTGCCGCCATTAAGCTCTATGATCTTCTTGTACTCGTCGCGGCTATGCTTTGAGAATACGCCTGAGATCACGATAGTCTTGCCGGCGAGTTTGTCGCTCATCTCTCCCTCGTCGGGCTCGTCGATCTCAAACTGCAGCCCGGCTTTGCGCAGGCGCTCTATGATTTCGCGGTTGATGGGCGCGGCGAAGTATTCGATTATGCCTCGTGCCATTATGGCGCCCACATCCTCGATGGCGCACAGTTCTTCTTCGCTCATGGACATAAGGCGGTCGAGGCTCTTGGCACTCTTGGCTATTTTTTTTGAGGTAGTTTCGCCAACCAGGGGTATAGAAAGGGCGTAAAGCACACGCTCGAAAGGTACTGAGCGGGAGGCTTCGATGCCTGCCATGATGCGGTCAGCGCTTTTGTCGCCGAAGCGCTCAAGTTTGAGGAGATCTTCGCGCTTGAGATCGTAGATGTCGGCGATGTTCTTGACCAGGCCTTGGGCGAAGAGCACTTCCGACATTTCCTCGCCGATGCCGTCGATATTCATCATGCGTCGGCCTACGAAATGCTCCACGCGACCGGTGATCTGAGGTGGGCACCCATATTTGTTGGGGCACATCCAGGCCGCTTCGCCTTCTTGGCGCACCAATGGAGTGCCGCAGGCAGGACAATGGGTCACGAAATGCACCTTCTGGGCTCCGGGCTTGCGCGCGCTCTTGTCCACGCCCACGATCTTGGGGATGATTTCACCGCCTTTTTCCACATAGAGCATGTCGTGCTCGTGGATGTCAAGTTCGTTCATGATGTCTTCGTTGTGCATCGATGCGCGCTTCACGATGGTGCCCGAGAGCAGCACTGGCTCAAGATTGGCTACGGGAGTGATGATGCCCATGCGGCCTACATCGAAGCTTACGAAGCGTAGCTCGGTGCATGCCTGTTCGGCCTGGAACTTGTAGGCTATGGCCCAGCGGGGCGATTTGGCAGTATAGCCGAGGTTAAGCTGCTGACGCAGGCTGTTGACCTTGAACACCAAGCCGTCAGTGGCTACTGGCAGTTCTTTGCGGTGCACATCCCAGTAGTTGATGTATTCGTCGACTTCTTTGAGGTCGTGAAGGATTTTCATCTGGGGTGGCACTTTGAATCCCCATTTCTTCACCTCCATCATATTGCCATAATGAGTGTCGCAGGGGAGATTTTCGCCAAGCAGGTAGTAGAAATAGGCGTCAAGGCCTCGACGAGCCACCTCGCGGGGGTCTTGCATCTTAAGGGTGCCGCTGGCGGCGTTGCGCGGATTGGCGAAGAGGGGCTCTTCGTTGAAGGCGCGTTCTTCATTCAAACGGTCAAATTCTTTCCAGGGTAGGAGCACTTCGCCTCGGAGCTCAAACATCTCGGGCCAGTTGCCGGGCTTTAGCACCAGGGGTATGCTCTTGATGGTCTTGATGTTCTCAGTGACCACATCGCCGCGTTCGCCATCGCCTCGGGTCACGGCTCGCACCAGGCGCCCATGCTCGTAAATCAGGGAGATGCTTGTGCCATCGAATTTCATCTCTCCCACCAGGTCGCTTTCCTGGCCGGCCAGGGCGCGCTCTGTGCGCTCTACCCACTGGTCGACTTCTTCGATGCTGTAGGTGTTGCTAAGCGAGAGCATTGGGTATACATGTGGCACCTGCTCGAAGCCTTTAGTGAGGTCGCTTCCTACGCGGTGGGTGGGGGAGTAGGGATCGTCATACTCGGGATGCTCTTTTTCGAGCTGCTCCAGGCGCTTGAGCAGCTGGTCGAAGTCGTAATCACTGATTTCGGGCTCGTTGAGCACATAATACTTATGATTATGGGCATTGATTTCGTCGCGCAGACGATCTATTTCTTGTTTCACATTCTCCATGATAGTATAGGCGTGAGTTTGATTATACAAAATTAACACTTTATGGCCTAATGTGAGCAATTCCAAGTTGCTAATTTTGGCAA
>CAYTXF010000020.1:0-23456 GCA_964440745.1 uncultured Bacteroides sp.
AACTGTGCAATAGTTCGTTAGTTAAAAAATCCTAAACAAACTGCGAAAGTCCCGGTAATATTAATTTTTGCTAATTGTATGAATTTTCTTGCCTAAAAATTATGTTGTATAACATAAAATGCGTACCTTTGCATCAGTTTTTCATGGTATTAGATTTAAGGTAAGAAGATTATTCGTCGTGACGACGGATAATTTTTTTTGTTTATACACGAAAAACCACGAGTACACGAAAATCTACGAATACATTTTCGTCGATTCTCGTCGATTCGTTGATTCTCGTCTTCTCTTACTATCTAAATACATTTCGTCGGATGGGGAATAAACCCTGAGGTTACAGAAATTGTTTATATTTCTGTAGATACATATTTCCATGTCCAAGATAATGGCTAACTTTGCAAAATCTTTCGTAAAGATATTTGCGAATCTGATTTGTATCACAGATGAAGATATAAAACTTAAACACCTATATAGTCATGACATCTTTTGAAGAACTGGGCGTGAATGAGAATTTGCGCCGCGCGATAGAGGAATTGGGATTTGAAAACCCCATGCCAGTGCAAGAAAAAGTGATACCCGTGCTGCTCAACGGCGACCACGATGTGGTAGGCCTGGCACAGACCGGCACTGGAAAGACAGCAGCATTCGGTCTCCCTGTAATCCAACGCATTGACACTAAGCGCCGTGTGCCCCAGGCATTGATCTTGGCCCCAACGCGCGAACTCTGCCTGCAGATTGCCGGCGACCTGGCCGATTTTTCGAAATATGTTGATGACCTGGAAGTGCTCCCGGTGTACGGCGGTTCGTCAATCGAAAGCCAGATCCGCCAACTCAAGAAAGGCGTGCAGATCATAGTGGCCACTCCTGGCCGACTGATCGACCTCATCAATCGAGGCGTGGTCAAACTCAACGAAGTGCACACCGTGATCCTCGACGAGGCCGACGAGATGCTCAACATGGGATTCGTTGACTCCCTCAATGAGATTCTCGAGCATGTGCCTGAGGACCGCACCACCCTCATGTTCTCGGCTACGATGCCCGCCGAAGTGGCAAAGATAGCCAAGAATTACATGAAAGACGCTGAGGAAATCGTGGTGGGCAACCGCAACGAAGGCGCCGAGAATGTGCGCCATATATACTATATGGTCAACGCTCGCGACAAATATCTGGCCCTTAAGCGAATAGTAGATAATTCGCCCAACATCTACGCCATCATATTCTGCCGCACACGCCGCGATACCCAAGAGATAGCCGACAAGCTCATTAGCGACGGATACAACGCCGAGGCCCTCCACGGCGACCTCAGCCAGGCACAACGCGACCTGGTGATGAAGAAATTCCGCGACCGCGTGCTCCCCATCCTGGTAGCAACGGATGTGGCTGCCCGTGGCCTCG
The DNA here is from genome assembly GCA_964440745.1 of uncultured Bacteroides sp. Lineage (GTDB taxonomy): Bacteria > Bacteroidota > Bacteroidia > Bacteroidales > Muribaculaceae > CAG-873. Next base: position 1,393 of record CAYTXF010000020.1, read on the forward strand.
ATGTCGACGACCTCACCCATGTGATCAACTATGGTCTGCCCGAAGACGTGTCGGTATACACCCACCGTTCGGGCCGTACCGGCCGCGCCGGCAAGGCTGGCACATCCATCGCCATCATACACAGCCGCGAAAAAGGACGCCTCCGCGAAATCGAGCGCATCATTGGCAAGAAATTCGAGCACAAAGACGTGCCTACCCCTGAACACATCATCGAAAAGCAGCTTTACAACCTGGCCGACCGCCTTGAAAAGGTGGAGGTGCCCGAGGAAGAAATCGACAAATACTTCCGAGGCGTCAGCAAGAAGTTGTCGTGGCTCTCTACCGACGACCTGCTCAAGCGCGTGCTCTCGCTCGAATTCAACCGCCTACTCGCTTATTACAAGGATGCTCCCAAGATTGACTTCATCGACGAAAAGCCAGCAAAGAGCGAAAAAGGCCAGAAGAAAGGCAAGCGGTTTGAGAACGACGGCAACAAGGATCGCCGCACCGCTGAGCCCGGCATGGCCCGCATTTATGTCAACGTGGGCAAGGCCGACGGCTTCTTCGCCGGAAACCTCATCGAATTGCTCAACAAGAACGTGCCTGGCAAGCGCGTCGACGTGGGCCGCATCGACCTGCTCCCCGACTATACCCTCTTTGACATCCCCGAGGAAGACGCCAAGCGCACAGTGGCAGCCCTCAAGGGCAGCGAATTCTTCGGCAAGCGCATCTACAGCGAGGTGGCCTCGGAAGACAAGGACTACGGAGGCAAAGGCAAGAAAGACTACGCCAAAGCCAAGAAAGAATATGGCATGAGCATTGCTAAACGCAAAAAACGCAAATAAATTGGCACAATTAGCGATTGTGTGAATTATAATTATTAAATTTGCAGAGTAGCAACAACACGTTCAATTGCATGAGGACCCTGACATTAATTTTCACCATTATAAGCGCCATCGCTATCTGCCGGGCTCAAGAAGTCCAGCAGACAGGCACGGCCCTTACCGCGGAGAAAGCCTTTGCTGACGCTCCCGACGATGTGATCACCTTGGTTAGCAAATCAGGGCGCCTCGACATGCTCGACTACTACAATGCCGGCTCCGACAAGCCCACGGCATCAGTGCTTGGCAACAAATGCGTGATCAAAGAAATCAAAAACTCTGCCGACTCAGTCAGATCAAGCCTCAGTTACGTCTCCGACGACGGGCTTGCCAACACCCTGATCGTGCTCAACGGCAATGATCCCAATCCCATAATAGCCATCATACAGACCTCGGAAGATCCTATCTCCGAGAGTTGGATCAAATTCTACGACAAGAAATGGCAGCCGCTGTCAAGGCCGGTTTTCACTGAGCCTGTCCTGGCCGACTGGCTCAAGTCGCCTGCCGACCGACAAGAAGTGGCCGAGGCCCTGCCCTTCATTCTGGCGCAGTATGCATTCGATACCGACACCGGCGAACTGACGCTTACCCACTCTATGGCCAATTACTTCGTGAAAGGCGAGGGCGACGTGGCGCTTTCCAAAATAAAGCCGCAGATTGTGTACCGATGGGATGGCAAACTGTTTAAACCCGTCAAACGCAAATGAGCCAAACCCAAGCCTATACCTTATCACAACTCGGACGTCACATTTCCAACAATATCGCTCGCGACCCAAATCTTCAGAACGTATGGGTGGTGGGCGAGACAGTCGACGTGCGCCTAAGCGGAGGCCACTGCTATTTCGACCTCGTGGAGAAAGATCCCTCCACGGGCAGGCCTTTGGCCAAAGCTCGCGCCACCATCTGGCAATCAACCTTTTATCGGTTGGCTGCTGACTTCCTGAGAGCCACTGGCCAGAATTTTCGCAGCGACCTCAAGGTGATGGCATGCGTGTGCGTCAACTACCACCCCCTGTTTGGCATGAGCCTCAACGTGGTGGCTATCGACCCGACCTACACCCTGGGCGACGCCATGCAGAGGCGCGCCCAACTTATCGAGCGCCTCAGGCAGGATGGCATCATCGACATGAACCGCACTCTCCCCTGGCCCAGGCTCGTGCAGCGCATAGCCATCATCTCAGCCCAGGGAGCTGCCGGATATGGCGACTTCATACACCAACTCTACACCAACAACTCGCGCCTGCGTTTCGCCACACGGCTCTTCAGCGCTGTGCTCCAAGGTGAACGCACTGCACCCACCATAATAAGCGCCCTCGAAGAGATCCACGCCAATATCGACGACTGGGACTGCGTGGTGATCATCCGTGGAGGCGGAGCCACTACCGACTTGGCAGCCTTCGACGACTATGCCCTGGCAGCCAACATCGCACAATTCCCAATTCCGGTGATTATCGGCATAGGGCATGAGCGCGACATTACGCTGCTCGACTATGTGGCCAACATGCGCGTGAAGACCCCGACAGCCGCTGCCGAATGGCTCATAGCAAAGGCCGAGCAGGAATTAGGGCTTCTGCAACAGATAGCCTCTGCCATGCTCCAGGCCGTCAGCGACCGCATGGTAGGTCATCATCGACAATTAGCCTTCATACAAGGCCAAATCCCCTCCTTGGCCCTGAATGTTTTGACTCGCGCGCAAAACCGCCTAATCAATCTTCAATCGGGAATCGCATCGATCAGCGACCGCCGTCTGCGCCCCGAGATGGAGAAGCTCAACGGCATCGCGCAGGCCGTGAGCCAAGCCGCCGAGGTAGCCATCCAGCGCGCCGACTCGCGGCTTAAGAGCATCGAAGAACTCCTCAGCGCCTTGTCACCGCAAGCCACCCTGCGCCGAGGCTACACCATCACCCGCATCGCAGGCCGTGCTGCCCGCGCCGCTGACCTCCGCCCCGGCGAAATCCTGGAGACCACCTTCCTCGACGGCACCGCCTACTCTCAGCTCATATCAGCCACCCCAGCCACCGCAGCCACCGCTTCTGGGGCATCAGCCCCAGATCCAGATAGCCCCATATCCAGATAGCCCCAGATTAAAATAAAAAATATGGAAGAAAACCTCAGTTACGAATCCGCTCTCAAAGAGCTCGAAACCATACTCCGCACCATGCAAAGCGACCAGTGCGACATCGACAAGCTCGCCGCCATGACCAAGCGCGCCACCGAGCTCCTGAGCACATGCCGCGCGCGTCTCACCACCACAGAGACCGAATTACGCCAAATCCTTGCCAATCTCGAAGAAGCATGAGCGACCACCTAATATCCATAAAAGATCTCAAGCCCCTAAGCCAAGTCACAGAAAGATTTGTCCAATTCGCCGACGACTATATCCTGTGTCAGATTACCGATAGGAGCCCCATTAAGAGCAAAGAAAGCACAACCCGCTTCTCTGGCCTGTCATTTTGCCTGGTCACCGATGGGTCGGCCCATGGCGAGATCGACACCGAGCCTATTGACTTGGTCGAAGGATCTCTGATGGTTTTCAGCCGATGGAACTCCATTCAATTCGACCACAAAGACACTCATGACTTCCGAGCCGAGGTGCTTCTGGTGTCAGAAGAGTTCATCCATGATGTCAACATCGACCTGAATGCCCTGAACATGCATTCGCTCTTCGATTCTAAGCCAAAGCCCGTGATGGACAAGCTCACCGACACCGAGTACCAGATGATCCATGACATCTTCATGCTGCTGAGGCATAACGCCGAATTCGCCAGCGAGACTGTCTACACCCGCAATATTGGCCGATCGGCCTTGCAATGCCTGATATATCTGCTGCTGCAAATACATGCCCTGCATCACAACCCGGAAGAGAAGGGCGCCTCGCAGAACCGACAGATAGGCTATACTCAGGAATTCATGCAATTGTTGCAACTCCACCATACTCGCCACCGCAATATCGCCTTCTATGCCGACAAGCTGCACATTTCTCCCAAATACTTGTCGCACATCATCAAGGAGACAACCGGCAAGAGCGCCAGCGACTGGATAGGCGAGTTTGTGGTACGCGAGGCCAAAAACATGCTGCGCTTCACCAACAAAAACGTGCAGCAGGTGGCCTACGCCCTCAACTTCTCCACTCAGTCATCGTTCGGCAAATTTTTCAAGCATATCACAGGCCTCTCGCCCTCGGAATTCCAAAAAAGCTGAAAAAAAGAGCCATTTGGCACAAAACTCCAACCTTTATGCAAATTTTAATTGATTAAAATATTGAGTTTAGCAAAATTTTTTATAACTTTGCGTACAAGTTGAAAAAGCATAAGAAAATTACACCTGCATACACGAAATTATACAACTATTTATAAACAATCTTAGAAATCATGAACCAGAAATTAGGTTATGTAGCAATTCTTGGCGTAGCTCTCATGATGAGCTCATGCGGCAAGAAGCTTGGCCAGTTCAGCGCCGACTACTTCACTACAAATCCCAACCCCCTCGAGGTTGTAGGCGAGAAGGTGCCTGCAACTGTTACAGGTCATGTGCCCTCTAAGTTCTTCGTTAAGAACGCTGAGGTTACTGTTACCCCCTACCTCGTTTTCGACGGTCAGCAGGTTGCAAGCCAGGCATACAGCTTCCAGGGCGAAAATGTGCGCGGCAATGCTCCCGTGATCAGCTATGAGAATGGCGGAAATGTCACTATTCCCGTATCTTTCGACTATCAGCCCGCTATGGCACAGAGCGTGCTTGAGCTCGCTTTCAACGTAACCCAAGGCAACAAGCAGTACGAGCTTCCGCGCGTGCAGGTTGCTACTGGCGTGATCGCTACAGCTGCTCTCGCTGATGTGGCTACCGTGAAGCCCGCTATTGGCGCCGACGCCTTCCAGCGCGTGATCAACGAAAAGTATGCCGCTGACATCATGTTCCTCATCAACGTGGCCAACATCCGCGCCAACCAGCTCAACACCAACGCTATGAATGAGCTCTGGAGCGAAATCGACGCTACCAAGACCAATGACCGTCGCGTCATGAAGGAAATCAACATCGAGTCATATGCATCACCCGATGGCGGCTACGACTTCAACTACAAGCTCGCTCAGCAGCGCGAGACTAACACCGACGAATACGTGCGCAAAGAGCTCCAGCAGCAGAAGGTGACCGAGTTTGGCAACCTCACCGCCAACTTCACCGCTGAGGACTGGGAAGGCTTCAAGACCCTCGTTGAGAAGAGCAACATCCAGGACAAGGACCTCATCCTCAATGTGCTCACCATGTACAAGGATCCCGAAGAGCGCGAAACTCAGCTCCGCTATCTGGCAAGCGTATTTGAGCAGCTCGCTGACCAAATCCTGCCCCAGCTCCGCTATTCACGCATCACAGCCTCGATCGACGTAATCGGCAAGACCGACGAAGAACTCCTAACTGCCGCTAAGAGCAATCCTAAGAGCCTCACTCTCGAAGAGCTTCTCTACTCAGCTACCCTTACCGATGATCTCGCTCTCCAGGAGAAGATCTACAAGGCTGCTACAGAAGCTTATCCCAACGACTATCGTTGCTGGAACAACCTCGGTATGGTGCAGTACGAACTTGGCAAATACAACGATGCTAAGAGCTCATTTGCGAAGAGCAACTCAGTACAGAAGAACCAGCAGGCCAACATGAACCTCGCTCTCATCGACATGATCAACGGCAACTACGGCGATGCTAAGACCCTCCTGGGCCAGGCTACTGGCGTTGACGAACTCAGCGAAGCTCTCGGCACATACTACCTGAAGATGGGTGACAACGCAGCTGCTGCCAATGCATTTGGCGACACCAAGAGCAACAACGCTGCTCTGGCTCAGATCCTCACCAAGGACTACAGCAAGGCTCGCAACACTCTGCAGGCTATCAATAGCCCGGATGCCATCACTTACTATCTGCAGGCTGTGCTCGGCGCTCGCACCAACAATGAGAGCATGGTTATGAGCAACCTCCAGAAGGCTATCCAGATGAATCCTGCTCTCGCTCAGCAGGCTCTGACCGACCTCGAATTCAGCAACTACAACATCTCCAACATAGCAAAGTAATCTGACACCCGATAAAAATCGCACCTATATACAGGGGCTCCCGCTCGGCGAGAGCCCCTATTTTTATATCCCCTCCCCGATTTATATAGCCTTATGAATCAATTTTATTTGACCAATTGAAATAAAAGTTGTAATTTTGCCGCTGATTTATTAACTCCATGGCATAAAACCCGCTTCGTAACCGGGCAGCCCATGTAATAAACAAGCAAAATGAAAGTAATGAAATTTGGAGGCACCAGCGTAGGCTCGGTGCCCAGCATCCAGAGCCTCAAGCGCATTGTAGAGCGCGAGGCCAAGAAAAGCAGTGAACCAGTCATCGTAGTGGTGTCAGCCTTAGGAGGCGTCACCGACTCTCTGCTGGAAATCTCAAAATTAGCGCTTAATCGCGACCAAAGGTACAACACACTCTTCGATCAGCTCGTAGATCGCCATCACCAGATGATGGACACTGTGATCACACATCCCGAAAAGCGCGAAGCAGTATTCAAGCAAGTCGATCAGCTCCTGGAGCAATTGCGCAGCATCCTGTTCGGAGTCTATCTAATCCACGACCTCAGCCCAAAGACACAAGACGCCATCGTAGCCTATGGCGAACGCCTGTCAAGCTTCATCGTAGCCGCCCTGATCAAGGGCGCCGAGTGGAAGGACAGCCGCAGCTTTATCCGCACCGAGGTAAAGCATGGGCGCCGCATGCTGGCCACTGAGGAGACCAATCGCCTCATTGGCGAGGTCTTCAATGAGCATCTGGCCACAGTGAGAGGGGAGCGTCCCGACAAGAAAGCCGCCAAGATCCTCGTGTGCGGCGGATTCATCTCTCGCGATCTCCATACAGGCCGCACCACCAACCTGGGCCGCGGAGGCAGCGACTACACCGCAGCCATCCTGGCAGCAGCCCTCGATGCCGAGGAACTGCAGATATGGACCGATGTCGACGGCTTCATGACCGCCGATCCCCGAGTGATCCCCAATGCCTACACCATCAACGAACTTAGTTATGTCGAGGCCACAGAACTCTGCAATTTCGGAGCCAAGGTGGTGTATCCTCCTACAATATATCCGGTATGCGTAAAGAACATACCAATCCGCGTGCTCAACACCTTCAACCCCTCGGGTGAAGGCAGCGTAATCCGCGAAAAAGCCCTGATCGACGATCATCGCGCCATCAAGGGCATCAGCAGCATCAATGACACAGCCTTGATCACAGTGACGGGTCTGTCGATGGTAGGTGTCATCGGCGTGAACCGCCGCATATTTTCATGCCTGGCAGAGCAGGGAGTCTCAGTGTTTATGGTGAGCCAGGCCTCGTCGGAGAACTCCACCTCGATCGGCGTGCGCGAAGTCGACGCTGACAAGGCTGTCGATGTGCTCAACGAAGAATTCCAGAAGGAAATCGAGATGGGGGCCATGTATCCCATGAAGCTCGAGCGCGATCTGGCCACAATAGCCATCGTGGGCGAGAACATGAAGCACACTCCCGGCATCGCTGGCAAGCTTTTCGGCACGCTGGGCCGAAGCGGCATTTCCGTTGTGGCCTGCGCGCAGGGAGCTTCGGAGACCAACATCTCATTCGTAGTGGAGCGCAGCCTGCTGCGCAAGAGCCTCAATGTGATCCACGACTCATTCTTCCTGAGCGAATACAATGTGCTCAACCTCTTCATATGCGGTGTGGGCAATGTCGGCGGAAAGCTGCTCGAGCAGTTGCGCCGTCAGCAACAGCATCTCAAGGATACGCGGCGCCTGTGCCTCAACGTGGTGGGCATTGCCAATAGCCGCAGAGCCATTTTCAATCGCGACGGAATAGATCTGTCCACTTACAAGGAACAGCTCGCTGATGCAGAAGCAACCAATGTGGAAAGCCTGTTGAAGAAAATCCTCGACATCAACATCTTCAATAGTGTGTTTGTAGATTGCACATCGAGCGCTGAAGTTGCCGACATATACCAAACCTTGCTTGACCATAACGTAAGCATCGTGGCTGCTAATAAGATCGCTGCTTCAAGTGCCTACGACAACTATCAGCGTCTCAAGAATACCGCTCTCGCCAAGGGCGTAAAATTCCGCTTTGAAACCAATGTAGGTGCTGGTTTGCCAATCATCAGCACTATCAACGACCTGGTCAACTCAGGCGACAAAATCATCAAAATCGAGGCCGTAGTCAGTGGCACTCTCAACTTCATTTTCAACGAACTCAACAAGGAGGTTCCATTCAGCGAGACAGTGCGCCGGGCCCGCGATGCCGGGTACGCCGAAACCGACCCGCGCCTTGACCTCAGCGGAGCCGATGTGATCCGCAAATTGGTGATTCTCACTCGCGAAGCAGGATACAAAGTGGAGCAGGATGATGTAGCCAATGATATGCTGATGCCCAAAGAATATTTCGAAGGGAGCCTTGATGACTTCTGGCGACGGTTGCCCGAACTTGATCCCATCATTGAGGAGCGCCGCAAAGCATTGGCAAAAGAGGGCAAATGCTGGCGATATGTCGCTACATTCGAGGATGGCAAATGCAGTGCCGGCCTTAAGGCCATCCCATATGACCACCCTTTCTCTACTCTTGAGGGAAGCAATAACATAGTGCTGCTGACCACCGAGCGCTACCACAAGTACCCCATGCGCATCCAGGGCTATGGCGCCGGAGCCGGCGTCACCGCTGCCGGAGTCTTCGCCAACATAATGTCAATCGCCAACGTCTAATAGGCTTTGGGATTTAGGATTTGGGATTTGGGCATGGTGCCTTTCCCAAATCCTAAATCCCAAATCCCAAATCCCACTAATATGAAACACATAATTATATTGGGCGACGGGATGGCTGACCATCGCGTCGAGAGGCTTGGCAACCGCACTCTGCTGCAAGCCGCTAACATTCCACACATGGACTGGATTGCGCGCAATGGCCGAAATGGCTCTTTAGTGACTATACCCGACGGATTCCAGCCAGGATCGGAAGTGGCCAATTCTTCCATCTTAGGCTACGACATGAATGAGGTCTACGAAGGCCGAGGGCCTCTCGAAGCGGCCAGCATCGGCTACGAAATGCAGCTCGGCGACCTGGCTCTCCGCTGCAACATAATCACTCTGGCCGACGGCAAGATCCTGAACCATCATGGCGGCAACCTCACCACCGAGGAGAGCCGCCAGCTCATCGAAAGCCTGAATCAGGCATTAGGCAGCGACCGAGTGGAATTCATTACCGGCATCCAATATCGCAATCTGCTGGTAATACATGGAGGCGACAAGCATGTGGATTATGCTCCGCCCCACGACCATCCCGGCGAGGCTTGGCGCCAACTTATGCCCAAGGAATCAGACCCGGCTGTAGAGTTCGATCGCGACTGTCCCGATGCTCTTGATGCGCGAGACACTGCGCAGCTGGTCTCGGATCTCATACTGAAGTCGCAACAAATATTGGCCTCACACCCGCTCAATCTCAAGAGAATGGCTGAGGGAAAACTCCCCGCCAACTCGATCTGGCCTTGGAGCGGCGGCTATCGCCCCACAATGAAGACTCTGAGCGAGCAGTTCCCCGAAATCAAGCGCTGCAGCGTGATTTCTGCCGTAGATCTGATCAAGGGCATAGGCCATTATGCCGGCTTGCGCGTGATCGAGGTAGAGGGCGCTACAGGCCTGTGGAACACTGACTATGAGGCCAAGGCCAAGGCTGCCATTCAGGCCCTTGAGGATGGCGACGACTTTGTGTTTGTGCATGTCGAAGCAAGCGACGAGGCCGGCCACGACGGCGATTTGGCTCTGAAAATGCGCACCATTGAGAACCTTGACCATCGCTTGGTAAAGCCCATCCTCGAATATGCCCAGCAGGCCGACGATGATATCTGCGTGGCCCTGCTTCCTGACCACCCCACCCCTGTAGAGGTGCGCACCCATGTCAACGAGCCTGTGCCTTTCGCTATATGGCATCGAGGCATCAATCCTGACCAAGTTACTAACTACGACGAATTCTCATGCGCCCAGGGAGCCTACGGGCAACTGCGCCTGCGCGAGTTCATCGACACATTCATGAAAGCATGAAATATTACTCAACCAACCATAAAGCCCCCGAGGCAAGTCTGGAGGAAGCCGTAGTCAATGGCTTAGCACCTGACCGGGGCCTATACATGCCTCAGCAAATCAAGCGCCTGCCGCAAGATTTCTTTGACAATATCGACAAAATGAGTTTCCAGGAAGTAGCCTACTGGGTGGCTCGCGCCTTCTTTGGCGAAGATGTGGAGCCAGAGGCTCTGGGAAAGATAGTGTACGACACTCTGCAATTCGACTGCCCCTTAGTTGAAGTGGAGCCTGACATCTATGCTCTGGAACTCTTCCACGGGCCCACGCTCGCCTTCAAGGACGTGGGCGCACGCTTCATGGCGCGCCTGCTGCAGTATTTCCTGCGCAAGGAGAAGGTTGACACCACGGTGAATGTGTTGGTGGCAACAAGCGGCGACACAGGGTCGGCCGTGGCCAATGGATTTTTGGGCGTAGATGGCATACGCGTGTTCGTGCTCTATCCCAAAGGCAAGGTCAGTCCGATACAGGAATGCCAGTTCACCACCCTGGGCCAAAACATCACGGCACTGGAAATCGACGGCGTGTTTGACGACTGCCAGGCCCTTGTGAAAGCCGCATTCATGGACAAGGAACTCAACGAGGCGATGCGCCTGACAAGCGCCAATTCCATCAATGTTGCGCGCTTCCTGCCCCAAGCCTTCTATTATTTCTGGGCCTACGCTCAGCTCAAGAAAATGGGCAAAGAAAAGGAGATGGTGGTGTGCGTGCCGAGCGGCAATTTCGGCAACATCTGTGCGGCCCTTTTCGGCCATGCCATGGGCCTGCCTGTGAAGAGATTCATCGCCGCCAACAATGCCAACGATGTCTTCTACAATTATCTGCAAAGCGGCCAGTACAATCCCAAGGCAAGCGTGCCGACTCTTGCAAATGCCATGGATGTGGGCGATCCCAGCAATTTTGCTCGCATCTATGACCTCTATAAGGGCGATCACAAGGCAATCACCGACTTGATCTCAGGTGCCACTTATTCCGACGAGCAAATATCCGACACCATGCGCGACTGCCATGCTCGCACAGGCTATGTGCTTGACCCCCATGGAGCATGCGGATACCGCGCTCTCAAGGAGCAACTTCAGCCCGGTGAGGTGGGCGTATTCGACGAGACTGCCCATCCGGCCAAGTTCCGCGACACAGTCGAGGCCATTATTGGCGCTGAACTCCCCCTGCCCGACCGCCTGGCCGCCTTCATGCGCGGCAAAAAACAGAGCGTCCCCCTCCCCAACTCCTTCCCCGCCTTCAAATCCTACCTCTTCGACAGTTCCCACTAACCCACCAACCCACCAAAACACCAAAACACCAAAACACCAATAAGGGCCGATGCTCCGTAAGGATCATCGGCCCTGCTTAGATGTGATTGGGGTTTGTGATTACTTGTTCACTGAAGCCATGTGAGCGATGAGGTCGAGCACCTTGTTGCTGTAACCGATCTCATTGTCATACCAAGAGATAACCTTCACGAACTTGTCGGTCAAATAAACGCCGGCAGTTGCGTCGAAGATCGAAGTGCGGGGATCGCCCAGGAAGTCGCTCGAAACGACTGCATCCTCGGTGTAGCCAAGCACGCCCTTGAGTTCGCCTTCAGCAGCTTCCTTCATAGCAGCGCAGATGTCAGCCTTGGTGGCCGGCTTCTCCAGGTTGCAAGTGAGGTCAACAACTGATACGTCGAGAGTGGGGACACGCATTGAGATACCGGTGAGCTTGCCGTTGAGCTCGGGGATAACTTTACCTACAGCCTTAGCAGCGCCTGTGCTTGAGGGGATGATGTTGCCGCTGGCAGCACGGCCACCGCGCCAATCCTTCATTGAAGGACCGTCAACGGTCTTCTGGGTAGCTGTGGTTGAGTGCACTGTGGTCATAAGACCTTCCACGATGCCAAACTTGTCGTTGAGCACCTTAGCGATAGGAGCAAGGCAGTTGGTGGTGCAGCTGGCATTCGAAACGAACTGTGTGCCGGGCACATAGGTCTTTTCGTTAACGCCGCAAACGAACATGGGGGTGTCATCCTTTGAGGGAGCAGACATCACCACATACTTAGCGCCAGCATCGATGTGGCCCTGAGCCTTCTCCTTGGTGAGGAACAGGCCAGTTGACTCTACTACGTATTCAGCGCCGACTGCGCCCCAGCCAATTTCAGCGGGGTTCTTGCAAGCGGTAACACGGATGGGCTTGCCATTGACGATGAGCATGCTCTTTTCCATGTCAGCCTCTACGGTGCCGTCGAAGTGACCGTGCATTGTGTCATACTTCAGCATGTATGCCATGTAGTCAACAGGAAGAAGGTCGTTGATGGCGACAACCTCAAGGTCGTCGCGCTTGGTCGATGCGCGGAACACGAAGCGTCCGATGCGGCCAAAGCCATTGATACCGATTTTTGTCATAATAATATCTAAAAAAGTGGATATATGATAGTTTAAACGTTGTTATCTGCAGGTTTTCTTTCCACACCGCAAAATTAACAAAAAAAATTGTAACTCCCAAAGAAAAATGTTATTTAAAACACCATCATAACGACAAAAAGGCGCCCTCGACGGGGCGCCTCTTGTAAATATGCGAATTTTTCCTTATTTCAGGATAACTTTGCGGGCTGTGCCATCGCTGTAGCGCACGATCACAATGCCGGTCTCGGGATTGATCAGGCGGCGACCATCGATGCCATAGTAGCCTACGATTTCAGCCTGGCTCGGGGTGATGTTGACATCGCTGATGCCTTCCACGCTGGTTGAGAACTCTGATGCGGGCAGGCTTGCTGCTTGCGATACTTCGCAGTTGGGCACGCTGTTGGGATCATAATCCCATACATAAGCGAGGATGCTCAGCTTTTCGCGCACGTAGTCTTCTTCCACGGGCAGGGTGCAGGTGTAGTTGTAATTGTCACCGTCCCATTCCATTTCTACGCCCCAAGTGTCATTGTAAGCGCGGTTCACGTGCATCTGATAGTAGTTGCTGCCGCCTCCGCTCTGGCTATGAGCCTTGATGCTGTCTTCGAGCAGACCTACTACCAGGCGCGGAGGATTGACTGTAAAGTCTTCCATAGCGCGCTTGCCATAAACCTGCACGGTCACCTCGTTGTCTTCGGGAAGGAGGGTAGCCTTGATGTAGATCGAAACATTGGCCTCTACGGCTGAGCGAGCATCGATAGCATTGTAGATGTCATTGAGACCCGGGCAAATCACCGGAGTGGTAGTTGAACCTGAAGTTTCCATCGATGATACGCGGTCAAACATCATGCCAGGAGCATATGTGGAGCCGCCAGCGTTGTAGAACCAGAGATATGACTGATCCTCAGGGATTGTCAGCCAGTCGGTGTAGTATCCTGCGTGGTGGCAAACGGCTGTGGCGCGGCTTGCATAGTCAGGATTCTCAAGCACCTCATGCAGAAAGCCTGCTACGCGGGGGCAGTTGCCGCAGCTCTCGGTGGTGAACTCCTCGATGAGGACTACGCGATCATACTGCTCTTGAATGAGGTAGAATTCGCCGCTTGCGCTATTGTTGCTCATGTCGATGTCAGCACCCTGGGGCTCTACGGTAACAGTCACGGTGTGAGCATCTTCGTCGGCTATCTGATAGCAGTCGGGGCTAACGGTGAAGTTGATGGTCTCCTCAGTGCCGCAGGGTATGTTGGTGCTTACGCCAACATTGTAGACATTCACGCCATCAAATACGCACTTCATGTTGAGAGACTCCAGAGTAGCAGCAGCCACGTTGCGCACTGTCACGCCAAGGGTCATGTAGCCCTTCGAGATCACATAGGCAGCAGGAACTGACAGGCTCTTCAATACGATGTCGTACTGGGGCAGATTGTCGCCGCTTACCACTGCTTCTACAGATGCTGTACCTGACTCATGGCTGTCGGTCCACTCGGCGTTGGTGCCAAGTTTGGTAAAGAGTGCATTCTCCTGGGTGGGGAGCACTGACGGGGGCACGATCGACAGAGCCAAAGAGCGTTTGGTCTGCAGATACGAATAGCCGATGTAGAGGCCCGGGGTGTCAGCGGTAATCTGATAGGGGGTCTCAAGAGCCACGGTGTTCCAGCCTTTCTTGAATTTCGGAGTGGTGGTCTTGTCGATTGACACTTCGGCTACATTTTCGCCGTCGAGATCGGTGCGGATCCACAGGGTCAGAGTCTCAATGTTGAGAGTGGCGGATGTGCCGGCACGCAGAGAGTCGATCTGGTTGCCGATGTAGCGCTCGAGTACTGAGGTAGGCAGATAGATAGCCTCCGACACCCATGTGTCAGCCTCGTCGGTTGCGAATGCTGAATTGCCAGCCTTCTGCACGATGCCTTCGCAGTAGCCAACCTGGATGTAGGATGCTGATTCAGCGAATGCTGCGCCAGCCATGGCTACCATAGCAGTGAGTAACAGACAAAAACGTTTCATCATAATAATTTTAAAGGGGTTAAAATTTTATCATACGCTTATTTAATTATAAACTTAAACGCAAAGTTAGCGATTTTTTTCAATATTTCGTTAATTTATGTGTTAAAATGAAAAATAATTGTTATTTAATAATCTTTGTTGACAAAATGAGAAATGATTGTATCTACACATGCATCCCAACCCCGTTGTTTCAAAACGATTGGAACAACCCCTATCGGGGTTGGAGGATAGGTGCATTTTGAAACCTATTTGGAAGAATCCCTATCGGGATTCGTTGACGTGGGCATTTTGAAAACTCCAACCCCGATAGGGGTTGTTTCAGACAGCCTAAGAATATACCCCCATCCACCAACCCCGATAGGGGTTGTTTCAGATAGCCTATGATGGATTTGTCTGTGAAAATATGTTAAATCATCGATTTTTTGTGACAAATTGTAAAATTGTTTGTAAATTTGAGGGCTAAATCTTGGTGCAACCTTAAACCTAAGACCATGAACAAAGAAATCGCATTAAACAAGAACGCCCTGGTGAAGTGGCTTGAGAAAGAACCAGCATCATTTACCAAGGATGACATCATTCGCTACATCGTGGAGAACGATATCGAAATGGTCAACTTCATGTACCCTGCTGCCGACGGGCGCCTGAAGACCCTCAACTTCATCATCAACAACCTCGAATACCTGGAGACTATCCTTTCGCTTGGCGAGCGTGTCGACGGTTCTTCGCTTTTCCCCTTCATATCAGCAGGAAGCAGCGACCTCTATGTGCTGCCGCGTTTCCGCACAGCCTTCCGCGATCCTTTCGCTAAGATTCCCACCGTGACGATGCTGTGCTCATTCTTTGACAAGGATGGCAACCCCCTGGAAAGCGCTCCCGAGCATACGCTGTGGAAGGCTTGCCACGAATTCACCAAAGCCACCGGCCTCTATTTCCAGGCCATGGGCGAACTCGAATATTATGTGATCGCTCCCGACGATGCTCACTATGCCGCCACCGACCAGCGCGGCTATCACGAATCGGCCCCCTTCGCCAAATTCAATGATTTCCGCACCCAATGCATGGAATACATCGCCCAGACAGGCGGCCAGATCAAATACGGCCATAGCGAAGTTGGCAATTTCACCCTCAATGGCACCATCTACGAGCAGAACGAGATCGAATTCCTGCCCGTCGACGCTGAGCAGGCAGCCGACCAACTGATGCTGGCCAAGTGGGTGATCCGCAATCTTGGTTACCAAGAGCGCTTGGATGTGACCTTCGCCCCCAAGATTACCACGGGAAAGGCGGGCAGCGGCCTGCATATCCACATGCGCATGGTGGACAAGGACGGCCACAACATGATGCTCGACGAGCATAAGCATCTGAGCGAGACAGCGCGCCGCGCCATCGCAGGCCTTATGATCCTGGCTCCGGCCATCACAGCCTTCGGCAACACCAATCCCACATCATACTTCCGCCTGGTGCCCCATCAGGAAGCGCCCACCAATGTTTGCTGGGGCGATCGCAACCGCTCGGTGCTGGTGCGCGTGCCTCTTGGCTGGACTACCGATAAGGACATGTGCGCGGAACTCAATCCTGGCACCCCGGCCACAGTCGATGTCGACGCTACAAAGAAGCAGACAGTGGAGATACGCAGCGCCGACGGCAGTGCCGACATATATCAGTTGATCGCTGGCCTGGCAGTGGCCCTGCGCTACGGATTCGAATTGGAGAATGCGCTCGACATAGCCAAGAAGACGTATGTTGACGTCAACATCCACAATGCTGAAAATGCCGACCGCCTCAAGGATCTGGCCCAACTGCCCACCACCTGCGCCGAAAGCGCCGACGAGTTGGAAAAGGCCCGCAAGATTTTTGAGAGCAATGGAGTGTTCAGCCCGGGCATGATCGATGGCATCATCGCCAAGCTGCGCAGTTACGACCAGGCAGAGGCCGATGCTGCCAAGGAGGACAGCACCCTGATGCGCGACCTCGTCAACCGCTACTTCCACTGCGGCTAACTCACCACCGAGTGAGGTTACGTGGATGGTGGGTGAGGATTTCCTGGCGGAGGAGGCGGGTGTCAGTGTGGAGATAAATCTGGGTGGTGGCTATGGATTCGTGACCAAGCATCAACTGGATGGCTCGCAGATTGGCCCCGCCTTCGAGCAGGTGGGTGGCAAACGAATGGCGCAGAGCATGGGGCGATATGTCGCGATGTATGCCAGCGAGCTCCGCCAGGTCGCGGATTATGTAAAACACCATGACTCGGGTGAGCCGATGTCCGCGCCGGTTGAGAAAGAGTATATCCTCCTCTCCTCGCTTGGGAGTCACATCGCGCGAATCCAAATATAGCTGTATCAACTCTGCTGCCGAATCCGACATGGGCACCAGGCGCTGCTTGTTGCCCTTGCCGTCGACTATTATGGCGCGCTCAGTGAAATTCACGCGGCTAAGAGGCAGATTGCAAAGTTCGCTCACGCGCAGCCCGCAACTGTAAAGAGTCTCCACAATGGCAAGATTGCGCTGGCCCTCGGGCTTGGAGAGGTCCACAGCGGCCTCCATGGCGTCGATTTCTTCGAGGGTGAGCACCTCGGGCAGATGCATGCCCAGGCGAGGCGATTCGAGCAGTGCAGTCGGATCGGCCTCTATGAGGCCTTCGATGCGCAGATATTTGTAGAAAGCACGAATTCCGCTGATGATTCTGGCTTGCGAACGCGGAGAAATCCCCAAGTCGTAAAGCGACGCCACGAAGGCATGCACATCATTGGGCTCTATCTTTTGCAACGGAGGGCATTTAGTGTCGCCAGCCACCCAGTCGGCAAACTTGCGCGCATCAGCCATATAGGCCATGCGCGTGTTTTCGCTCATGCCCCTTTCCAGGGTAAGATAGGCGTCGAAGGCAGCCAGTAACTGATCGGGCGGCTTAATTATCATCTGATTTCTCCCCTGATGGCTGAGCTTCGGCATTTCCCGCTCTGAAAAGAGAGAAATTCACTGAGCCGTACGACCGATGGTCAAAGAAACTGGGTTCGTGGCTGTAATCGTGCTTGGCATTGTGCTCGAGCACAAAGACTCCGCCGGGTGCCAAGATGCCGCTTTCGAGCACCTTTTCGGCTACCTCGTCGAAATTTTCAAGATCATAGGGAGGATCTGCGAAAATGATGTCGTATTTTGTAACCGAGCGCTTGGCCGATTCGAGAAATTTGAACACATCGCCACGGATTATGCGATGGTTGTCTGCGCCAAGGAGCCTGCTCACTTTGCGTATGAATTCATGCTGAGTGGCAGCCTTTTCAATCGATGTCACCGATTTGCAGCCTCGCGACAGCATTTCAAAAGATATAGCCCCGGTGCCTGAGAAGAGGTCAAGAGCCACCGCTCCATCGAAGTCCACCAGGTTTTCCAGGACATTGAATATGTTTTCACGGGCAAAATCGGTTGTGGGCCGGGCTGTTATGTTCTTGGGCACGTCGAAGCGGCGACGCCCGTATTTACCTCGGATTATACGCATAGCTGGCAACGGGGATTACACGACAAGCAGTTCGAGCGGAGTGGCAGGATCAGCACCGGCTCGGTACAGGTCGCTGGGGAATATTAAAGGCATCACTTTGGGGCAGAACGGGCGCAGGCGGGACATCACCTCATCGCGCAGAGCGGGCTGCCCGAAGATCATGAATTCAGTATCGTGGAGATTGTATTCGGCAGTCTTGGCAGCCGCTGTAATGAAATATGCGGCATCGTCGGCAGTGGGCGCGACAAAACTGTTGGCGATTCTCAGCATGGGGCCCTCAATGGCAACCATATCCACCGCACCGGGACGCAAGCGGGCGTACACCTTGTCGGCATTGCCTTGCTGGCGCTGGCTGAAGTAACTTGCCATCACGGCGATGGGATGCATGATTTTTCCATCCAGGAAAGTGCGCTGCAGGAATGATGCCAAGCCGCTGTCGACAGCCATGAGCAGTGTGTCGTCAGTGCCGGTGATTTCTTGAGCTATCACCTGATAACTGCAACTCCTCAAGTCATTGGCCTTGGCTCCGGGAGCATCTATGCGGCGCGGAGGATAGAGAGCGTACATGATTTTCTCTCGCAACTCGTCGCTGGTGATCTCGCTTGGCACTATGGTGAAGCGCGTGGTGTCGATGATTATGCTCGTGCGGTTGAAATCGCTTAGCAGCAGAGGATTCTCATAAATCATTTCCTCAAAAGCGTTCAGGTGCTCCATGCTCTTGTCGAGTTCAATGATCTGATGCACCAAAGAAGCCTCCTCAAGCAACGGATTCAGCACGACCTCCACTACAAGAGGCCTTACTGCCATTGCCATGCGCCACATCTGCGGCACAGGTGCCATGTCTTTGGTCAATCGCTCTTTCATTGCTGCTGATAAGTATTATACGAGTTTGCTGAATGCCTGGGGTATCGCGGAAGAGAAATTCATGTCCTTGCGCGTGATGGGATGCACGAAGCGCAGGGTCTGGGCATGCAGGGCCAGACGCTGGATCGGGCTTGGCTTGGCGCCATAGCGGCGATCTCCGCTTATGGGATGGCCCAAGTCCTTCATATGCACGCGTATCTGATTCTTTCGGCCGGTGTCGAGCGAAAGTTCCACCATGGTGTATCCATTGCGGGCTTTGAGTGTCTTGTAGCGGGTTACCGACAATTTTCCCTCCTCAGGATTGTTGGTGCTGTACACCTCATGGCGGGCATTCTCCGCCAGATAGCTGCGCACCTCCCCCTCAGGCTTGTCGAGGTATCCCTCGAGCACAGCCACATATTTGCGCTCGAGCACCATGTTGTTCCAATTGTGCTGCATGGCATCCTTGGCCTTTTCATTCTTGGCAAACATCATCAGGCCTGATGTCTGCTGATCGAGGCGGTGCACGATAAAAAGTTTGTTGCGCGGATCTTTTTCTTTGAGATAGTCGCGCAGTATCGAATAGGCGGTGCCTTGCTTTTTCTTGTCGGTGGCCATGCTCAGCAGGCCATATCCCTTGTAGACCACCAGGATATCGTCGTCCTCATAATATATCTTGAGGCGCGGATGGTGAAACACGATGAACGCGCGGCTCTGATTCACCTTTACATCATCGCCGGACTTGAGGGGCGTGTCAAATTGGCGAGTCACCTGGCCGTTGACCATCACCTGGTCATGGCGCAGATAATCCTTGATAGTGGTGCGCTTGCACATTGGCAGCGATGCTATCAAGTGAGGCATCAGGGTTGTCGGGGCCTCCACGGGGAGGTCGACAATTGTGTCAGGCACTATCCTGGGCGCCGGCTTATTTGGCTTTTCTTTTTGCATTCTTGGTAACTTTAGGTTTGGAGGCCTGATTATTAACAATATCCATCGTGTCCTGATAGGTGAGATTGAGAGCATCTACGCCTTTAGGAATCTTGTAGTTGTTTTTCTTGTAGGCTATATATACTCCGTAACGCCCATTTAGGATCTTCAGTTCAGGATCCTCGTCAAATTCTTTGACAAGTTTGTTCTTTTCTGCCTGGCGTTTCTCTTCAATCAGGGCTATAGCTTGTTCTTCGGTGAGTTCGGCCGGAGCTATGTCCTTAGGAATCGACACAAACTTGCCATCATGGCGCACGTAAGGTCCAAATCTACCGATGGCCACCACCAATTCTTTGCCTTCGTATTCGCCAATGGTGCGCGGGAACTCAAAGAGCTTCAGAGCTTCCTCGAGAGTGATATCAGATATCGACTGGCCTTTCTGCAGCGAGGCGAACAGGGGTTTTTCCTCGTCGTCGCCCGAACCGATCTGCACCAATGGGCCGAATCGTCCGATCTTCACTGACACCTGCTTTCCGGTTTCGGGATGTGTGCCTAATACTCGCTCTCCCACCTTATGCTCGAGGCGCAGGCTGTTGACCTTGTCGATTTCGGGATGGAAGACATTATAGAATTCCTCAATTACTTCCGACCACGGCTCTTGCCCCTTGGCTATTTCGTCGAATTTCTCTTCAACATTGGCTGTGAAGTTGTAGTCGACGATGCCTCCGAAATACTCCTCGAGGAAATCATTTACGATTTCTCCAGTATCGGTAGGTATAAGCTTGCCTTTTTCGCTGCCAGTGATTTCAGTCTTAGTCTTTGAGGAGATTTTGCCGTTCTTGAGGGTCAAGACCACATATTCACGTTCTTCGCCAGCCTTCTCGCCTTTTTCAACATACTCGCGTTGCTGGATTGTGGATATGGTGGGAGCGTAGGTTGACGGGCGGCCTATGCCCAATTCTTCCATTTTCCTCACCAGCATGGCCTCGGTATATCGGGGAGGCTGCTGAGTGAAACGCTGCATCGCGGTGATCTCGAGCATCTTCATGATGTCGCCTCTCTTGATGGGAGGCAGCATGTTGGCATCCTGAGTTTTATCCTCATCGTCGCTTCCCTCAAGATAGACTTTGAGAAAACCGTCGAATTTGACAACTTCGCCCGTTGCGGTGAAATGCTCTGGACGGGTCGAGGGCAGGATGTCGACAGTAGTCCTTTCGATTTCGGCATCAGCCATTTGAGAAGCGATGGCGCGCTTCCATATCAGGTTGTAAAGTTTCTTCTCCTGGGCAGTGCCCTCGATATCATGATTCTGGATGTAAGTGGGGCGGATAGCCTCATGGGCCTCCTGCGCGCCCTTGCTGTGAGTATGGTAATGGCGCACCTTAAGATACTCGGGGCCAATGTTTTCAGTGATTTCCTTGCTAATGCTCTGCAGGGCCAATGCGGAAAGATTGGTGGAGTCAGTACGCATATAAGTGATCATACCAGCCTCGTAAAGCCTCTGTGCCACCATCATGGTCTGCGACACGGAAAATCCGAGTTTGCGGGCAGCCTCTTGCTGCAGGGTGCTTGTGGTGAATGGCGGAGCCGGAGCCTTTTTCTGCGGCTTCACCTGCACGTCGGTCACCTTGAAGGTAGCATCCTTGCAATCCTCAAGGAACGCATAGGCAGCCTCGCCGACGGCGAGACGGCGCGATAATTCGGCCTTTACCTTGGCTCCCTCCGGAGTGGCAAAGTCACCCAACACGCGGAAATATGGCTCGCTCACGAAGTTTTTTATTTCCTTCTCGCGATCCACAATCAGGCGCACAGCCACTGACTGCACGCGGCCTGCTGACAATGATGGCTTTATCTTTTTCCACAGCACAGGCGAAAGCTCGAAGCCTACTATGCGGTCAAGCACACGGCGTGCCTGCTGGGCATCTACCAAGTTAATGTCGATATCGCGGGGATTTTTTATGGCGTCCAGAATCGCGGGCTTAGTGATTTCGTGGAATACGATGCGGCGCGTATGCTCGGGTTTCAGCCCCAGCACTTCATAGAGATGCCAGGCGATAGCCTCTCCCTCGCGGTCCTCATCAGATGCCAGCCACACTGTCTGTGCCTCTGACACTGCTTTCTTAAGATCGGACACGAGCGAGCGCTTGTCTTCCGGGATTTCATAGATGGGACTGAAGCCATCGGCCACGTCAATGCTGAAATTCTTCTTTTTCAGATCGCGGATGTGGCCATAACTCGACATCACCTTGTAATCCTTGCCGAGAAATTTCTCAATTGTCTTGGCTTTGGCCGGAGATTCTACTATTACTAAGTTCTTAAGCATGCTTTTTTGAATTAGACGCCAAAATTAGAAAAAATTTTTCAAACTCACAAACTTTTAAAGTGTCAAGTGACAATTTACGAGTGACAAGTGACAAGTGACAAGTGACAAGTGACAAGC
>CAYTXF010000020.1:23556-23922 GCA_964440745.1 uncultured Bacteroides sp.
TAATAGTTATGAGTGACCTGTTACGAGTGACCTGTTACGAGTGACAAGTGACAAGCTAATAGTTATGAGTGACCTGTTACGAGTGACCTGTTACGAGTGACAAGTGACAAGTGACCAATTGATGCAGTTTGTTATCCATTACTATTAGCTTGTCACTTGTAACTTGTAGCTTGTCACTTGTAACTTGTCACTTGTAACTTGTCACTTGTAACTTGTCACTTGTCACTTGTCACTTGTAGCTTGTAACTAATAGCTTGTAGCTTGTCACTTATATCATTGGTATCTTGCACACGAAATGCGAGTGGTCAGCGATCCTGTGCATCAGGGATTTCACATATTTTTCCATATCCTCGATGGGGCGCCGAG
>CAYTXF010000020.1:24022-35847 GCA_964440745.1 uncultured Bacteroides sp.
ATCCTGTGCATCAGGGATTTCACATATTTTTCCATATCCTCGATGGGGCGCCGAGCCACTCCGCTCGCCATTGCGGCCGCTGCCACTGCAGGCGACACCTTGGCTATCAGCCGAGTATCCAGGGGTTTTGGCAGTATGTAATCCGGACCATAGGCAAGTTCCTTGAGATTGTATGCCTTGAGCACCTTGTCGGGCACCGGCTCGCGAGCCAACAGGGCTATAGCTCGGGCTGCTGCCAATTTCATGTCATCGTTGATATCTGTGGCTCCGCAATCGAGAGCGCCACGGAAGATGTAGGGGAACCCCAAGACATTGTTGACCTGATTGGGATAGTCGCTGCGGCCGGTGGCCACGATGGCATCAGGGCGCGCCTCCTTGGCATCCTCATATGTAATCTCGGGGTCGGGATTGGCCAAAGCGAAGATAATGGGCTTAGGCGCCATTTCCTTGGCCATTTCCTTGGTGAACACTCCTCCCACAGAAAGGCCTAAGAACACGTCGGCCCCCTTTACGGCCTCCTCCAGAGTATGGATGTCGGCCGAGGTGGCGAATTCCGCTTTTTGGGGAGTCAAGTCATGGCGGTCAGCGCGGATCACGCCCTTGCTGTCACACATTATTATATTGTCGCGCTTCACGCCCAGCTTTACATAGAGGCGCGTGCACATGATGGCGGCGGCTCCGGCTCCGTCGACCACCACCTTGAGTTGATCGAGTTTCTTGCCCTGGAGCTCAGCGGCATTGATGAGGGCTGCCGATGTGATCACCGAGGTGCCGTGCTGGTCGTCGTGCATCACCGGGATGTCGCATTCGGCCTTAAGTCTCTCCTCGATGCGGAAGCATTCCGGGGCCTTGATGTCCTCAAGGTTGATGCCGCCAAATGTGGGCGCCATTGCCTTTATGGCATCCACCAGTTTGTCGGGATCCTTCTCGTCGATTTCGATGTCAAAGCTGTCAAGGGCTCCGAATATTTTGAAGAGCAGGGCCTTGCCTTCCATCACAGGCTTTGCGGCCTGGGCTCCAATGTCGCCAAGGCCAAGCACGGCAGTGCCATTGCTGATGACAGCCACAAGGTTGCCCTTATCGGTATATCGGTAAGCGTCGGTGGGGTTCTTTTCGATTTCAAGACACGGATAGGCCACGCCCGGCGAGTAAGCCAAGCCCAGGTCATACTGCGAAAAGTAGGGTTTTGTGGGCACTACTTCGATTTTGCCCGGCTGCGGATATTCATGGTAGTCGAGCGCTGCTTTTGGTGTAATTTTGGTTGACATAAACGTGTAATCTTATCCTATTAGATATAACCCCATACCAAAGGGGATGGTTCACTTTCGCGAGCCATCCCCTCAGCAGATTAAATCGGCGTCACACAGACTTAATCTGTAAAATTAATCTTTCCAAATGATTTTTTAATCTTTTTAATCTTTTTAGCTTTTTATCTTTTATTATCGTACTGCTATTTTTGTAGTGGCGTTGGCCGAACGCACCAGATAGATGCCGGCAGCGGGCACTTGGAGAGTGCCTTGGCCAGAAGCCACCAGGCGACCGGTCAGATCATAGATCTGAGCGTCAGCGCCTTCGTCGACCTTCACGCTGAGGCCGTCGACTACGATGCGCACTCCATTGTCCATGGTGACATCGCTAATGCCGGCTCCGGTATAGGTCACGGTGAGATACACGGGTTCGTAGATCTCATTTGCGATGTTGGTCAGTTCCAATTCGCAACTTGCTCCGCTCCAGCTCACAAATGCCGGGTTGGAAGTGGGTGTGAACTTGGTGACATTTCTCGATCCTGGGAACGGTATTGAGTAGTCGGATACTTTGCTTGCCTCAACCAGGTCGACATACTGATGGCTGGCATCGATGTTGACTTTGTTGTTGTTGAATACGCTCTTCTTGTAATCGATATGCCATACCAGCATGCCACGGT
Source organism: uncultured Bacteroides sp. (assembly GCA_964440745.1). Lineage (GTDB taxonomy): Bacteria > Bacteroidota > Bacteroidia > Bacteroidales > Muribaculaceae > CAG-873. The sequence continues at coordinate 25,947 of CAYTXF010000020.1, forward strand.
AGGGCAAATACTGATCCCAGGTGCCTGAGATGCGCTGGCGGTTTTCGAACAGATAGAACTCGTTGCTCACATCGGTTGTGGCCACATAAGCTGTGTTGGAGTCAAGCAGATTTTCGATTGTAAGCTCCTGGCTCTCGTTGAGCTGAATCAGATCGATCCATCCCAGGGCATTGCGCTCATACGACGAATATGTGGGAGGAGTGCGGCTGTTGTTGTTGTACGGGCCTTGATCGAGCACCGACCATCTGCCCGGAGTAGTGCCGTCGGGCACCTCGTAGTAGATGTCATAAAGATCGGGGAGTCCCATCACGTGTGAGAACTCGTGGACAAATGTGCCGATGCCATCGAGGATCTGATTGTAGGGGAAGGTAGAGCTGGTTGTCAACTCGCTGCTGCATGCATAGTTGTTGACATACACATTGCCCACCTTATATCCGAGCATGGCGTTGCCGAAGCCCAAGGTGCTGGCATAGTAGCGCATCTCGTAGTTGTGGGGCCATACAGCGTCGGGCTCAGAGGGATAGGCCTGTGCCTCGCCGATGCCTGCGTAGTAGATAAACACATTGTCGACGCGGCGATTGCCGTCGGTGTCATATTGAGCGAAATCCACACCCTCCTCGTAGAGGATATCTACGGCGTCCTTGATCATGTAGCCTACGTTGACATCGGTCTGGTTGCCCTGGTTGCCGCCATAATATGCTCGGTTCTGAGGCAGAGTCACGGGGCCGTAAAGGTCAAAAATGGGTTCGAATGCTCCATTGGATGCATCGCGGAAATAGTCGCAGGCGCTGCCTGTGCCATTTTCCATAGAGAAACCATCTTGATTGAGAAGATTATTGAAGTACTCAAAAGTATCGTCGTCGGACTGAGTGAACTTTACATCCTGGTATTCCACCAAGATTACCATACTCTTTGGCGAGCCGGTGGTGGGGAAAACGCGACTGGTCATCCGCCCAAGTCCTTCCCATGGGCGATCGCTCGAGGCGCGTGACATGCCAGCGGGTTCATCCTCAGACTCAGCAGCCTGCAGGGCCTTAGCCATCCAGGTATCCTGGCGAGTGGCCTGGACAGCCTGGCGCATCGATTCCTGATTGAGACGCGAGAGGTATTGTGCCTGCACATTGGACCTCTTGTCGGAGTCGGATGCCAACACAGCAGAAGGCGCCAGAGTGCCATCAGCGGCAATCTGGGCGAAATAGAACGCCCCTCCGTCGGGGAGCACTATTTGATTATCATCGGTAAGAAGATAGTGAACCATCTCATCTCCGACTGGAGTGAGGGTCAAGGTGGTGCCATCAGGCTGAGTAACCTGGCGAGCTTCCCTTCTCACGGGCAGTGCCTGCCCAGCCAAAGTTGTCGCAGCTATCGCGAGCAACGCTATTGTGCGCAATTTCATTGTGGTTGATTGAATTGTTAGATTGATATAGCAACTATTATTCTGCAAATTTAATAATAAATCCTAAAATTCACAAACAAAAATTGCTAATATTGCATTCTCGCAGACAGTTGCCAAGGATTATTCCTTCAATCGGGAGTCGATGATGATGGTCACGGGGCCATCGTTGACCAGGGCAACCTGCATGTCGGCCCCGAAGACGCCACGGGCCACTGGTCGACCCAAAAGCTCCTCCATCTTTTGGCAATAGGCCTCGTAGAGGGGCACCGCCAGATCGTGGCCGGCGGCGCGTATGTAACTGGGCCGATTGCCCTTCTTGGTGCTGGCCGTCAGGGTGAACTGGCTCACTGCCATCACCCGGGCATCCTCCACATCGGCAATCGACACATTCATCACGCCATTGGCGTCGGGGAAGATGCGCAGAGCGGCTGTCTTGGCAGCCAGCCATTCCATGTCGGCCATGGTGTCGCCCTGCTCCACGCCCACCAGCACCATCAGGCCGCGCCCGATCTCACTATGCTTCTGGCCACCGATGCTCACGCTGGCCTCGCTCACTCGCTGTATTACTAACCTCATTATTGTCTTTGGTCTTCATGGTCTTCGTGGTCTTCGTGGTCTTCGGTCCTGGAGACCACGAAGACCATGAAGACCATGAAGACCTTAATATTGTTCTTTTTCGTTGGGGAAGTCGATGTTTTTCACATCGTCGATATACTGGCTGACAGCGCCATTGATGACATTGTCAAGGTCGGCGTAGCGGCGCAGGAATTTGGGAGAGAATCCCTGATTGATGCCAAGCATGTCGTGCATCACCAGGATCTGGCCGTCGCAGCCGTTGCCAGCCCCGATGCCGATAATGGGAATTGACACCTCCTTGGCTACGCGGGCTGCCAGCGACGCTGGCACTTTTTCGATGACCATGGCGAAGCATCCCAATTCTTCGAGCAAGTGAGCGTCGGAGATCAGTTTCTCTGCCTCAGCCTCTTCCTTGGCGCGCACGGCGTAGGTGCCAAATTTGTTGATGCTCTGCGGCGTAAGGCCAAGATGGCCCATCACCGGGATGCCGGCGCAGAGGATGCGCTCGATGCTTTCGCGAATCTCGCTGCCGCCCTCAAGTTTCACAGCCTCGGCATGGCTCTCCTTCATGATGCGGATGGCATTGGAGAGGGCCTCCTTGCTGTTGCCCTGGTAGGTGCCGAACGGCATGTCGCACACCACCAAGGCGCGCGTCACGCCCTTGACCACGCTCTTGGCATGGTAGATCATCTGGTCCAGGGTTATGGGCAGGGTGGTCATGTTGCCAGCCATCACATTCGAGGCTGAGTCGCCCACCAGGATCAGGTCCATGCCAGCCTGATCGATCAGTTTGGCCATCGAGTAGTCATAAGCGGTGAGGCAGGCGATTTTCTCGCCCCGGCGTTTCATTTCGATAAGGCGCGCGGTGGTCACTTTGCGCTTGTCATCTACAGTATTTGTCGACATTTTTAATCTTCTTTTTACCTTGATTTGTGGTTAGTGGCTGCCTATTGGCAGAAAAATCAGCGCAAAGGTAAGATTTATTGTTGAGAAATTGAGAAAATTTCCGATAAAATCGCTAAATTTGCCACACACAAATTTAATACCATCTGTCATAACACAAAAAAAATAATTAAATAATTAACCAATCATGTTCAAAGACCAACCCAAGGGGTTAATCCCCGCCGCGTTGAGCAACATGGGAGAGCGATTTGGCTATTATATCATGAATGCCGTGCTCGTGCTGTTCCTGTGCTCAAAGTTCGGCCTTGACGGCCCTACGGCCACCATCATTTACAGCGTATTTTACGCTGGCATCTACATTCTGAGCCTTGTAGGCGGTATCATTGCTGATAAGACAATGAACTACAAGGGCACCATCATCTGGGGTTTGATAATAATGACCTGCGGATACATCATCCTGGCCATTCCAGTATTTGGGGCTGATTTTCAGCATATGACAGGCATTCTGGTGCTCACATGCGTGGCCCTGTTCCTGATAGCCTTCGGCAACGGCCTCTTCAAGGGCAATCTGCAAGCCATCGTGGGCCAGCTCTACGACAATCCCAAATACGCCGACAAGCGCGACTCAGGCTTCCAAATATTCTATGTGTTCATCAACATTGGCGGCTTGGTGGCTCCCTTTGTGGCTCCCCTGCTGCGCTCTTGGTGGCTGGGCACCAACGGTATGGTCTACAATGCCGACTTCCCCGCTCTCTGCCATCAGGCCCTCTCGGTCACTGACAATATGAATATGGAGAATGCCGAGAACTTCTGGGCACTCCTCACCCAGGCTGCTCCTCATGCTGCCATCACTGTCAACAGCGCTTGGGCATCAGTGCAGCAGTTCTGCACCGAATATCTGACTGTGTTCAACACCGGCGTGCACTATTCGTTCTTCGCTTCTGTGGCTGCCATGCTGATTTCACTCTGCATCTTCCTCGGCACCAAGAATGGGCTGCCCAACCCCGCCAAGAAAGAGGCAGTTGTCACTCAGGACTATACTCCCGAGGAGAAGCGCGCCATGGCCAACGAAATACGCCAGCGCATGTACGCTCTCTTCGCAGTGCTTGGCATCGCAGTGTTCTTCTGGTTCTCATTCCACCAGAACGGCACCTCGCTCTCTCTGTTTGCCCGCGACTTCGTGGTGACCAAGTCGATTGCGCCTGAAATCTGGCAGGCCATCAACCCATTCTTTGTGATTGTGCTTACACCGGTGATCATATGGTATTTCGCCGCTCTTCAGCGCAAGGGCCAGGTAATCTCCACCCCCAAGAAGATTGGCATCGGCATGGGCATTGCTGCCATTGGCTACATCTTCCTGGTAATCATAAGCATATGCATGAATTATCCCTCGGGCGACGAATTCCGCAGCATAGCCGAAGCCACACGCGAGGCCATGAAGGTAGGGCCCTGGGTACTCATCCTATTCTATTTCTTCATGACCGTGGCCGAACTCTTCATCTCGCCTCTTGGCTTGAGTTTTGTGTCGAAAGTGGCCCCCAAGCACATGCAGGGTCTTTGCCAGGGCTTGTGGCTTGGCGCAACAGCGGTGGGTAACCTTCTATTGTGGATTGGCCCGCTGATGTATGACAATTGGCCTCTGTGGCTGGCCTGGACAGTGTTTGCCGCCGTCTGCCTGATTTCGATGGGCACAATGTTCGGCATGCTACGCTGGCTCGAACGTGTAACAAATTAGTCTTTAGGATTTGGGATTTAGGATTTAGGTCCAAATCCCAAATCCTAAATCCCAAATCCAAAGTATATGTTTAAGAATCAACCTACCGGACTATATTTCCTTTCGCTCGCCAACACTGGCGAGCGATTCGGATATTATACGATGCTGGCAGTGCTGGTGCTGTTCCTGAAATCGAAATTCGGCTTGGACGAAGCGGTGGTGGGACAGATCTATGGCCTCTTCCTGGGCGTGTCGTACTTCCTGCCAATGTTCGGCGGCATGATCGCCGACCGCTGGAGTTACAACAAGTGCGTGATCCTGGGCATGGCCATCATGGCTGTCGGCTACCTGGTGATCGCTCTGCCAAGCGGTTTTCGCAGCGGCGAGGCCATCACGATGCTTGTGGCCGGCCTGGGCCTGATAGCCATTGGCACCGGCCTATTCAAGGGCAACATCCAGGTGCTCATCGGAGACCTCTACAATGAGCCCCGCTATCAGCAGCAGCGCGACAATGGCTTCAATATCTTCTACATGATATTCAACCTGGGCGCCCTGTTCGCTCCCATGATGGCTACTTGGCTCTCTGAATACTCGCTGCAGGTCAATGGCTTTGTTTACAACGGAGCCATTCCCGGCATTTGCAACACAGTGCTCGCCGGAGGCACCCTCTCGGCCGAGCAGTTGGCCATAGTGCAGCAATATGCCGGCAGTGCCAATCTCACCGAGTGGTGCACCGCCTACATGGATGCCCTCAGCACAGGCTATGGCTACACATTCGCCGTGGCTTTCGCTTCAGTAATCCTCAGCTATGTAATCTATGCTGTGGGCCATCGCACATTCAAGCATGTGTGCATCGACCGTGGCGGTTCCAAGAAGTCGGCCGCTGCCACCAATTATCCCGAACTTACTCCCCAGCAGACGCGCAGCCGCATGGTGGCTCTGTTCCTGGTGTTCGGCGTAGTGATTTTCTTCTGGATGATCTACATGCAAAATGGCGCCACCCTCACCCTCTTTGCCGAGAATTGCACAGCGTCGGAGTGCGGAGGCATCACCCGCATCGGATTCAACGTATGGGCTCTGCTGGTAATTGCAGTGGGAGTGTTTGCCCTGTTCGGGCTCTTCCAGAACAAGAAGGCCAAGAGCCGCATCGTTTCGGGGGTGATCTTGGCGGCATGCATAGGCGTGATCGCATGGATCTACAGCGAGACTCCCAATCCCGTCACAGCCATCCAGCCTCAGATATACCAGCAATTCGACCCATTCTATGTAGTGGCCTTCACGCCGGTATTCCTGGCCATATTCACCTGGCTTGGCAAGCGCGGCAAGGAGCCCTCGGCTCCCCGCAAGATCGGCTACGGCATGGTGATGCTGGGCGTAGCCTTCGTGGTGATGATTTTCGCCTCGCTGGGATGCACTGTGAGCCCCAACGGAGCCGTGTCGGGCTGGGCATCGCCCAATTGGCTGATGCTCACATATCTTATAATGGTGATATCCGAACTGCTGCTCCAGCCGATCGGAGCCTCGTTTGTGACCCAGGTGGCTCCGCCTAAGTACAAGGGCGCCATGATGGGCTGCTGGTTCCTGGCTGCTGCCGTGGGCAACTATCTGACCTCAATCCCCATGCTGCTGTGGGGCAAGGTATCGATGCCGGTGCTGTGGAGCATCCTGGTAGGCCTCTGCCTGCTGGCCGCTCTCTTCATCTTCAGCATCATGAAGCGCCTGGAGGCCGTGACAGCCGAGAGCGCTGCTCCGGCCCCCGCCGAAGCCACCTCAATCGAGGCAGAGCTCGCCTGATTCTGAGTGACAAGTTACAAGTGACTAGTGACAAGTAGGGAGTGACAAGTGACAAGTTACAAGTTACAAGTTGCCATCCGGATGGCGCTTGTCACTTGTCACTTGTAACTTGTCACTCCCCACTTGTAACTTGTCACTTGTCGCTTGTCACTCCCTATCTTGTAATTTTCATGTTAAGGTTGGCAAAAATTATTTAATGGTCGGTTTTATTTATTTAAATTTCCTTTAACGTTTGGTTGGCCTTACTTTTAATTGCTAATTTTGCGACATGAAAAATGAAATAATTCTCTTTGTGGCATGTTTACTTGGGTTTGCAATTGCAAATGCGTATAACATTAAGGGCACTGTGATCGATGAGACGGATTCTCCCATGCCCAAGGCCACTGTGCGTGTTCTTACACTTAAGGACAGCACCGCTGTGAAAGGGGCCATCACCAACGACAATGGCCGATTTGACATCTCGGATGTGGCAAAAGGCAGCTACATCCTGGAGACATCCTACGTGGGCTACAGTCCGGTCTACAAGAACATCGAGGTGAAACAGAATCTCAGCCTGGGCACTATCAAACTGGCTGAGAACGCTTTGGTGCTCAAGGATCTGACAGTAACCGGCATCAAAACTCCCATCAAGGTGATGGAGGACACTGTTGAATTCAATGCCGACAGCTACAAAACCCAGCCCAATGCCGTGGTTGAGGATCTGCTCAAGCGCCTGCCTGGCGTAGAGGTAGACAGCGAAGGCAAAATCACCCACAACGGAAAGGAAATCTCTAAGATTCTGGTCGACGGCAAGGAATTTTTCAGCGACGACCCGAAGGTGGCATCCAAGAACCTGCCAGTCAACATGATAGAGAAACTGCAAGTGATCGACCGCAAGAGCGACTTGGCGCGCCTTACCGGCGTGGATGACGGCGAGGATGAAACTGTGATCAATCTATCGGTAAAAGAGGGCATGAAGAACGGATGGTTCGGCAACGTCGAGGCCGGCTACGGCACCGACGAACGCTACAAGGGCTCCTTCAACATCAACCGATTCTGGAATGGCAACCAAATAACATTCATCGGAGGAGCCAATAATGTCAACGACCTCAACTTCACCGATGGCGGTGCCAGCCGCTTCCAGAGATTCGGGGGCAGCAACGGCATCACCACCTCGCGTGCATTCGGCGTTAACTTCAATGTCGGCAACGAAGAAATCTTCCGCGTGGGCGGTGACATCATGTACAGCCACAGCAAGCGCGACACCCGCACAAAGCAAAGCCGCCAATACCTGTTCACCGACTCCACATCCTACTACGACAGCCAGAAGAACACCCTTGACAAGGGCGACAACATACGCGCTGACTTCCGCATAATGTGGAAACCTGACTCATTCAATACCCTGGAGGTGCGCCCCAACATTTCGCTCAATTACAGCGACAGCGAGAGCGACGAACTTAGCAACACCTATGCTGGCATTCCCAACAGTGACCAGCGAGGGCGCCAAGTCAACAAGAGCATCAACCAGATGTCGAGCGACGGCCATTCATTCGAATTTGGCACTCGCCTGATCTACAACCACAATTTCAAGCGTCATCGCGGCCGCTCGTTCTCTATCATGGCCAACATCCGCACAAGCAATGTCAGGGAAAAGACCAACACCTACAGTTGGAACCAATTCTATCTCCTTAACGACTCGATTGATCTCTACGACCAATTCGCCAACAACCATACTTGGAGCAACACCTTCTCCTCACGCCTGACATGGACCGAGCCCATCGGCGATGTCAAGAAAGGCAATTTCCTCACCTTTGCTTACCAATTCCAGTACCGCTGGAACAATGCCGACAAGCTTACCTATGACCATCCGGTGACATTCCCCGATGGCTGGGAGGGCAACCCCGTGATCAGCACCGACGAGGTGCTCAACGAGGAACTCAGCAACCGCTTCCGCAACAACTACATGAATCAGGACATACGCGTGGGCTTTAAGCATGTGTCGAAATCTCAGAATCTCGACGTAGGCCTCTCGCTGGTGCCCCAGATGTCAAAGTCGACCGACCTGATCAACGATGCCAAGTCGATTCCGCGTCGCTGGGTGTGGAATTATGCTCCATACATGCGCTATCGCTGGAAGATGTCCAACACGCGCTCGATGCACATCGATTACAATGGACGCTCGTCACAGCCGTCGATGACCCAACTCCAGCCTGTGGCCGATGTCAGCAACCCCCTCAACATCGTGCAAGGTAACCCGGACCTGAAACCCTCGTTCACCCACAACCTCATGGGGCGCTTCCAGGACTTCAATCCCGAAGCCCAGCGCGCTATCATGACCATGTTCAGGGCCTCGATGACTCAAAACTCTATTGTGCAGCGCACCACCTTCAACTCTGAGACTGGCGGCCAGTACACTACGTATGAGAATGTCAATGGCGTGTACTCGATCAACGCCTTCAACATGATATCGTTCCCATTCCGCAACAAGGCTTTCACCTTCAACAACCATTTGGCCCTTGGCTACAATCACCAGGTGGGCTATGTCAACGGAGTGAAGAATAACACCGGCAACTTCAGCCTCAACGAAAGTTTCGGCGTAGCCTGGCGCCCCGACAATGTCGAGCTCGAACTCCGGCCCAACTACAGCCTACAGACCACTCATAGCAATGTGCAAACATCCAACAACCGCACAGTGCACAGTTTTGGCGGCCGATTCAATGGCACCTACTACACCCCCTTCGGCTTGGTGCTCAACACTGACCTGGCATACAGCGCCAACCGAGGATATGGCGAAGGATACAATAAAAATGAATGGATGTGGAATGCCACAATTTCCTACCAATTTTTGCGCGATCGCACTCTTACACTGTCAGTTACGGCACAAGACCTGCTGCAGCAACGCAGCAACGTGCAAAGAAATATTTCAACAAATTACATACAGGATGCAATATATAACAGTTTGACACGTTATTTTATGGTAACGGTATCCTACCGGTTTAATACCTTCGGTCAGGGCAACGAGCCAGAAAGCCGCAATCGCCGGCGCTGGGGCGGCCCAGGTGGAGGCCCCGGAGGACCACCCCCAGGTGGAGGACCCCGTTGAGAACATTGTTAAATTTGTTTAAAAGTAATATACTTGCGAACAATCTTCTCTCGCCGATTGTCTTATATGTACAAACAGCAGAAAGAAGCAAGGCAAAAAGAATTAGTTTTTTCATAGGATTAGATTTTTAGACCAATCGGTTGTCGTGAGACAACCGATTGGTCTTTTTTTTCCATTTTATTTGTCTTTGAGTTACAACATTGCTGCATAAATTTTGTTATTTAAGAAAAAGTGTTTAACTTTGCATAAAGTTTCCTCAGAAATCACTGTCAACCCATCTAAATACACTATTTGCAGCCTAAATGTGCGCCCACATGCGCGTAGGCTTATTGGGAAAAGTGTGTTGTGGCAGATGTAGACAGGGTACCGAATGAAAGATACGGCTCAAGACGAATTCTATGTGTTTTGACGAGAATCTACGAATTTACGAAAATCA